>JAGOHE010000086.1 GCA_017996315.1 Kiritimatiellia bacterium | reverse complement strand
CGCGTTGCCGTCCTGGAGCGCGGATGACTGGGAGGCGCTTCGATCTCTGGACTATCCCGCCGTGGCCGAGCGGATGCTCTGGCCGTTTGTCGAGGGCGCAATGGATCGGGAGATTTTTGCGGAGCGTACGGCCGACGCTTACGACTTCGACGTGCCCATCGAACCCTACGCGCCCGGCATCCATCTGCTCAGGCTCGACCGCGGCCCATCGGCCTCCTTCAAGGATTTTGCCGCGCGCTGGATGGCGCGCATGCTGGGCGCGCTGCGACCCCCGGACGCGCCGGTTCTGACCGTGCTGGTGGCGACCTCGGGCGATACCGGCAGCGCTGTGGGCCAGGCGTTTCACGGGATGAGCGGGTTTCGCGTGGTTCTGCTGTTTCCCCGGGATGAAGTCAGCCGGGTCCAGCGCCAGCAGCTTACGGCGATCGGCGGCAATGTGGACGCGCTGGAGATTGCCGGCACGTTTGACGACTGTCAGCGCATGGTCAAAGAGGCCTTTCTGGATCCGGACCTGCGCGCGTGCCGTCTGACCAGCGCCAATTCGATCAGCATCGGCCGTGTGCTTCCGCAGATGGTGTATTACGCCTACGCATGGAGCCGGGTCTGCGCGCGGCCGGCCGGGCCGGTGTCGTTCTGTGTGCCGTCGGGCAACCTGGGCAACGCATTCGGATGCGAACTGGCGCGGCGGATGGGCCTGCCGGTGCGCCGGCTGATTCTGGCCGTGAATGAGAACGACGAGGTGCCCCGCTATCTGGAAACCGGAACGTATGCGCCGGTGTCGCCGTCTCGGAAATGCCTGTCGAACGCCATGAACGTTGGCAACCCGAGCAATCTCGCCCGTTTTTTCCATCTATTCGGAGGGGGCTTGAGCCGCGCGGGCCGCGTGGAGCGCGCGGCGGATTTGAACCAATTCCGGTCCCATGTCGAATCCGTCGCGGTGAGCGATGCGGATACGCGGGCGATGATTCTCCGCGCGTGGCGCGATCATGGCGTCCGGCTCGAACCGCACGGAGCCGTGGCCATGCAGGCGGCTGAGCGGCTTGGATTCGGTCCGGAGCCGATGGTGGTGCTGGAGACGGCGCATCCCGCCAAATTTCCCGAGATTTTGGACCCGCTGCTGGGGGATTCCCCCGAGCCGCCGCCCGCGCTGAAGGCCGTCATGGAACGACCGTCATCCTGCACGCCGATGTCGGCTGAGTATGACGAACTAAAGGATTATTTAAGGAGCAAGGCATGAGCTGGATTCGTGTATTTTCGCCCGCAAGCATCGGCAATATCGGTCCGGGCTTCGATGTGCTGGGCATGGCGGTGAAGGGGCTGGGCGATATTGTGGACGCCCGGCGCATTCGGCGCGGGGTACGGTTGCTGTCCGTGGACGGCATCGCCCGTGTCCCGTCTGATCCGGCGCGCAACACCGCGGCCATCGCCGCGCGCCACGCGTTGCAGATGCTGAATGAAAGCAGCGGGGTGGAGATGCGCGTGCACAAGGGGCTCCCGGCGGGCTCCGGGCTCGGATCAAGCGCGGCCAGCGCGGCGGCCGGGGCATACGCCGCCAATGCGCTGCATGGCGGTCAGCTCAGCACGGAACAATTGATTCTCGCGGCCACCCAGGCCGAGGCTGAGGTGTCGGGCGGATTTTTCGCCGACAACACCGCGCCCGCGCTCATGGGCGGGGCGACACTGACCCGCTGCAGCGTGCCGCTGGACGTGACCCGGATCGGCGTCATCAGCCGCCTCAAAATCATTCTGGTCACGCCCGCGCTGGTGGTGCTCACGCGCGACGCGCGCAAAATGCTGCCGCCGGAAGTGCCCATGGCTTCCTTTGTCGCGAATATGGCGAACACGGCGCTCATCACCGCCGCCTTTGCGAAGAACGACTATGCGCTGTTCGCCCGCAGCTTGAACGACGTGGTGGTTGAGCCGGTGCGGGCGTCGCTGATCCGCGGATTCGAGCAGGTGAAAACCAATGCGATGAAGGCCGGCGCGGACGGCGTCGCGATCTCCGGATCGGGGCCGACGGTGTTCGCCATCACCGACAACCTTCGCAAAGCCCGCGCGATCGAACAGCAGATGGTACTGACCTTCAACGCCCACGGCGTATCCACCCGAAGCTGGGTGACCACGGTGGACCGCCACGGCACACGGGTATTGGGCGCGGACGAAAAAGTCTGATTGCGCGCAGGGGGGCTGCGGAGACCCGGATGCCGCGCTGGGCGCGCCATCGAAAGGGATCTGCGGGCGCGTGCGGGTACGTCATTTATCCGGATGTGTTCACCCCTCCAGCCCGGCATAGGCCGGGACTCTGAAGTGAAACGACTTTGCGTGAAATGGGGAGGGTGACGGACGGGGGAATTCGCGCCTCACACCAGCGCGGCAAAGACGGTATTGCTGATGAACACCGCGGAGTCCGCGAGGCGAAGATGCGAGGCGGTCCGCACAATCAGCCCCTGCCGCTCAAGATCATCGAGCGCGCGGCCGCAGAGCTCTTCATAGTCAAAACCGGTGCGGGCTCGAAAGTCCTCGCGGTCAATGCCGGCCGTCAGCCGCAACGCGCACACGAGCGTTTCGCGCGCCTGGCGTTCCGGCGGCAGATATTCATCTACATCGAGCGGCCCGCCGCCCGATGGCTGGCTCGCGGCCCAGACTTCGAAGTCCCGTGGGTTGGCCCAGCGCCGGCCCTTTTGGTGGGAGTGCGCGGCGGGACCAAGACCGAGATAATTCCCGCAGGTCCAGTAGAGCAGGTTGTGCCGGCAGGGATGATTCGGGCGGCAGAAATTGGAGATTTCATATTGCTCCCAGCCCGCCGCGCCCAGGCTGTCGCGAATGGCGTCGTACTGGTCGCGGACGATGTCGTCATCCGGCGGCGCCGGCACGGATCCGCCGGCGATCTTTCGCTGCAATGGGGTGCCGTCCTCCACGGTGAGCGCATACAGCGAAAGGTGGTCCGGCGACAGCCCCAGCGCGGATTGCACGTCGGCTCGAACCTCTTCGACGGACTGTCCCGGCAATCCGTACATCAGATCCAGGCTGATTTCCGCGAAGCCGGCGGCGCGGGCATCGAGCACTGCGGTTTGAATATCGCGCGGTGTATGAATTCGCTCCAGCATGCGCAATCGGTCCGGGTTGAAGGACTGCGCGCCGATGGACAGGCGCGTGACGCCATGGGCGAGCAGGGTGTCCAGCTTGGGCTGGGTCAATGTTCCCGGATTTGCTTCCACGGTCCATTCTTCGGGAGTTGACCCGGCCGCGCGGCGTACGATGCGCAGGAGGCGGTCGAGCCCGGCGGAGGGGAGATGCGTGGGGGTGCCGCCGCCGATGAAGATGGTTGCGGCCTGAAAATCTGCCGGAATGCGCGCCGCTTCGGCGTCGAGCGCCTTCAGATAGCGGGCGATTTCGTCCGCGGAATCCGGCCGGGCCAGCGAGTAGAAATCGCAATATCCGCAGCGGCGGGCACAGAAGGGGACGTGGACATACAGGCCGGGGCCGCCGGGTTCGTGAGGGGACAGTCCGCGGGGGAGAGTCATGCGCGGGATCGGACTTCGGCGCGCTGGACGCCGAGGCGCTCCACGCCGGTTTCCATGACGCAGCCTGGAGTCAGCAGACGGGGCGGGGTCCGGGCCGACCCGATTCCGGAGGGTGTTCCGGTGGAAACGATGTCGCCGGGCTCGAGCGTAATGAATCGGGTGATGTACGCTAGAATTTCGGGAATGCGGAACACCATATCAGCCGTGGAACCCTCCTGAATAGGCTCGCCGTTCAGGGTGGAAAAGACCCGGAGATGGTGCGGATCGGGCACCTCCTCCGGGGTGACCAGCCATGGACCGAGCGGGCAGAAGGTGTCCGCGCTTTTCGCCAGAAACCATTGGAGTCCGGACTTTTGAAGATCGCGGTCGGTGATATCGTTCAGAATAGAGTAGCCGGCGATCGCGCTCATCGCTTCCGCGGGATTGAGATCGCGAACGCGCCGGCCGATCACGATGGCCAGCTCGGCTTCGCCATCCACGCGGCCGGCGCCGCGCGGGAGCGTGATGGCATCGTTCGCTCCGCACAGCGCGGTGGAAGCTTTTGAAAAAATCACGGGTTGATCCGGGACGGGTCCACCGAATTCCCGGGCGTGTTCGGCATAGTTTTTTCCGAGGCACAGGACGTTGGCCGGGCGCGCCACCGGAGGTCCCAGGCGAACGCCGGCGGCGGGGAGAAATCGGCGCTTGGGATCCTGGAGCAATGCGGGCAAGCGGGACAGGCCCCCGTGGGCAAAGAAATGGGCGTCGAAATCGGAGATATCGAACGCCATGGAATTCACGTCCAGCAGAGCGGGACCCGAAATTTCCGGTGCGGAATCCACCCACAACCCGGGACGTTCCCGGCCGGGGGGACCAAAGCGGACCAGTTTCATGGGCGTCTCCAGGAGGAGGGTTTGGCGTCCGGCCGCATGGATTGGGAGACCGCGGCGCCGTCCGGGCCCAGATCCGCCCGGGAGTGTCCGGTGGCGGCCAGCACCTGATCGGCGGTGCGGAAATGAGTTTTTGCGATCTCGAGAAGCCGAGTGGGACCATGCTGGCGCACAACGTCCTCGGCGGCAGCGCGGACGGCGGGCGAAGCCCCCTTGGGCAGGGCGACCCCGGTTTCCTGGCGGAGCTTCTCCAGCCCGGCCAGAAATCCGTCGCGGGCGAGGATGGAGGCCGCGGCCACGGCTGGATCGCTCTCGGCCTTGGTCCGCTGTTCCAGTCGAATGGCGCGTCCGCGCTGTTTCAGCCGGGAGATGATGAGCTGTTCTGGGCCGAACTGGTCGGCGACGGCGCGCGGACAGTCGGGAACGCGATGCAGCAGTTCTTCCAGCGCTGTGGCGTGGCCCCAGGCGAGCAGGCGGTTCACGCTTTTCATTTTCGCGTAAAGCCGATTATAGGCTCGCGGCCCGATGGTGACCACGGAGAATCGTCCCTTGAGCAGGTCGCGCAGGTCGGACGCCATGCGACGGGCCACCGCATCGCTTGTGATCCGCTTGCTGTCCCGCACATTCATGCGCCGCAATTCCGCGGCGAGAGGTTCATCCACATACGCGCAGGCGATCACCATGGGTCCAAAAAAATCGCCCTTTCCGCTTTCATCCACGCCGGCATGGGGGGTGTCGGCATCGGGATTCAAAATTGATTCATAGCCGCGGTGCGCCTGCTCCAGGATGTCGGGTTCCAGGGTGAATTGGACCCAATCCGCCGCCCCGGCGCCCTGTGCGACACAGGCGCCGCTGGTGTATAGGACCACGCGCAGGCCGGGCTGCTCGCCCGCAATCCGGGCATGGGGGACGGAAACGAGGCGGTAATTGCCTTGGTTCAGCTCGCGATCCAGCCTATCCTGCTGGGCGGGAGTCAGGCGGAAGCTGAAACTGCGTTGAGATGGCGCGGCGTTCGGCATGGCGCGATAGTGTAGCGGCAGTCGGTTCGCGCGACAATCCGGCAAATGCGGCCGAGACTCCCGGGGAGGACGACACGAAGGCATTCGAGGGCCGCCATGAGGCCGAAAAAAAACGAAAATACGGGTTGACTCAACTGATTGCATGCGAATATAGTCGCTGGTAGATTGTGCTGGTTCGACGGGTTCCAGCATTTGTGGAGATCAATACAATGAAAATATCGCGTAGAGGATGGATGGCTGCGGTTTGCGCAGGATTTCTATTGGGCTGGGGAGCACAGGCGATGGCGCAGGAGGCTGCGGCCGCCGGCGACGAGACTGTGATGAGCCAGCGGGAATTCGCGGAAGTCCTGGTCCGAAAGCTGGGCCTATTCCGACTTCTTCCCGGAAATCCGGGTCCTCTCGATTGCATGATGCTTTTGAGCCAGTACGGCATCTACCCCTCAACTTCGACCAAGCCGACCGATTCGGATCCGACGCCGGGTTGGACCTTGGATGCAGATGCGGCGGTAACCCTGGATCAGTTCGCAGTGGTCTTAGTTCGCGCGTTGGGTCTGCAGGATACGGTCGAGGGTGATGTGCAGGATCCCCAGAATTGGCTGGATGCACTGAAGAAGGCCGAGGTGGAGGTGACGAATGTTACCGATGGACTTGCCGGCCTCACGCCGCTGGCCAGCATTGCTGCGGTGCAGCCGATCTTTGAAACGATCAGCGATCCCATCACATTGCGGTTCATTCCCGACAGCCTCGTGCAGTTGATCAACACCATTACTTTCCCGGAGTACGCCCCGTCGGCTCCGGCGCCCATAGTGCCTCAGCGGAGGCCGCGTCCCCGCGAAGAAGGGCCAGAGCCGCAACCCCTGACCCCCACTTGATCCGGGCAAACCATCCAAATATCACAGGGAAAGAGCAAGGAGAACCTATCATGAAGAAACAGGCAGTTTGGCTGTTGATCGGGCTTGTGGGTGTCGGCATCGGATGGAACTCGGCGAGAGCGGCAGAGACTCCCAGATGGCTGTCGATTGAAAACACCCTGGGGATCGGATATGACGACAACCTCTCCTATACGGGCACCAATAAGGTGGATCGGATGCGCCTAACGGATCGCCTGTCGCTGAGCGCCGACCGCCCGACCGAGAACGGGTTTGTTGGACTCCGATACCAGCTTTCGTATACGCAATACGACAGCGATGATGCGCTTCGGGATGAGACCTTCTGGGCGCACCAGATTGATGCGGACCTCACGCACACCTTCAGCCCCAAGCTGACGCTGGGAGTGCGCGAGACGTTCCTGTTCACCGAGCGCCCCGAGATTGAGAATCCGGATGGGACTATCCGCCGGGAAGATTCGACGTACTACTACAACACCCTCAACCTGAACGCCTCCAGTATTGTAACGCCCCGATGGAGGACGGAAGCCAGCGGCCGTTGGCAGACGTTGCGATATTCGGAGGTGGACGATCTGGCTCAGCGGGAGGATTACGATAAATGGACCTTGGGGCTATCCCTGCTGAATCAAATCGGCACGGACGCGCGGCTCGGAGTAGAGGGACGCTATTCCATGATTGATTATACGGATGCCAACGAGCGGGCGCTGCGGACCATCACGTTTGAAAATGCCGAACAAGCTGCCAACACAGTCCCGGATCGCGGCTGGGATTTGTACTCCGTAGGACTGACGTTGAACGATATCGTCAACCCGTCCCTGCTGGCATCGCTCCGGGCCGGTTGGGAGTTCCGGGAGTACGAGGCCGCCCACATTGACAACGACGATGGTCCGTATGTGGATGCGTCCTTGACCTATCTTCTTTCGCCGGACACACGCATTACGGCGTCGGGTTCGTATTCTCTTTATCAGTCGGGGTTGCTGACCTATGCGGGGCAGACTCGCACAGCCGGGTCCTTGAGTATTGCGCACGACCTGACCAGCCGCCTGACGGGCACACTGCTCACGAGCTATATTCTTTCGGAATACGAAGGCGATACGGCGGTAAGCCTAATTGCTGGCGAACCCGTGAGCGATGCTGAAGAAACAGCGATTTCCGTAGCAGCTCAGCTCGCGTATCGGATCGGCCAGCGCAACTGGCTGCAGGCGGGATACACCTGGTCGGACTTCGATTCCGACCTGCCCCGGCGTGCCGATTACGATCGTAACACCGTGGATATTTCCTGGAGAGTTCGCCTGTAAAGCCGGGGTGATTGCGACGGATATTTTTTGATGCATGCGCCGGCGGGACTCGTACAGTCCCGCCGGTCCATCTTAGGACGGTAATCTATGGACCAAACACAACCGGCGGATTCTGGACTGCATGTGCTGGATTACTGGCGGGTGATCCGTACCCGCAAGGAGATCATCCTCGCGGTCATGCTGCTCGTCGTAATCACGGGCGTGATCTACACGCTCAATCTCCCCAAGCTGTATCGTTCTTCGACACGAATCTCCGTGCGAGGCGACACGCCCGATGTTTCCGTCTTTGGGGGGGAATACACGGGCATGCCGTACAACCCGTTCTTTCTGCGAACGCAGTATGAAATCATCAAATCACGCCCCATTCTTTATCAGGTCATTACCAATCTGAATCTCACAGTTGAATTCGCAAAATATCGCGAGGAAGAACGCATCTCCAACCAAGAGGCGCTCGCCCTTCTGTACAACTCGGTTTCGGTAGACCAGTTTCGCGACACCACACTGATCATGATCAGCGCCACGCGCAGGGATCCGAACGAAGCCGCGCGGATAGCGAATGAAGTGGCTGAAGTATATTCCAATTACCGGCTGACCCTTAAACGGCTCGAGGTGAACCGCGGCGTGGATGCCATGCGCTCGGAGGTCTTCAAGCAGCGTGAAAAAGTTGAAGCAGCCGAGGACGCGGTGGACGAGCTTCGCCGGACGCTGAATGTGGCCACCATGGGCGCGGGCGCCGGTGCCGTACGCGTGGATAAAATAAGAATGTCCCAACTGGAAGGCGACCGCATTCAGGCGCGCGTGGAAATGATCGCGCGACAAACGCGCTACAACCAGATCAAGGATCTGGAAGGCGAACAGCTGATGGAGACGCTGAGCTTTCTCGTGGGTGACCAGGAAATTACGGGCTTGCGGCGCTCCCTGAACGACACGGACGTGCAGTTGACCGCCCTGCTGCAATCGTTGGGCGACAACCATCCGGATGTGCTCCGTTTAAAGGCGGCGCGGGCGGAACTCCAGCGGAAAATGAACATGACCCTGGGGGGGGTCAAGCGGGGCATTCAGGCGGCGTACGAGGAAAGCCTGGCCCGGTATGAAGCCTTGGATAATGAGCTCAAGGCGGTTCGGGAAGCGGATATTGCCGCGGTGGGCGAACGCGATGCGCCCCTGTTGAAAGCCGAGCGCGATTTGGAGCGACAGCAGCAAATGCTCGAAGTGCTGGAAGCCCGGGTTTTGCAGGAGAGCATTAAGCAGGAAGTGCCCATCACCCCCGTGGAGATTGTAGATGTCGCGGAGCCCATCAATCAGCCGATCAGTCCCAAAATCATGCTCAACGTGCTGTTGAGTGTGCTCATCGGCATAGCGGCGGGCGTAGGGTTGGCCTTCTTCATCGAGTATCTGGACACATCC
>JAGOHE010000085.1 GCA_017996315.1 Kiritimatiellia bacterium | reverse complement strand
GTCAACCCTGTTTCATATGCTACGCCGACCCCCGCGCCGGTCGCCCCGGTGACTCCGGCCGCCCCCGCGCGCGCCGCCGCCCCGAAGGCCAAGTCCATCACGGCCGAACAGCGCTATAAGATGATCCAGGAAGCCGCCTACTACATCGCCCAGCGCAAGGGCTTCAAGTCCGATCCGCTGCTGGACTGGGAAGAGGCCGAGGCGGACATCGAGCGCAAGCTGCGCGGCTAATCGCCCGGCTCCGAGCCCATGCATCTCCGCCCGCCGTCGGGCGGAGATGATGTTTTTTTTAGAAAAGACACTTTACACAGCTTCCGCGGTTTGCTACTTTGTAATGCGTAGTACGCAATGCAAAGTAGCAGGATGAAATCGGAAGTCCATTCGGATGATTGGGTCACACAGCTTCGCAAGGGGCTGATGGAGCTGTGTGTGTTGCGCCTGCTGCGCGACGGGGAGAGTTATGGGTATGCGATTGTTCGTGCGCTTCAAGATCATCCCGCCCTTTCCGTGTCCGAAAGCACTGTTTATCCGGTGCTCGCGCGCCTGAGCGCCGAAGGCGCGCTGTCCGCGCGCGATTTGCCCTCCCCGTCCGGCCCGCCCCGCCGGTATTTTTCATTATCGGCGCGCGGCCGCGCGCGCCTGGCTGAGTTGAACGCCTACTGGAAGAACATGACCGCGGCGGTGGACGCGCTCCAACCGCCACGCAAGGAGCATTCATGAATGGCCCGCCCGAACTTCGCGAACGCATTGATCGTTATCTTTCTGAAATCCGCCGCGCCATCGCCGACCGCCCCGACGAGGTGCAGCGCGAAATTTGCGCCGGGCTGGAGGACCAGATTTCCGAAGCGATGCAACGGCGAACGGCCGGTGGCCGGGAGCCGTCGGCGGCGGATCTCGACGCCGTGCTCGCGGAGATGGATCCCCCGTCGGCCTTTGCGCCCACGCCCGCCGAAACCGCCGCCGCCCGCCCTCGCGGTCCCCGGGGCTGGATGTGGTTCGCCCTGGCGCTCGCGTTCCTGGCGGTGAACATCGCTGGCTGGCAGCGCTGCGTTTCGCGCTCCGCCTGGGCCACCCTGCAGTCGGCCGCGACGGAAGACGGCGACCCGCTCGCCGCAGGTACGGAGCCGCTGGTGTGGATCTTCAGCGACGACCTGCGCGCGGATGCGCACCCCGTCGCATTCACTCCGGAAATCGCCGGGGAATTCACCTGGATCACCCCCCGGAAACTTCAGTTCCGGCCCGATCATCCCTGGCCCGCGGCTCACGCGTTTCAGGCGACCATGGCGAGCACCATGCGCACCGCGGACGGGCGAATGCTGGAACCCTCGGCGCCGTTCGCCTTCACCACCCCGCCACCCAGTCTGCGCGCGGTGGTGGATGCCGGACTGACCCCTGACCGGGAAGCGACGCTCCGACTCCAGTTCAACGGAACGCCCCATCTCCCCTCGCTGGATAACCGCCTGCGCCTGACCGACCAGAATGGTAATGCGGTGAAATGGACCGTCGTGGGTGCGGTCTCTTCGCCCCATGTACTGATTCGCACGGAGACGATTGAAACGGAGGAGTTGAACGTCCGGCTCGACCCCGGATTCCGTTTGGCCGGCGCGCCGATCGAAGCCACGGAGGGATTTTCCGCGTCCGTCAGCATCACCCCCCGACCGGTGCTGACCGGTGTTCGCGCCTCCAGCCCATCGTTCGAATCGCCGATCCTGCGCCTGGAGTTCAATCAACCGATGGATCCCGCGAGCGCGGAGGATTTCATCCGCATCGAGCCGGCGGTGAAAACCGCCGTTTCGGCGTGGTCCAAATGGTGGGGAAGCGGGCTCGAATTTTCAGGAAACTTCGAACCCGGCGGTCTCTACACCGTCACGCTTCGCGAAGGCCTGCCCTCCCCATCCAAGCAGGTCATAGCCCAAACCGTCACGCGGACCGTTCAGTTTCCTGATCGGCAGCCGGCGCTTGAAATTTCCGCTTCGGGCCGGTACTTCTCCCCGGCGAGCCCGATGCGTCTTCCCGTGACCGCCGTCAACCTGCGCGACCTGAAGGCCTCCGCGCGGCCCCTGCCCGCATCGAACCTCGCCTTCTTCGCGCTTCGCGACGCCGACCTGCTGTCGGACTCCTATACCGCCAACGAATCCGAATCCTCCGCCTCGCTCACCGAGCGCGGTGTTCAGCGCGCCTATACCTTGCCGGACCGGCCCAATGTAGTTCAATCGCTGCATCTCGACGTGGCCGAGCTGGTGGGATCCGATCGGCGCGGAGCCTGCCTCGTTGAAATCGAATCGGAGAACGCTCGCAAGGACAGTCGGATGGTGGTGATCAGCGACCTCGGGCTGACGCTCAAGAGCGAGCGCCATGCCGTGTCGGCTTGGGTGACTTCCTTGCGCAACGCCGCCCCGCTCGAAGGTGTCGAGGTCACCATCGTTTCGTCCGCCAACCAGACGCTCGCCCGCGGAACCACCGACGCCGAGGGCTGGATCCGGATGACGTGGCCTCCCGCGCCGGACGAGGATGCGCCGCAGCCCATCATCGCCGTCGCCACGCTGGGCTCCGATGCCACATTCCTGATGCTGCCGGGCTCCGATGTCAGCCTTCCCGGCGCGAGCGGCGATGCGTATCCCGATCCGGGCGGCTTGGAGGCGATGGTGTATGCCGATCGCGGCATTTACCGGCCGGGAGAAACCGTACACACCCAGATCATTGTTCGCGGCGCGGATGGCGCCGCCCCCTCGCCCATCCCCGCCCAGCTTTGCATCATCCGCCCGGACGGTAAAACGTACCGCGATCTGCCGCTGATGCTCAACGAACGGGGCGCGGCTTCCGTTTCGTTCGAGCTTCCCGAATATCTGCCGACCGGATCCTACACGCTCCAGGCGACCCTGCCGGGAGGCGACCCCGTGCTGGGCTCACGGAATGTGCAGCTGGAGGATTTCGTTCCTCCCCAAGTCGCCGCGGAATGGCGGAACGTCCCGCCCTCGCTGCGGGCCGGACAACCCTTCCGCGCGGAACTCAAAGCGCGCTTCCTGTTCGGACGGGATGCCGCGGGACTGGCCATGCAGCCCAGCGTCGTCTTCGAAGCCCAACCGTTCTCGCCCGCCGGATGGCCGGGATATTCCTTCGGCGATTACGAAAAATCTTTTGAACCCCAATCGCGGGATCTCGCGCGCGTTCGATTGAATGCCGAAGGCGCCCATACCGTTGAGGCGCCCACCTCCGACGCATGGCGGCCGCCATCCGCCCTGCGCGCCCGCATGATCGCCACGGTCTTCGAACCGGGCGGTCGTCCGGTCTACGCGGTCGCCGATACGCGCATTGATCCGTATCCCTTCTACATTGGCCTCAAGACAGACGGCGGGCGAACCTCGGTCCCCGTGGGCGCGCCCCTTCGCGTCGCCGTGGCGGCGGTCTCCCCCGACGGCTCGCGCGCCGGCGCGCCCGGGGCGCTGCGGGCGGTATGGTCGAAAGTATCCTGGTCGCACGCGCTGCGTCGCGGCGAATCCGGCGTGTATCACTGGGTCTCGGAGCGCGCGCTGTCGCTCGTGCACGACGAGGTGATCACGCTCCAGAAAAGCGAGGGCGCCGTCGAATTCACGCCCGCCGACAGCGGTGAATACCTGCTGGTGTTGTCCGATCCCAAATCCGGCGCCTCCAGTTCATTGAGTCTGCGCGCCCTCTCGGGCGCCGCCAGCTGGATGGATGCGTCGCGCGAAAAACCGGATGTGGTCGAGGTACTCGCGGATCGCGATAATTACGCGCCCGGCGACCTCGCGACCATTACCATCCGCGCTCCGTTTACCGGACTGGCACTGCTGACGGTGGAACGCGATACGGTGCTGGAACGGCGGTTGGTTCCGCTGACGAACCGGACCGCCACGGTGACGCTGACGGCGGGGGAACACTGGACCCCCAACGTCTGGTGCGCCGTATCGGTGCTGCGTCCGGTCGAACCCGAAGAGGTCTGGAGCGCGCACCGCGCGTTCGGCGCCACGGCGCTGGCCATGCGTCCCGCGGAGCGGAAGATCGCCGTGGAAATCAAAACGCCCGCGACGGCGCGGCCGAGAGAGCCGCTGCCTGTCACCCTGACCGCGCGCGACCCGAACGGCTCGCCCATCGCCGGCGCCGAACTGACGGTGGCCGCGGTGGACGAAGGCATCCTGATGCTCACCCAATATGGATTGCCCGATCCGTGGTTGTACTTTCTGCGACTGCGCGGGCCTGGCATCACTCATTTCGACCTGTTCGCCCGCCTGTTGCCGGTGCTGAATGAAGCCGCGGCGGGCACGGCGCTCCAGGCGGGAGCGGGTGGGGCCGGCGATGGCTTGCTCGGTCGCCGGCTGAATCCCATCCGGGGCCGGCGCTTCGTGCCGGTGGCGCTCTGGAAATCCGGACTCGTCACGGACGAGAACGGAACCGTGTCCGTCTCCTTTGATCTTCCGGAGTTCACGGGACAGCTCCGGGTCAGCGCCGTGGCCTTCGACGCGCGACGCGGCGGCGGCGCGCAGACCAGGGTGACGGTCAAACGCCCGCTGGTGGTGCAGCCTTCGCTCCCGCGCTTCCTCGCGCCGGAAGACGAATGCGATGCGCTGGTCAGCATATTTAACGAAACCGGAGCCGACGCGGAGATATCGCTCTCCATCGCCACCGAAGGCCCGGCGCGCATGGACGCGCATGAGGCGATCCTTCCGCTCACCGCCGGAGCTTCGACCCAGTGGGTCGGCCACGTGCGGGCGGATCGCGCGGCCGGGCTGTCGCGGCTGACCTTCCGCGCGTCGGCGGGTTCGGAGCGCTACGAAGAAACCATCGAACTCCCGGTGCGCCCGGCGCACGGGCCATCCATCCTCCGGTACGCCGGCGAGGTCAGCTCCGAAAACACGTTCGCGCTGGCGCCTCCGGAGGATGCGCTGCCGGGCACGGCGTATGTCGAAGTTCGCGCCGGGGCGGGGCCCTCGGTGCGGTTCGGCAACGGGCTCTCCCATCTGCTCCGCTATCCCTATGGCTGCCTGGAGCAAACCGCCTCGGGCTTGCTGCCGCTGATTCGCCTGGCGCCGCTGATGGCCGCCACGGGACCAGCCTCGAGCGCCATCGGCGATCCCGCGGAACTGATTCGCTCCGGCGTTCTCCGCATCGTCTCCATGCAACAGCCGGACGGCTCATTCTCACTCTGGCCCCAGTCCAGCGGATGCGTGGACTGGGCGTCCATCTACGCGGCGCATGTTCTGGCGGAAACCCGCCGGGCGGGATACGAGGTTCCCGCGTCTTCCATGGAAGCCGCCATGCGCTATTTGCGCGCCCGGCTCGACGCGGCGCCGCCGGTCGACGCGGGCAGCGGGTCGCCGTCGCCGGAATGGCGCAATGACGCCGAACTGCGGGCCCACGCCTGCCACGTGCTCGCCCTCGCCGGCTCGCCCGCCGAAGGCTGGACCGCGCGGCTTGCGGAACAAGCGCCGCTGCTCGGATACGCCGCCCGGCTGCATACCGCGCTCGCCCTCAAACACAGCGGCCATCCCCGCGAAGCCGCCGCGCTGCTTCGCGCCGCGGGGCTTCCCGCGCCTCGCCCCCGTTCGCTGGACGGAATTTTTTCCAGCGCCACGCGCGATCTCGCGCTGGCGTTGATCGCCTGGCTGGAGACGGAACCCGGCGCGCCGGAAACCCGCGAACTGGAGCGGATGTTGATCGAGCAGAGCCCGCGCGGGGATTGGGGCACCACGCAGGAAAACGCCTGGGCGCTCTTCGCCCTCGGACTGCGCGCCGCCCAATCCACCGAACCCCCGCCACCGTTCTCGGCGGAATTCTTCGAACCATCCTCCCCCCAGGCCCGCCCGGTCACGCCGGAGGAATCGCTCCACTGGCGCGCGCCCGCCGGCGCCCCGTGGACCGCTCCCATCCGCCTGAAGAATGCCGGACCCGGGCCGCTTCCCTACAGCGCGACGGTTGAATATATCTCCACGCAACCGCCGGCCGCCGATCCCTCCGCCGCGTCGCCGCGCCTCGCCATTCGTCGCTCGGCGCTGAATGAAGCCGGCGCGGATCTTCCCAGGGACCATGTGTTCCAGCAGGGAGAACGGGTGGTGATCCGGCTGACCGTGGATCCGCGCGAACATGCGCTGGATCAGATGGTGATCACCGACTTGCTGCCCGCCGGGTTGGAACCGGAAAATCCGAACATCGCCGCATCCAAGGAATTGTCCTGGATTCCGGAGAACGCCGGCGCGGGGCACCGCGTGGAAATGCGTGATGACCGCATTCTCGTGTTCTCGAACACATTCCGTGAACCCCTTGACATCTACTACACCGCCCGCGCGGTCACTCCCGGCCGCTTCGTCTGGCCCGGCGCGCGCGCGGAGGCCATGTACGATCCGGACGTTTCCGGAACGAGCGAGGCGGGTGTGTGCGAGGTGCGCCCCTGATGTCCATCCAATCCTTGGATGAACCGACCGTCCCGCCATCCAATGGTTGGATGGCTCGTCGAGCTCGCCGATCGCGCCGCGCACCAGCCGGCGGAAAACGGCGTCGTCTGCGGCATCTCGCGCGCGTGGCGCTCCTCGCAACGGCGCTGGCCGGCGCGGGGCTGGTCGTCGCAGATCGGCGGTATCCCTTCCGGGAAGAGGCGTACCGGACCCCGCCCGCCTCCCTGGTGCTCACGGACCGGGACGGACGGCCGTTGCGGGTTGGACTGACTGAGGAAGATGAGTACGCGCTGCCGATCGAGGAAATCCCCGCGAACGCGTGGCTGCCCAAGGCGCTGATCGCCGTGGAAGATCGGCGGTTCTACCGACATCGGGGCGTGGATCCGTGGGCGCTGCTGCGCGCGGTGGCGCAGAACATCGCGGGCCGACGGGTCATCTCGGGCGCATCCACCATTTCCACCCAGGTCATCCGGCTCGTCGAACCCCGGCCGCGCACTCCGCGCACAAAGCTCATCGAAGCGTTCCGCGCCCTGCAACTCGAAACACGTTTCAGCAAGGATGAGATCCTGCGGATGTATCTCAATCGCGCGCCCTTCGGCGGAAATATCATCGGCGCGCAGTCGGCCAGCCGCCGGTACTTCGGCAAAACGATGGCGGATCTTTCGCTGGCTGAAGCGGCGCTGCTGGCCGGCCTGCCGCAATCGCCCTCGCGGCTGCGGCCCACGCACTATCCCGAGCGCGCGCGCGTCCGCCGCGACACGGTGCTTCGCCGCATGCTCGCCTGCGGCATGATCACCCCGGACCAGTGCGCGGCCGCGATCGCCGAGCCCGTGCGGGTGCGCGCGCGTCCGTATCCGTTCGACGCGCCCCACTTCAGCGCCTGGGCTCAGGCGCGCCTGCCCGCGGGCGCCAAGGGCGTGGTGCGCACCACGCTGGACCTCGATGTACAGCGCGCGGTCGAAGCCCGGGTTTCCCGCCAGCGTCCCCTTCTGGACGCCGCCGGAGCGCGGGGCGCCGCGGTGGTGGTGTTGGATGTGAAGAACGCCGCGGTGCGCGCGATGGTCGGATCGCCCGATCCGTTTCATCTCTCGGCGCACGGGGAAGTGAACGCCGCGGTGGCGCCGCGCTCAGCCGGCTCCACGCTCAAGCCATTCCTGTACGCATGGGCGGCGGACCGCGGACGGCTGTCTCCTCAGCGGAGGCTGATGGATGTGCCGAAAACGTGGCGAGCCTTCGAGCCCGGCAATTTCGATGGCGAATATCTCGGTCCGGTTTCCGCGAAATCCGCGCTGGCGCTCTCGCTGAACCTGCCCGCGCTGGAACTCGCGGAAGAGGCCGGCGCCGACCGGATGCTCGCGCTTCTGCGCACCCTGGGTTTCGATACGCTCCACCTCCCGGCGGCGCACTACGGACTGTCGCTCGCCCTCGGCGGAGGGGAGGTCCGCCTGCTGTCGCTCGCCGACGCCTATGCCGCGCTGGCCCGCGGCGGCACGTTCACCCCCAGCCGCTGGCGCGAGGACGCGACGGCGATCGGTGCGCGACGCATTTTTTCCGAGGACGCCGTATGGATGATCAATGACATGCTCAGCGGCACGGAGCGGCAGGAGGAATCGCTCGGGCATCAGGCCGATGCCACCCTGCCGCGCGCGGCATGGAAAACCGGCACCTCATCGGGACGACGCGACGGATGGTGCGTGGTCTGGAATCCCGAATGGGTGATCGCAGTGTGGACGGGCGATCCGACGGGGCGCCCCTGCCCCCGGCTTTCGGGCGGCGAAACGGCGGCGCCGCTGGCCTGGTGCATTCTTCGCGACCTGTATCCGGACGGGCGCGGTCCGTGGTACGCCCGGCCTGCCGGAATTGGAGAGCGGACGGTCTGCGCTGTTTCCGGATGCCCGCCCGGCCCGGCGTGCGCGGATACGGTGATGGACACCGCGATCCGGGGCGTCACCGATCCACAGCCCTGCACGGTGCATCGGCGGGTGCGCGAGAAAAACGAACAAGGTCAATGGATCACCCGCGTGATGGAACACTGGCCGCCGAGAGTGGCGGCGTTCCTCCGCGCGCGCACGGCGGAGGTCCCGGCGCCGACGGACGCATCGGCGTCCATCCGGGCCCTGACGATAGAATTTCCGAAGCCCGGCTCCGTATTCCGCCAAACGGATCTGCCCAACGAACAGATTTCCTTCCGGGCGGGAGCGGCGGACGAACCCGTCTGCTGGTTCATCAATGGTCGCCCCCTGCAATGGACGCAGCCGGAGGAATCTCTCGCCTGGCCGCTGGAGCGTGGACGGCACCAAGTACTCTGTGCCGACCGAAGCGGTCGTTCCGCCAGCGCGGTATTCACGGTGGAATAACCCCTCCCTTCTGACCATGGATGATCCACCGGCCCGGTCCCGATCCAAACGTGGTCTCATCCATCGCCGGCCGCCGGGGTGAGTTTCGGCGGGTCCCAGCGTGTCCTTGTTATCGGGCGTCCGCCGGAATATAATCCTCACTCCGCAGGTCAACCCGGAGGGGTGGCTGAGTGGTTTAAGGCACTCGACTCGAAATCGAGAGAGCGGCTAATCCCTGCTCCGTGGGTTCAAATCCCACCCCCTCCGCCAGTTTGAAATCCGGCGATTTTCGGCGACGACGGACCACGGACGCGGGAAGCGAACGTGCAAGACGGGATCGGTCTTCGAGCCGAGCGACCGGAAGACCGTGACCGCCTCACCGCCCGCCG
>JAGOHE010000084.1 GCA_017996315.1 Kiritimatiellia bacterium | reverse complement strand
GGTGGCCAAAAATTTTTGCCCCCCTAGGGGGGCAATGACCGAAGAGCCCAAGGCATACCCATGAACGACCTGATCTCCAGTGCCCTGCGGACCCCACCGAGTGTTGCACTTCAAACTTGCATCTGCCTCCTTGGATGGATCGGTCCCCGTTCCGTCCAACCCTTGGATGACGTCGAAACCCGGGCGCCCCGCAACTCTCCGGCCGGAGGGGGCCGAGCGCCATGGAGGCGCTGGGCCGAAACGCCCATGCCGCACTGCCCACTTTGCGGAGACCCAGCGGTTGCCATGCTGGGCGAAGGGGCGTGGGCCGTCTGGTCGAATCAGCGGCGCAGTCGGCGAAAGCGGACGGGGAAATCCCATCGGCGAATGAGCGCGGCCCGTTCCGCCAGGCGTCCGGCGGTGACCTGCGCGCGGCGGCGATCATCGAGACGTTGAAGCAGGGTATAGAGCCCGGCGCAGACATGCACCGCGACCACGGGGCCCCCCAGACGCCAACTGAGATTGTACCAGGTGAAGCCGGCCCCGGCGGCGAACAACGCCCCGGCGAGCCAATGACCGGACAGAATCAGCCCGACGCCGGGAAGCAGCCCGCCCGCCAGAGCGTGAGCCCAATCCTCATCCGTGACCCTGACCGACCTCATGGAGGCATCATGTCATGAGCAGCGCGGAGTTCAAGGGCAGAATCACAATGGAAGGCGCGGACCAGGCTGAGATCGCCGCCACGCGCGTCTCCATGGGGGGTCTCCGGGATCGAAATGTAAGATAGACGGTTTTACCGTTTACGGTCGGTCTTGCGGCCCTCATACATGCGGTCGTAAAGCTCGCCCGTGTCGATCATGCGCGTGCGCGGTCCGCGGTCGGAAGCCGCTGGAAGGGCCGCCATAAGCTGCCCGTCGCAGCGCCAGCCCGTAAGACCCGCGGCGGGGTTGGACGCGCTTCGGACCGCGCGCACGGCGGGCATGCCGCGCACGGCGGGCACAAAGATAAACCCGTCACCGTCCGCGCGCACCGAGTAGAGCATCCGCCCGCGTCCATCCGCCACATGAACGCCCGATCCGCCCTCGACCACACGAAACACCGCGCCGTCGGCGCGAAGCACGTTCCACCCGCCTGTGGTCGCGCGCACGGACCCGGAAACGCGGCCGGTGAAGGAGGGGGCATCGGGCGGACCGTGGAAGCGGGCGCCGGGAGCGACTGCCTCCACCGTGGCCCGCAGCGCGTCGGGCAATTCCCCGCCGAACGCGCAGGGGAATGCCAGCGCGATCGCCGCCGCCATCGAGCACATGGAACCCGACCTCATGCGGCAAGTATTCGCCCGTGCGGACATGGAATCAACCTGTGAGTTTCGACTTTTTCCGCGAAGGCAGCAAGGGCGACGGGCGGGCCCACGGTTCTCATCGGATCAACGCCGATCCGTTCCATGCGCAGCGCATACCGGTGGAGCCGGGAATGACGTGGCCGTCGTTGAAGGCGTAGCGGGGGTGAATGTGCGCGATGAAATTGCGCACCGTGCCAGGCGATACCGATTCGAGCGGTGCGACGGCGGACGGATCGGGGCGCCAGAACCTGGGCACAGAACGGATGGAACAACTTCTGTTTACAAGGGCGGTAACGTGGTAGGCCGGGTGGGACTCGAACCCACTGCCCCAACATTAAAAGTGTTGTGCTCTACCGGTTGAGCTACCGGCCCATACCGTCGAAATCATACCGCAAAACGGGCGGGTTTGTCGAATGGTGTGTCATGGCGCCGGCGCGAGGCGGAGGAGTACAACGCCATGGCGGGGAACCGGAGCGGTGAATTCGCCTTCGAATACTCCGAGGTCTTTTTGCCGCCAGAGGTCGCGGGCGGTCTGCCGGCCAGTTAGGCCGAGATCGCTCCAGCGGGCGGTGACGTTCGATTCGAAATCGCCGCGATTGAACAGGCCGACGGCGCGGCTGCCGTCTTCCATTTCCTTCATCCAAATTTCATGGCTGCCGTCCTGCGCCACGCGGGCGGCCTGCCGGCCCAGCGGATCCTGATTGACGTCCAGCACTTCGTCGTTGGTGAGCAGGTTGAGGGTAAATTCGTCCAGTTGGGTCATGTCGCAGCCGATGAGCAGCGGCGCGCTGAGCAGGCACCAGAGGCTGATGTGGGTGTACTGCTCGTTGGGCGTCAGCCGCGTGGGATGCAACTGCGGTCCCCAGCCGACCCGGCCAACCACGAGCATATCCGGGTCATTCCATCGGCCCGGCCCGACGTTCGCTTCACGGTCGGCATGGCCGAAGCCGATTTGGCTCATGCTCTGCCAGGTGTCGGTGATGTCGCCGGTGGTGCGCCAGCAATTCCCGCCGACCTCGTCGCCCCATTCCCAGACGTTGCCCATGCCGTATTGGCAGAGGCTGTACACGATGTCGCGGGGAACCTGGTTGAGCGCTTCGCGCATTTGGGCATAGGGCCTCATCAGGTCCAGACGTTCCTTGGGCCGCGGACCGCCCCAGAAACGGTCCATGTGCGTGAAGTCCGCCGCGGTTCCGCGCTGCGTTTCCATCTTCGGATCGTAGGAGCACCAGTCGTATTTGAGATAGTCAATGCCCCATTCGCCATACGACTGCGCGTCGAGCTGTTCATGATCGAAGCTGCCAATGCACGCGCCGCAGGTCCAGGGGCCGGGGGAGGAATAGATGCCGACTTTGAGGCCCAGCGAATGGATGTAGTCGGCGAGGCCTTTCATATCGGGGAACCGGGGATTGGGAACGATCCGGCCGCGCTCGTCCCGGCCGGGCCCGCCCAGCGTCGGGTCGGGGTTGTTTTTATGCTTTGTCCAGTAGTCGTCAATGTTGATGTAGGTCCAGCCATGCTGGATCAGGCCGGAGCGGACCATGGCGTCGGCGGCGGATGTTACGCGGTCGGCGGTGACGGCGCTGGCGAAGCAGTTCCAACTGTTCCAGCCCATCGGCGGGGTGAGCGCGATCCGGTCGCCGCAGATGATCCGCAGCTCGCGTTCGGCCGCGCCGAGCGCATTGCGCGCGCGGAGGCGCACGACGGATTCGCCGCGGTTCGCGACCGCGCCTGTGAGGATGCCCGTTTGGGGATCGAGCTGAAGCCCAACGGGAAGGCCGATGGCTTCGAAAGTCATCGGCCGATCGCCGGTGGCGGGGATGGTGAAGAGGAAGGGATGGCCCGGACGGCAGCCGTATACGCGGGGTCCGTTGATGCGCGGCGCGGGGCCGGGCTTGGGGGTGAGTATGACGGCGTCTTCGGTCGGGGCGGGAATGGTCTGGGGGGCGCCTTCCTTCATTTCGATTCGGGCCATGGCCCAGTCGGCATGATCATTGGAAATTCCATCGCCGGCATCACCGACGAAGAGCAGCAAGGTGCGAACGCCGTCCAGCGCCACGGATACGGGGCGCGCGGGGTCGCCGGATTTCATGATGCCGCTGGACCACAGGAGACGGCCGTCGCCGAGGACGCGGAATTCGACGCTGGCGCGCGGGTTTTCCTGTTCATCATCGAGGCCCACCTGCGCCGTGAATCGCGCGCCGCGGCCGGCGAGATCAATGTGCAGCGCGCTTTCCGCGTGCGTGCCCAGTCCGCGCTCGAAGAGGTGGCCCGCGATGGTGAGCGGATGCCCGTCCACGGAAGCGTCGCGGCCGGGGCTTCCCCAGCCCTGGCGGACATGACCAAGGTCGAGTTCCGACAGCCAGACTGGTTCGGGGGCGGCGAGGGCTCCCATCGGAGCTGCGATGACGAGGACCATGAGGCGCAACAGATGGTTCATGGGCATTCCCTTCCCAGGCGCGTTGCGCCCGTCACTGCGGATATATTTTCCGAAAATCGTCTTCAAATTTCACGCCGGAGAAGAAGAGCGAAGGATTGAACAGATGGGGGGCGATGGGATCGGACGCGTTGAGGCGATCCACCCGTGTGGTTTCCTTCATCTCGGCGCCGCCGATGGACAGGAGCGCCTCGTGCTGCAGGGGAATCCAGACGCCGGGCCGCACTTCGGCGAACCGGGAGTAGTCGTAGCGCGCGGTGCGGGTGGCCATGTCCGGCCCGGTGTAGATCTCGACGCGCGCGAGGCGGTTGGAGGCATCGAGACCCAGCACGGCAAAGACGCGGGCGGTCGCGTAGCCCACGCGAACCGGCAGCTCCGGCTCGGGAGGCAGCGGTGTTTCCGGCGCGTCGCCGACGAGCTGCAGGTGATCCATCGCCGTACCCGGAACGCGCCGCAGGCCAAAGGCCATTTCCTCATTGAGGTCCCGGATCGGCCGGGAAAAGCCGCGCGGGTCGCCGCGGACATAGCTGAAGAAATTCGTGCCGTCGGCGACGATGGTGCGGGGCAGGGGTTCGATGTTGTCCACATGCATGCGGCCATCGTTATGCCAATAGATGGTGGACAGGAACCGGCTGCGGGCCTGCGGCGTGACCGTTTCGCGCCGGATCTGGCAGGAGAGACGATCGATCCCGGCATATTCCGCCAGCAGCCGGTCCACGACACGGCCCTGCGTTCCGGCGTTCGCCGGCTCGGACTCCGCGGCGGCGATTCCCGCGGCGAAGCCGGCCAGCACGGCGCACCAGACGGCCCGGGCGGATGGATGGTTCGGCATCATGACGCAATCTCCGCGCATAGCCTAGGCGATCAGGCGCGCGCCGTCGATCCGCATTGATGGGAAGGGGATAAAAAGATATGATGATCGGTTCTTATGCACGCGCATGCGTCCAAACGCATCAAAATCATGCCGTCGCTGCTGGCGGCGGACGGCCGTGCGGACCGCCTGGATCAAGGATCGCCTCCATATGGGCACTGCCACATGTTTCTCCGCGGATCTGAAGAAACTGGGGACCGCTCGCAGAGGCGGCTGGGGTCATGCCGCCCATGGCGCCGTCAAGAATATCAAATTATAGGACAGACCCCTATCTTATGCGCTGCCAGTCTGCTTCCTGACGTTGCCGCGCAGCTTCGATGCGAGCAGCCTCTGCCTCCATTTTAGCCATGTCCGCCTCTCTCCGTGCCTCTTCAGCCTCATTCTTGGCTGTATCAGCTTCATATTGTGCCCAAGCCACTTGTTGATTTGCTCTTCGGATTTGTGCCTGTACCGGGTTTTTGCTTGCCCATGCTTCGTATTCAGCCTGCTTAATCATTCTAACCCGGTCTTGGTCCATGCGCATTAACCCCTCTGCAATGGATACTTGGTTTCGGAGGTATTGAGCGGATTGTTTCATTTTGCGAGTGTCTCTGGCGTGTATGCCCGTGTTTGTGGCACGACTGGCATTTATATTATGAAGAATATTTGTGCATATTAACATGGCATTTACTGAATTCGTTGCGGTCATCCCATGGGATTGAAGCTCCGCCTCAGACTTGCTCGCGCCCCTGAGTATTGATTGCACTGAGCGTTGAATATGCTGTATTTGCTTCCTTTGCTCTGCTTGGTGTTGTGCAAATGATTTTGTTGAAATGACGAGACAACAGAGCAGAAGGATGATGCCATTTGACATCATGATTAGTTTCCTCGCATTATCGGATTGACGATGTCCTTATTTTTCGAGCAACGCTTTTAGCTTTCTTCACATCTTCATCTGAAATCTGTCCATTTCGCATTCTGACTTCCGCGTCCCCGTGGGCTGTGATAACCCAGATGCCCGGAAAAGGTCTTCCTTGGTGTGCAATTATTAGCCCTGATTTTCGTCCTGTTTTTGCTTCATAGTCAAGGATGGCTCTTTCCATCTGCTGCCGCATATCCCGTTTCACACGTTCCATAGCAATCAATGGGTCTGGAATAGGTCCATTCTCTATATTGCTTTCAAGAAGGTCTTTGGCATTCAATACATCGGCATAGGCGTTTGACAGTTTTTCCTTGAGCTGGGCGATGGCATTTTTTCTTTTTCGCGAGTCTCTGGAGTGAATCCCCTGTCGTCCCCGCTTCATCCTGTCAATTTCGTCCAAGATTCGATATGCCTGCTGTCGTGCCTCACAAAGCTTTCTAACGGCGTCTTGATTGGCTTCAAGTTGCGGCTCATATACATCTGCTTTGGCAATTATATGAATGCAACACCGCTCAACATCCGCATTATTGATAAGGTCCGCGTGTGTCATGCCGCGCTCTGTATGATAGATAGCCAGTCTTTCCGTGCTCAAAGTGGGATTGGCGGCGCGTGAGGGTACAGCCAGGGTCAAGGACAACGAAACCGCAAGAAGCCACACATGACTGCATCTCTGCCAACCTGTTCTGCTGGTCCTCACGGTTCCCCCTCAGCATATGATTTTGCATGCAGTCTTTCCTGCTGAACTCATCGTGTCAACGTCTTTCTGCCTTCAGCCCATATGGGGTCTGAGTCCATATGGGGTCTGTCCTGTAAAAATAGCGTTGACGGAGGGACACACAAACAGCGTCCCATTGTTATCCGCTGGCATTCTGCGCCTTGCGCGCCCATATCGAAGAACAACCGTTCGGACACTGATTTAGTGTCCCTCCATTTGCAACAGGGCCCTGTCCGCCGCCGGCGCGATCTGCGGTGGGAATCGCTTCTTGTGGCTTGGGAAGCGGCGCTATGCATTCCCGTCGGACCGAGCTATGCTGCTCGGATGGAACGCCGGACGGCCCGGACGCGGCTGCCGGCAATGTGGCGTGCACCCAGTATCGAAATATTTCTTTGTGGCCGCGGGTACCCTGTGCATGGCGCTGGGCGCGATCGGGGTGTTCGTGCCCATTCTGCCCACCACGCCGTTTCTCCTGCTCGCCGCCGGGTGCTATCTTCGCGGATCCCGAAGGTGCTATCGATGGCTGACGACCAACCGGTGGTGCGGAGAATATATTCGCAACTATCAGGAAGGACGGGGCATTTCGCGCCGTCAGAAGACGATCCTCGTCCTGCTGCTGTGGGGCGCCATCGGCGGCTCCGTCGCCTTCGCCGTCTCCGCCGCTTGGATTCGGTGGCTGCTTCTGGCGATCGCCGCGGCGGTCACCGCACATCTGCTGCGGCTGCCGACATTTCGACCGGGTGTCGAGGACGGTGGAGCCGCCGCCCCGCGGACATAACTGAAGGAATTCGTGCCGTCGGCGACGATGGTGCGGGGCTGGGGTTCGATGTTGTCCACATGCATGCGGCCATCGTTGTGCCAATAGATGGTGGACAGGAACCGGCTGCGGGCCTGCGGCGTGACCGTTTCGCGCCGGATCTGGCAGGAGAGATGATCAATCCCGGCATATTCCGCCAGCTGCCGGTCCACGACACGACCCTGCGTTCCGGCGTTCGCCGGTTCGGACTCCGCGGCGGCGATTCCCGCGGCGAAGCCGGCCAGCACGGCGCACCAGACGGCCCGGGCGGATGGATGGTTCGGCATCATGACGCAATCTACAGCGCATAGCCTAGGCGATCGGGTGTGCGCCGTCGATCCGCATTGATCGGAAGGGGATAAAAAGATATGATGACGGGTTCTTATGCACGCGCATGCGTCCAAACACATCGAAATCATGCCGTCGCTGCTGGCGGCGGATTTCGGACGTTTTTACGAGGAAATCCGGCGCGCCGAGGCGGCCGGGGCGGATGCGCTGCACCTGGACATCATGGACGGGCATTTCGTGCCGAACATCAGTTTCGGTCCCGACGTGGTTCGGATGGCGCGCGGGGCGACGGAGCGGCCGTTGGACGTGCATCTGATGCTCGACCGGCCGGACCAGCATGTGGCGGCATTCTGCGAGGCGGGCAGCTCGCGCCTGCTGATTCATGTCGAGGCCCGCTGCGATGTCGGCGCGACGCTGGACGACATCCGCGCGCGGGGTGTGCGCCCCGGGGTTACGCTGAATCCCGAGACCCCGGCGGAGATGGCGTTCCCCTGGCTCGATTCCGGGCAGGCGGAGGAGATTTTGTGCATGGCGGTTCATCCCGGGTTCGGAGGCCAGGCGTTCATGCCCTCGGTATTGCCCAAGCTGAAGGCGCTGCGGGAGCGATATCCGGCGCTGGAGATTTCGGTGGATGGCGGGATCGGCGATGAATTCGCGCGGGCCTGCGCCGCGGCCGGGGCGAATCTGCTGGTGGCGGGAACGACCCTGTTTCGCGCGCCGGACATGAAGGAAGCGATTCTCCGGATGCGCGCGGCGGCGATGGCGGGGGCGGACGCATGAAGGTGTTTCCTCCGGAACGCATCCGCAATTTCTGCATCATCGCGCACATCGACCACGGGAAGACCACCCTGTCCGACCGGCTGCTCGAGCTGACCGGCACGATCGAGCGCCGCGAGATGGCGGACCAGGTACTCGATGCGATGGACCTTGAGCGCGAACGCGGGATCACCATCAAGATGCACCCCGTCACCATGCGCTACCGGGCGGCCGACGGATTCGAGTATCAGTTGAACCTGATTGACACCCCCGGGCACGTGGACTTCACCTATGAAGTGGCCCGGAGCATCAGCGCCTGCGAGGGCGCGTTGCTGGTGGTGGACGCCACGCAGGGGGTCGAAGCGCAGACCGTGGCGAACACGCACCTGGCCAACGCGCACAATCTCACGATCATCCCGGTGCTGAACAAGGTGGACCTTGCCAGCGCGAATGTGGCGGAGGTTTCGCGGCAGATTGAAGAAATTCTCGCGATCCCGATGGATGAGGCCATGCACGTGAGCGCGAAGACGGGAGTGGGGGTGCCCGCGCTGCTGGAGGCGATTCTCCAGCGTATTCCGCCGCCGGCCGCGGGGCGGGCCGATGCGACGCGCGCGCTGGTGTTCGACAGCACGTTTGACGCCTATCGCGGTGTGGTTTCCTACATTCGCGTGGTGGATGGCGAGATTCGCGCCGGCCAGCGAATCCGGCTGATGAGCAGCGGAGCGGAGTACGACGTCAAGGAAGTCGGCCAGTTCCGCCCGGCGATGTCCGTACGTCCGGCGCTGGCGGCGGGGGAAGTCGGGTATCTCATCGGCAACATCAAGCATCCGTCGGAAATTCTGATTGGCGACACGGTCACGCGCTCGGATCGCCCGTCCTCGGAGCCGCTGCCGGGCTTCAAGCGCATCCATCCGATGGTCTATTGCGGGTTGTATCCCGTCAACAGCTCGGATTTCGAAAAGCTCAAGTTCAGCCTGGAAAAATACAGCCTGAACGACAGCGCGATTGTCTATCAGGCCGAATCCTCCTCCGCGCTGGGCTTCGGATTCCGCTGCGGCTTCCTCGGGCTGCTGCACATGGAGATCGTGCAGGAACGGCTGCGC
>JAGOHE010000083.1 GCA_017996315.1 Kiritimatiellia bacterium | reverse complement strand
CCGCGGTCGCGGGAGGGGTCGCCGATCTCGGCATACAGCCCGGATGCGAGGGTCAGGCCGATGCCCGGCACGGTGGTGAGCATCGCACCGGGCGTGGGGGCCAGACGCCGTGCGATATCCTGCTCCAGCTCCTTCAGGCATCCCTCCAAGTGCTCGTAGACGGAGACCTCGTGGTTCAGATTGGTTTGCAGGGTTTCACAGAGGCTGGCAGGTGGCGGCAGGGCGGACCGGGCCAGATCCTTGAGCTTCTTCACCTTTGCCTCGGGGTCCCGGACCATGAACAGGCGAAGCTTCTCGGCCAATGCGTCGCTCTTGCGCGCGAGCAGGGTGCGGGGCGCCAGCCCTCCGCTCATGACCCACAGGCAGGGTTGGGCGAAGGGCGTCAGGCCGCTGAGCTGATCGTCGAGGAAGCCGGGCAACAACTGGTCGACCAGGTGATGGATGCGGTAGGCGCTGCCGGTGTGGGCCTTGACCAGGGCCAGGCGGTGATGGGTCAGGTCGCGCAGGATGCGAGCCGCGCTATACTGGGACGAGAGAGTCCGGCCCCACTTCTTGTTGATGAGGACCGAGGCGATACCCAGCAGGTCGAGCTTGTCGGTGCTGGCGACCTGATTCTCGCGTTCGAGGGCGGCGTCACGGGCGTTGATGCCGACGCCCAGATATCCCCTTTGCACAAGCGCGTGGGTGAAGTTGAAGGCGATGGCGCTGCAATCCTCGCCGCCGAAAAAGACGTGGGCCTTGCGAATAGCATGCTTGCGGCACAGGCCGGCCACAACCTCCTCCAGGAAGGCGATTCCTTCGGGATTGTTGTGAATATGGAATGGCCCGCGCAGTTGCAGTCCCTCGCCATTACAGACCAGGGCGGTGTGCTGCTTCTTCGCGTAGTCGATGGGGATGCACATGACTTTATCTGGGGCGCGCGCTTTTTGGAACAAGTCCTGGATTGCCGGATTTGCGCGCTGGAATATACTCGTCATTAGATGATCTCCTCATGGTTATACCTTGGGGCGGCCCCGTGCCGACCCCGTTTTGAGCCTAATGGCTCGTGTCATCCCGAGCACGCCGTAAGGCGGGTACCGGGAATGGCGGGGAGATCATCCACTGCTTTTACAGAGGACGAGTCCCGCATGAAGAGGGGTAAGCGGCGGGAGCGGAGCGCAAGCGCTCCCGCCGCCTCCCCCTCATTCACCGGAACAGATGGTATTACCGTATTCCTCACCCGCGGCGGGTTCGGAATCCGGTGAGGCGTGACGTTGGCCATAGAAAAGGATGACATTATGGAATGGATATCGTTTCTAACGACGTACCCGACATGGGTTCGGGTCTTCATGCTCATCTGGCTGGCCGTGGGAATTTGCGTGTTTGCATTCGTACCAAGACAGAAGGAATCGAACGAAGAGAAAGCATCCGGAAATACGGTGCAGTCAAATCAGAGCATCGGAAATCAACACAATGCCCAGATTAGCGCTGGCACGATAAACATATATCAAGGAGCCCCCGCCGTCCCACCTGTTCCACTGAAAAAGCATATCCGAGATATTCTACGCACGATCAATCCAGTGATTATTCAGCAGATCGATGTCGGCGCACCCGGAATGGCCGTGATGATCAACCAGGCAAACCTGCCCGACTTGACTCGCCTCGCGAAAGACCCAGACTTTTCGAACTATCTTGAGATGAAAAGCACCGGGAGCGTGTCTATGGGCTCGCACAACACCATCGGCGGTCACTTGAATGACATCAACGATGTAGGGATGCTCAATGGATTTCAACTGATCTTTAAGCCAAGTCTGAAGGAATAGGAGTGGCCAACCAGAGGGTCGTGCGCACTGGCGACCCGCGGCCGGCTCGCCAGTCCGCATACCCTCGACGTTCGATGAAATCAGATGAAATACAAGAAAACAAAGTATCCAGCGGCTACGCTCGCTTTCTACGGCCCAACTGACCAGCTCGCTACCAAGGCGGTCGTCGGCATTATTCGGAAGAACGGTGCCGATGTCGATCCGCTACACAAGTGGATCACGGCTACGGGCGATGTCCGCCGCGATCCCGCTATTGGCGACGAGATCCAGAAATTCCTCAAGCTACACCAAGTAAAGTCGGTGGTCTCTCCCGAGAAGATAATCGGATGTCCCCATGAAGAGGGAAAAGATTATCCAGAGGGAATGGACTGCCCCTTCTGCCCGTATTGGGCGGGGCGCGACCGCTTTACGGGAGAAATGAAATAAACACCATCGAACAATGGGGTCCTGGCTACGGCCCACAATCTGCCGCTATGCACACCCTTTCGCTCGCTGCACACCTATCGAGTACAGCCCGTGGGCCGATCCAGACCCCCAACGTGTGCGCCCGGCATGACGGAGGACTCGTGGGGTGAAAGTCCCCTGAACCACCTGACAGGAGGAAGGTTGTAGCAAAGGGCAAGGGTGTCGCCGCGAGGCGGGGTCTGAAGGAAGCCCGGAGCAAAACGCTGACCCGACGAACAGAAACCGCATACGAGGCCTGGAGGCCGGATGAGTGGGCACGTCACCACAAAATCCAATCCCTGTACGGAAAGGCTTTCACGTAAAAAGATAGGGACAGGGACAGAGAAGTTGCGGCAGGCTATAGCCCGGTGCGAAGGCAATATTACCTGTTATTCCCCAACACAATAGGCGGCATGACTCATGCGCCATTGTTTCTATGTCCCTTAATAAAGCAAATGGCGAGAGACAAAGCAGTGGGGGGAGCGGGATGCTCCCCCCACAGTGTTGAGTAATGGATCAGCGGTGCCGCCGCGCATGGGAATCATAACGGCGGTCGGCCGACGGAGCGCGGCTCCGAGGAGGCGGCGCATACCGCGAATGCGGTGAGTACCTCGGGGGCGGCGCATACCGGGGCGGTGGCGCGTACCTCGGAGGTGGCGCGTATCGCGGCGGCGGGCAGGGGTAACCATAGACCGGACGCGGCGAAACATAGACCACCCGCGGAGGCGGCGGATAGTACACCACGGGCGGCGGGGGATAGCACGGCGGCGCATACATGGGCGGTGGACAGTCGTACACCACTCCGCCGGATATGGCTTGTCCGATGATCACCCCGGCCAGAATCTTTCCGGCAGTGGACCATTGACGATCGCCAGCTTGCGCGGCCGGAGCGGCTACCATCGCCATCCCCAGCGCGGCGGCCAGCACCCAACCCAAACGAGAGCGTTTCATGTTGCGACTCCTTCCGGGCATTTCTTCGCCCAGGTTCATGGACGCAGGAGGGGGGGTATGTATTCAATCCCTTTCGTCCACTTGCCGTTCGAGCAGCGCCGTTGTACGCCTGCAAATCCGAAGTGTCCCGGCGCGGAAAACTTTGTCGTTTTCCCTTGATCCGCGCCGGCGGGTGCATTCAAACTCGGTTCGGCACGGGAGGTGGCGCCATGTTTATCTTTGCATTCGGCATCGTGTTTCTGTTCGGGATGCTGATCTTCGGATGGATCGTGCCTTTGACGACGGGGCTCGCGCTGCGTCGCGATCCGCCGCGGCGGGCCCGGCCGTGGCTGATGACGGCGGCGATCTGGGGTGGTGTATCCGCGCTGCTGGTGACGGGGTTCATCGTGTTTGTGGTTCTGTCTATCGGCCGCAGTATGATCCCTGACCGGTTAGACGCCGAGCATTTCGACACCCGAGCCTATACGGGGGCGACAACGTCGCTGCCGGTGCCCGAGGGCATGACTGTTCGCCTCGTGGCCGGCACGGAGTCCGAGGAGAGTCCGACATGGGTTTTTGAATCGGAACCCGGGGTGTTGACGGTTCCGGAGGGCAAGCTGATTCTCCACGAGGTGTCGCTCAAGCGCACGGACGAAGACGGGGTGGTATGGCACCTGGAATCCGGTTGGTATGGGACGATGGAGTTGGATCCCCGTCGCGATCCGCTGCCTTGGGCGGACGTGTTCCGGGTGGGCATGGAGGTAACCATGTCGCCGTTTTCCGATGAGATTCAGGCCGAGCTCCAATTCGCCGATGTGTCGGGGCGGTTGTATGACCTGAAGTCGCCCTGCGGAAGCCCGGACACTGCGCAGGGGCTGGAGCTCATAGACGGCCGGGGCGAGACGGTTTGGACCGGCCGGTTCTCGTTTGGCTGAGGGGGTGGGCAATCGTATTCCGGGCGAATACCCAAAGATTTTCCAAAACCTCTGACGCTGCGGCCGGTCGTGCGGTCCAATCCATTCGGATTCCTGCCGGTGCCCGTGCCCCTGCCGGCGCTGTAGTCTTCCACCGGCGGGTTACGCCGGTGTTGAGGAGCGGGGTGGCGAGGATCGCAGCCGGGCCAGGGCGCGCACGAGGGAGAGGATCACGGCGATGGCGAGCGCCAGAAGCGCGGCGCTGACGACGCCCACGAATTGGCTGCCCCCGCCGATGAGATGCTTGTGGACGAGCTGGACGAGGGCGGAGAGCGTGGTCCCGCACATGAAGACCGCTGGTATTCCCGCATAGAGCGCGCGGTGTCCAGACGCCCGCAGCCATACGAACACCACCAGCAGCGCGAGCGCGGCGAGTAGCTGGTTGGTCGCCCCGAAGGCGGGCCAGATGGCGTTCCATGCCGACATCATTCGGCCGTCAGGACCGGGGATATCCTGGAACACCGCCCACGAGGGGATCGCCAGCACGGCCAGCGTGGCCAGAAACCGTGTGCCCGGGCGGGTGGTGACGCGGAACAGCTCCTGCAGAATCATCCGCGCGAGGCGCGTGCAGGTGTCCAGTGTGGTCAGCAGGAACGTGCTCACCGAGAGCAGCGCAAAGACCTTCGCCGATTCCACCGACAGGCCGAGATGGGAAAAGAACGTCCCGAGCCCATCCGCGAACACCGCCACCGGTGTACGGCCCGGGTCTTTCGGAAGGATCATGACCGTGGCCACGGCCAGCAGCGCCAGCACGCCTTCCACCAGCATGGCCCCGTAGGCGACCGGACGCGCCGAGGTTTCGAGATCCAGTTGTTTGGACGATGTGCCCGAGGCCACGATCGAGTGAAATCCGCTCACCGCGCCGCAGGCGATGGTGATGAAGATGGCCGGAAAGATCAGCCCCAAATGCGGATCGCTCCACCCGATCCATGCGGGATACCGAATCGCCGCCGCCCCGGGATCGCTCAGCGACGTGACGATCAGGCCCAGCATACCTCCGCCGAGGCAGGCGTACAGCAGGAAGGAAGAAAGAAAATCGCGGGGCTGGAGGAGCACCCACACGGGAAGCACCGAGGCGATGAAACAGTAGAACAGCAGCACCAGCGACCAGTAGTGTTTTGAGCTGCCCATGAATGTGGGGACCAGTTCGGTGTGCAGCGGGAATTTCAGCCCGAGGGCCACCATGCCCAGCACAATCGGGACAAACACCAGCGTCAGCCGTCCGAGCGGCAGGTTGAACCGGTAGAGCAGGAGGCCGAAGACCACGGCGAGTCCGATATACGCCAGCGACGCGGTGGCCACCGCCCCGCCTTCCCGGAGCAGGGCGGTCGCGCGATCCGCCGTCATGCCCGCGGGGATGGCGGGGGCGAAACTCGCGGCGGTTAAATCCAGAAAGACGATGATGACGTACACCAGGGTGAGCAGGATGAACACCAGCATCATGTTGTAGGTGAAGACGCCGGTGCGTTCGCGGCAGATTTCGCCGATGGACCGGCCCTCGTGCCGGAGACTGGAGATCATGGCGGTGAAGTCATGCACCCCGCCCACGAAAATCGCTCCGAGCACGATCCACGCCACCGCCGGCGCCCAACCGAAGGCGAACGAGGCGATCACGGGCCCGACGATCGGACCCGCGCCGGCGATGGAGCTGAAGTGATGGCCGAACAGGAGGGCGGGTTGAGTGGGAACGAAATCCACACCGTCAGCGCGGGTATGGGCGGGGGTTGCGCGATCCCGCCGCACTCCCATCCGGCGTTCCAGAAACGCCCCGTAGTACCGGTACGCCAGCGCGAACGCTCCGCAGCCGGCCAGAATGAGAATCAGGAGGGGCATGGCGGACTACCCGATCTCCAGCATCCGCCGCACCGCCTGCAGCGCGCGCACGCGGATGTCCTCGGGCACTTCGATGATGTACCGGTTCAATTTCAGGGCGTTGCGGGTGTCTTCCAGCGTGATCTCGTTCATATGCGGGCAGCGGATGCTGCACAAGCGCAGCAGTTCCTTGCCGGGGTTCGCCGCGGCGATGTTGTCGCACATTGCGCTTTCGGTCAGGACGAGAAAATGCTTCGCGTTGGATTCGGCGACGAACCGCATCATCGCGTTGGTGCTGCCGGAAAAATCGGCCGCCGCGCAGACTTCGGGTCGGCATTCCGGATGGGCGAGCACCAGAACGTCCGGGAATTGACGCCGGGCGTTCTCGATGTCCTCCACCGTAAACCGTTCATGCACTTCGCACCGGCCGTTCCAGCCGATGAACTGCACATCGAGCCACTGGTCGGTCGCCTTCCTCGGATCGCGGGTGGGGAAGATGATCTGTTTGCCGGTTTCCCGCGCGACATTGCGGGCGAGAAATTCGTCCGGCAGGAAGATGACCGTCGGACAATTCAGCGATTCCACCACCGCGCTGGCGTTTCCGCTGGTGCAGCAGATGTCCGATTCGGCCTTCACATCCGCATAGGTGTTCACATAGGTCACCACCGGGACGCCGGGATACCGCTCGCGCAGCATGCGCACATCGGCGGCGGTGATGCTTTCGGCCAGCGAGCAGCCGGCCTTTTCGGCGGGCAGCAGCACGGTCTTGGAGGGGCTGAGAATTTTGGCGGTTTCGGCCATGAACCGCACGCCGCAGAAGACGATCACGTCCTGCTCGACCGTCGCCGCTTTCCGGCTGAGGTCCAGGGAGTCGCCCTGGAAATCCGGCACGGAGTAGAACAAGGCCGGTTCCATGTAGTTATGGGCGAGAATGACCGCGTTCCGGCGGCGTTTCAGGTCCATGATTTCAGCGGCGACTTGCGCCTTGATTCGCAATTCCACGTCGGGAACGATCGCAGCCAGCCGGCTTAGCAGACGTTCATACACATCGAGAGCCGCCCCGGATAGGGAGGGGGGCGGGCCGTCGGGAGTGGAGGACATGTTCATCAAAACATTTTACATCCGACCCCTTTCTCGGGCAAACTATACATTACGCGTTGTCCCGGCCGTCACGCCCGGGCCAGACCCAATTTTATGATTGAACAGGGAAAAACTTATGTCGTCATGGGGTTGCTGGATAGCGACTCCATCGCCTACGCCATTGGCCGCGCGATTGTCCGGCTTGGCGGGCGCGTCGTCTACACGGCCCAGAACGAGCGCATGAAGAGCATTTTCTTCGACCGCGCCGACCAGAAGATGTCCGATGAGGAGAAGGGCTCGCTGGACATCCGGTTTTGCGACATCACCAAGGAAGAGGAAATCCGCGATTTTTTCAGCGCCGTCGGCCCGGTGGAGGGGGTGGTGCACTCGATCGCCTATGGCAACCCGAAAACATGCCTGGGCGAGGAATTCCACACGGATGCGCTCGAGGACATCAAGCTTTCGTACCATATCAGCTGCGCATCCCTGGCCCGGGTGGCTTTTCATGCGCGGCGGGCGATGGACCGGGGCGGTTCGATTGTGGCGCTGACGTTCGACACCTCGCGGGTCTATGCCTACTACAACTGGATGGGCGTGCACAAAGCCGCGCTGGAGGCCCTGGTCCGCGCGCTGGCCCGGCGTCACGGACGCGATTTGATTCGCGTGAACGCGGTGTCGGCCGGACCGCTGCACAGCAAGGCGGCCTCCAAGATCCCCGGGTTCAACCGGCTGCGTCATCTCTGGCGGCACGCCAGCCCGCTGCCGTGGGACGTGGAACTCGACAAGCATGAGGTGGCCAACGCCGTGGTGTTCCTGCTGGGCAACTGCTCGAAGAAGATCACCGGACAGACGCTGGCCGTGGACGGCGGGGCGTCGGTGGTGGCGGGCAGTCTGATGCCGTTCGAGCAGTGGCACTATTCGACGACGTTGCGCGACGATCCGCACGAGGATCACGTCGGCCCGGTTCTGCGGCCGAACCCGAAGACTTCACAAGGAGCATGACCCCCATGGCGGACGCAGACCGGATTACGATGGACGCGATTGTGGTGGGCGGCGGGCCGGCCGGTCTGGCGGCGGCGCATACGATGGCCCAGGCCGGACTCGAAGTGGCTCTGATCGAGCGCGGAGAGTATTCGGGCGCCAAGAATGTCGGCGGGCTGGTGTACGGCACGGTGCTCAACGAAATGATTCCCGGCTGCTTCGAGAAGGCCCCGGTCGAACGACCGGTCTCGCGCCGTTCGATGATGTTTCTCGGCGGGGCCGAGCATATCGCCCTCGACTTCGGCGCCGACGAATGGACCCGGCCGCCCTACAACCACACCTATATCGTCCACCGTTCGCAGTTTGACCGCTGGTTCTCCAAGCAGGTGGAATCCGCCGGCGCGAATCTGATCGAAGGCACGGTGGTGGAAGATTTGATTTACGAAGGCTCGGATGGCGCGCGCAAGGCCGTCGGTGTCCGGACCCGCGGCGACGAGGAATTCTACGCGCCCACGATCGTGCTGGCCGACGGCGCCAACTGCCTGGTCACCGAAAAGGCCCGGCCCGCGCTGGGGCTGCGGGGCGGCCGGATCGAGCAGGATTTCGCGGTCGGTGTGAAGGAAATTCTCGGCCTGCCCCGGGAGCGGATCGAGGAGCGCTTCCAGCTCGAGCCGGGCGAGGGCGTGGCGATTGACTTCTTCGGCGTGCCCTTCGAAGGCATCATCGGCGGCGGATTTCTCTACACCGCCCGCGAGGCGATCCATCTGGGATTCGCCGCGCGCATTTCGTCGCTGACCCAGGCCGGTCTGCGGCCGGGCGACGTGCTGGAAGCGCTCAAGCAGCATCCGATCGTCCGCAAAATGGTGCGGGGCGCCGAGCTGATGGAGTACAGCGCGCACATGATTCCCGAAGGGGGCTATGACGCCATCGGGCAGCTCGCGGGCGACGGCGTGATGATCGCCGGCGACGCCGCGGGGTTCGTCAACATGTCGGCGTACAAGGAAGGCACGAATCACGCGATGGAAACGGGCCGCGCGGCGGGGCAGACGGCGATCGACGCGAAGAAAAGCGGCGATTTCAGCCGCGCCGGGCTGGCCGCCTACGAACAACGGCTGTCGGGCGGCGTGGCGCTGAACGACCTCAAGCGCTACCGCAAGGTGCCCGAGGTGCTGGAGCGCTCCCCCGATCTGCTTTCGCTGTATCCGAAGAAGGTCAATCGCATGCTGAT
>JAGOHE010000082.1 GCA_017996315.1 Kiritimatiellia bacterium | reverse complement strand
GAGACCCCCGCCGCGACGGACACCCCCGCGACGGAAGGCTGATCCGCCCGGCGCGATTTATCCCATTCACCGGAACTGTATTGAGGAGCACGTATCATGGTTGAAATCACTGCGACATTGGTCAAGGAACTGCGCGATGAAACCGGCGTCGGTATGATGGAATGCAAGCGCGCGCTGGTGGACGCCGGCGGCGACAAGGCGAAAGCCTTTCAACTGCTTAGGGAGCGCGGAGTGGCCGTGGCCGCCAAGAAGTCCGCGCGTGAAGTCAAAAGCGGCCTGATTGCCGCGCGCACGTTCCAGAACGGGCGCATGGGCGCCATGGTGGAAGTCGCGTGCGAAACCGATTTCGTGGCGCGCAACGACCTGTTCCAGTCGTTTGTCGCCGGCATGGTGGATCGGGCGGCGCAATGCGAGGGCGAGCTCGCCCCCGCCGTGTCCGATGAAGTGAATGCCGCGATTCAGAAAATCGGCGAAAACATCATCGTCCGCCGCAATGCCCGCTATGTCCGGCAGGGCGAAGGCCTCGTCGGCACCTACGTGCACCTCGGCAGCAAACTGGGCGTGATGATCGAGTTGGGCGCCACGAAGCCGGAAACCGCGGCGCAGCCCGCCGTGCAGGAACTCGTGCGCGACCTCGCCCTGCATCTGGCCGCGAACCGTCCGCCCTATCTGGATCGCTCCGCCATTCCGGCCGATGTGATCGAGAATGAGCGGGGCATCTTCGCCAAGCAGGTCGAAGGCAAGCCCGCCAACATCATCGAGAAAATCGTTGCGGGCAAGCTCGAGAAGTTCTACGCGACCGTGTGCTTTGTCGAACAGCCGTTTGTGAAGGATCCGGATCAGACGGTACAGGCGCGGATCGATACGACGAGCAAAGCCTGCGGCGATGCCCTTACGGCGCGTCGTTTCGTGATCTTCCAGCTCGGGCAGTAACCCCTCTGCGTTGGCTCCCACGGCCCCGCGCCGTGGGAGGCCCGCGCCACCCCGCATCGTCGCACCGTATCGGCAGCGACGGAGGCTTCTCGTTTTATCACCATCTCACCGCCCAACTTTAGGCATTCATACCCAGGCAGCGGCGGGATGCGCGGATTGCGTTTCAATGCTATCGTTGAACCAGGAGGACAGCCGTATGCATGCGTTGGTCCTGCTGATAAACGGATTCGAGGATATGGAGGCGGTGGCGCCGATGGATATCCTGCGCCGGGCCGGATGGACGGTGACCGGAGCTTCGGTGGACGGATCATCCCCGCTGACGGCATCGAACGGGCTGCGGATGGTTCCGGATACCGCGCTTTCCGAGACGCAGGTGGATCGCATGGATCTTCTCATCATCCCCGGCGGGCCGGGGTCCAAAGCGCTTCGGGAGAATGCGGCGGCGCTCGAGTGCGTACGTCGGTTTGACAGCGCCGGAAAACCGATCGCCGCGATCTGCGCGGGGCCCGCGGTGCTGCTGGACGCGGGAATCCTTGGCGGCCGCACGGTGACTTCGCATCCGGTCGTCGCCGGCGAAATTCAATCCGCCGGAGTGCGATGGGTGGATGATCCGGTCTGCGTGGATGACCGGATATTCACGGCACAAGGCGCTGGGCTGGCGGTGGATTTCGCGCTGGAGATCGTGCGCCGGTTAAACGGACCGGCGACGGCGGATCGGGTCGCCGGCAGCTTGCGGTTGCGGAGATAATTGGCGGACGTCAGGGCGCGATCGGCCAGAGCCAGGCCATGAGCAGGTAGATCACGATCGCCAGCAATGCGCTGACGGGAATGGTCACCAGCCAGGAGGCGAAGATCTTGCGGATCACGCGCAGATCAATGGCTCCGAATCCCCGGGCGAATCCGACACCCATCACCGCCCCCACCAGCACAAACGTCGTGGAAATGGGCAAGCCCAGCAGGGAGCATACGAGCACGGTGGTCGCGGTGCCGATTTCCGCGGATAATCCGCGGGAGGGAGTGATTTCCGTGATCTTTTTCCCGATGGATTCAATTACCCGGTAGCCGTAGGTCGCCAACCCCATCACGATGCCGAATCCGCCGAAGGCGAGCAGCCAGGGGGGCACTTGCGTCTGTGCGGAAAAGGTCCCGTGGCTGGCGGAGAGAATGCCCGCAATGGGCCCGATCGCATTGGCGACATCGTTGGCCCCGTGCGCGAACGCCATGTTACAAGCGGTGAGAATCTGCACGCGGCTGAACCATTTTTCCACGGTCGCCAGTTGCGCATCCCGATGATCATCGTCCGTCAGCAGCGCCGACAACCGGCGGCGAATGTAGAAGAAAATAGCCGACCCCACAGCCAACAGGATCAAGAACTTCCACCGGAGGACGAGCACAACCCACTCCGACGCGCGGCCGCGCGCCAGCGCCGGCAGGGCGGCGGACAGCATCAGCATGACGATGAGGGCTGTGGCCAGCGGAGCCACCGTGCGCGCGCGTCGCGCGGGAGACGAGCTGTTCAGCACGAACCTACGGATGGCCAGGTAGATCAGGAACGCCAGAATGCCGCCCACGATGGGGGATACGAACCAACTGGCAGCGATGCGACCCATTTTGCCCCATTGGATCGCTGAGGGTCCGCGCGCGAACAATCCGAACCCGATGACCGCGCCGATGATCGCGTGCGTCGTGGAAACGGGCTGCCCCAGGCAGGTCGCTACATGCAGCCAGATCGCCGCGGCCAGCAGGGCCGCGAGCATGCCCCGGGCGAACATCAACGCATCCCCTTCGAAAACCTTGGGTGCGACGATGCCGCTCTTGATTGTATCGGCCACGTGGGAGCCGGCGAAATAGGCGCCGCAGAACTCGAATATCGCGGCGATCACCACCGCCTTGAAAAAGGTCACCGCCCCGGAGCCCACCACGGTGCCGAATGCGTTGGCTACGTCGTTCGCGCCGATGGTCCAGGCCATATAAAAGCCGAACACCAGCGCGAGTATGATGAGCAGAGTGGCGGGATCCATACTCGGATCACCGGCGTTTGATCATCAGCCGGAGGCTGTGCGCCACATTGTCGGCATGATCCGCGATGCCCAGGAGCGAGGCGGTCATCTTATCAAGCAGCAGAATGGCGACCGGATCCATGGTGTTCTCGGAAAATAGCACCCGACGGAACGCATGGCCGAGCTGGTCGGATTCCCATTCGAGGTAACCGATTTCCTCGATGTGCTCGGCGACCCGGCGCGACTCGGGACCGGAGAACGATTCCCGCGCGAGGGTTTCCAGTTGCTCCACGTAGCTCAGAGCGCCTTCGCACGCCTGAACCACCTTGTTCACCAGAGCATCAAACGGCGGATGCAGCATGTCGGACATGCGCAGAGCCCGGTACGTCACCCCCAGCGCGAACGCCTCCGCATCGTCCCCCATGCGATCCATCTGGCGAATCAGCTCGCGCATGTCTTCCCGTTCGGCGGAAAGCATCAGCCGCCGGCTGATCCGTTTCCGGGCGGCCGATCGGGCCTGATCGGCTTCGTATTCATGCCCGGACACCTGCCGCTGAAGTTCCACCGCGCGCACCAAATCGCCGGACATGGCCGCCTCGGCGACGGGACGCACCAAATCAATGCACTCCCGAACTTTCCGGGCGTGGGTCACAATGAATTTGTAGGGGGATTCGCCAAACAACGCTTCGATGTTCTGCATGGTGAGAATTATGCTAGGGAACAGTCGTCCGGCTGGCAAGCCGGATCTCAACTATCCCCGCGGTTCGGCCTTGCTTCCGCCGCGGGCGCGCCATTGCAGCACAATGGGCGCTCCGCTGAGGCCGAAGGCTTCGCGGAGTCGGCGGTAGAGATAATGCTCATAGGCCGGGGTGCGCAACGTCGGTTCATTCACAAACAGCCGCAGGCGCACGGGCCGTATGCCGGTTTGCGCGGCATAATACAGCTTCAACCGGCGGCCGCGGACGGCGGGCGGCAACTGTCGTTCAAACGCCTCCCGCAGCATGCGGTTCAGCACGCCGGTGGTGACCTGCATCGCGCATTGCCGGGCGACCTCGTCCATCTTCGAAACCACGGACGGCACCCCCTCGCCGGTTTTCGCCGACATAAACTGGATGGGGGCAAAGGAAAGAAAGGGCATGGTGCGATCCAACGCTTCCGTGTATTCGCGCACCGTCGTCCGGCGGCGCATCAAATCCCATTTATTCACCGCGCGCACGCAGCCGCGTTCGTGCTCGGCGATGAGCGCGGCAATCCGCTTGTCCTGCCGCGTGGGGCCTTCCTCGGCGTCAATCATCCAGATCACCACGTCCGCCCGGCGGATCGCCGCTTCCGCGCGGGCGACGCTGAAGGCATCAACCGCCGAGGTCAGCCGGCGGCCGGCGCGCATGCCGGCGGTATCAATCAGGCGATAGCGACGCACCGCATCGCCCTCGCCGACCGTGAACTCCACCTCCACGCTGTCGCGCGTGGTGCCCGGCACATCGGAAACGATCACACGCTCCCGGCCCAGCAGGCGGTTGATGAACGAGGACTTGCCCGCATTCGGCCGGCCCACCACCGCGACCGTCATGGACGGTCGCTCCGCGTCCTCATCCCCGGGCGGAACGGACTCCACCGCTCGGTCAAGCAGATCGCCGATCCCCCGGCCATGGACCGCGGAAATCGGAAAAACCGGAAAGCCCAACCGCGCGAATTCCGCCGTCTGCGGCTCGTGCTCGGGCACATCCGCCTTGTTGGCCGCCAGCAGCACCACACGCCCGTGACGGCGGAGGCGCGCGGCCAGCTCTTCGTCGAGCGGATGAATCCCCGACTGGGTGTCCGTGACGAAAATAATAACCGCGGCATCTTCGATCGCCACATCCACCTGCCGGTAGGCGGCGCGGACGATCTCGTCGGTCTCGTTCGCGGGATGGAAGGCGCCAATGCCGCCGGTATCGATCAGCGGGAACACACGCCCGCCCCAGCGGGCTTCGCCCATCACCCGATCACGCGTAACCCCGTGCTCGTCATGCACGATGGACGCCCGACGCCCGAGGATGCGGTTGAACAGGGCGGATTTGCCCACGTTGGGACGGCCCACGAGCGCCACGGCGCGAGGTTGGGAGGCATTCGACATCGCGTGAGTATGCCAAGGAACCCGGCCGGGCGCAACGCGGCCCGAAGCCTCCCGCGTTGGAGACTAACCCGCGGCGGAGTTCACGCGTCAGCGACCGCGCGCGGCGACGGTCAGGATGCAGTCGCGAAGCCACTCCAGCGTTTGCTTCGACTGACCTTCGCCGATCGCTTCCGTCCCCGTATCGGTTACGAGAAGCAATCCGGGCTGTCCCCGATTGTCTACCTTTCGTCCGATGCGCACCGACTCGAGTTTCCCAAGATCCACTGTGCGGCCCGGCGTTTCCCCCCAAGGCAACCGGCGACCGTATATGACCGATTGCGCGCCCACTCGAAGAACGGCCCGGGTTATCCGCTGCCAAGCGATTACAAAGGTCGTCCCCACCAGCAACAGCACGCCGAGGATGCCGAGGATGCTCGGCGCCCCGGTCCTGCCCTTGGGGGTCAAGATGAGTATCAGCGGCACCAGAAATACGATCAGCAGTCCTGCTGCCAGTGGTCGCGGTGGAGGAAGTTCGATCCGCAGAAATTCGCCTTCCATCCGCAGCGACAGGTTCGGGGGCGTCCGATCGGCGGGGTCGAATGCGACCTGGATTTTCCCCTCGCGCGCCAACTCGACCACCGACTTGTCGAGATCGTCCGGGCGGCGCTCCGTCCGTTCCGCCCCCTCCCCCTCCAGCGCCGGCAGGCCGAGCGCGCGGCAATACATTTTGTGCATCTCGCGCAGCCCGTCTTCAGAGCGCGATTCGTACAATCGCAGCCGTTTCCGCGGTTCCGGATGATATAGCTCGATGAGGTACTGCGTATATGAGGGGCTGTGTTTCCCGCCGGAATGGAATACCGAGCGCGACCGCACACCCGGGAACCGGTCCAGCGGCTCCGACCACAGGCGATGGCCCAGCAGGGAGTGTTCTTCAAAACTTACAAGATCCGCCGAAAAGCGCAGTGTTCGTCTCAAGGACACCCATTTCAGCCCGGCCAGAAACATGCCGATGCCGATCAGGGTGAATAGAAGCATGAACCACATGCCCGGCTTCATCTCGCCTTTACGAATCGCGTCCACCAGCGCCAGCGTCGGCATCCCGCCCCACATCAGCGAGAAGACCATCAGAAAATATCCCCCCGCGCGCAGACCGCTTTCCCGATGCTCCGCCGGCAACCTCGACAGGTCGATCTGCCGGATGGCGCCTCCGTGCCGGGCATGAACCGAACTGAATGTCATTCGAGGTCCTCCCCGGGCGAGCCCGGCTTCGCCGCCCGCTTCCTGCCGGTCACCAGAAAAATGCGGAACGAGCGGGAAAGTCCGTCCGCGCCCGTCCGGACGACCTCCGTCGCGGTGGTTTCCCGGACCCCGGAGAATCCCGCCGCCCGGAATCGCTGCATCAGACCGGACCGATCCAGGCCCGGATGAAAAACGCCCGTGGGATCGGAGTGGAAATGTCCCCCATCGGGATCGAGGTCGGCGACACACAGGTAGCCCGGCGCGCGGAGCACCCGGAACAGGTCCGACAGCAGGGCATCCAGATTCTCCACATGGTGGAACGTCATGCTACTGAACACCGCGTCGTACCGGCCTTGCATGCGTTCCCCATGCTGCAGGTGACGGATCTGCACATTGGTCAAACCCTGCTTGCGGGCCTTCGCGAGGAAAACTTCAAGCATCCCCGCCGAGGTATCGGCGCCCGTAAGGCTCCGGACCTGCGGTGCCCAGGGCAGGGACAGCAGCCCCGTGCCGCAGCCGAAATCGAGCACATCCATGCCCGGCCGCAGCGCGATGTTCCGCGTCATCGCCTGCCGAATCCGCCCCGCCATCTCAACCCGGCCGGGGGCTTCGTCCCACTGGGCCGCCGCCGCATCAAAATCACGGTGTGGAGCTTTCACTCAGTCAGTTTATGCGATGGCCGGGCTAACCGCGAGTCCATGCCCGCTCCGCCCCCGGAGGGACAACGAAATTGCGTTGCCATCATGTTCTTGGATTCTCTCATGATATCAAGCTCCCGACCTCTGAATACCGTGGCGCTACAATCTGGCGGCGGAACGAATCCCATGCCCCATGGCGCTCATGCGTCGGAAAAGCGCCCGGCTGCGGCCGATAGCATGAAAAGCGGTTCCTCCGGACCGCATGCCATATACCGTTGATCATCAGTCGTGAAAACGAACAGCTCCGCGAACGCGAGTGTGGTACCATTTCCATGTCCCATGGGACCTACGTTCCGTCTTCATATAGCCATCTCCGCAGGCTTGTGGGAGGGCTGTCGATGAATGACTATTGCATGGAGTGCGCGGCTCTGATTCTTCAGAACGCTCGGGAATATCTGGCATGTTTGATTACTGAATCGAAAGGGGACGATGATGCCACAACAAGATAAACCACCCGTTACCCAGCGCGCTTACACCCTTCGGCTACGAGGAGCCGACCCGAATGATCAGTCATGGCGTCACGCCCTCTGGCAGACCCACGAGGCGGTCAACAAGGGCGCCCAAGCGTTTGGCGACTGGCTGCTCACCCTGCGCGGCGGACTGGATCACACTCTGGCGGACGCCAAGGTCAAGGGCGGGAAAAATAAGCCTGACCGAGATCCGACCGATGAGGAGCGCAAGGCGCGGCGTATTCTCTTAGCTCTGTCATGGCTTTCAGTAGAGTCTGAGCTTGGGGCTCCGACCAGGCACATCATTGCGTCCGGTAAAGAGGCTTCCGAAGTTCGGAACAACAAGGTTGACGCAGCGCTTGAAGGAGTTCTCAAGAGCAGAAACCTATCGGATAATGAGATTGGCGAGTGGATGAATCATTGCTCGGCTTCCCTGCGCGCGGCTATTCGGGACGACGCTGTATGGGTCAACCGAAGCAAGGCATTCGACGAGGCGGTCAACTCCATAGGTGGCGCTCTCACACGCGATGATGCGTGGGACATGCTGGAACGCTTCTTCGGAAGCCGTGAAGCCTATCTGGCTCCAGCGAAAGGCTCCGAAGATGAGTCTTCTGACACAGAGCAAGAGGAGAAAGCGAAGGACCTCGTCCAGAAGGCAGGGCAATGGCTCAGCAGCCGGTTCGGCACCGGCAAAGGAGCGGACTTCAGCCGCATGGCCGACGTCTATCAAAAGATCGCGGCGTGGGCTGACAATGCACAAGCGGGCGTGACCGGGAATGCCGCCATCAATAATCTCGCAGCCGCCTTCAATGAATTCCCTCCTGCATCAAACGACCTGCAGGGCGTGCTTAGTCTTATCAGCGGTCCCGGTTATAAAAGCGCAACGCGCAACCTCCTCACTCACATCGCCTCCAAGACAACCGTTACTCAAGAGGATTTGACGAAACTGAACGAGACGGCGGCCGCGGATAAAGGAAAATGTGAGACGAACACCGGTTCGAAGGGACAACGACCATACTCCGACGCCATCCTGAATGACGTGGAGTCTGTTTGTGGGTTCACCTACCGGATCGATGAGAACGGCAAAGCTGTTTCGGTCTCAAACTATTCCCGGTACAACGACGATCACAATTGGGGCTCGGCCAGGCATTCCGAGTTCGCTGTCATACTTGACCACTCGGCCCGCCGTGTTTCGCTGGCCCACACTTGGATCAAGCGTGCCGAAGCGGAACGCAGCAAGTTCGAGCAAGATGCCAAGAAGGCAGATCAAGTTCCGAAGGCAGCGAGAAAATGGCTGGATGAGTTCTGCCATGAACGCACGGGAACGTCAGGCGCTTTGGAACCCTACCGTATCCGTCGGCGAGCGGTGGACGGATGGAAGGCAGTGGTCGCCGCATGGAGTGAGATTTCCTGCAGTACCAGCACCGACCGGATTGCCGCCGCTCGGGCGTTGCAGGACGATCCGGAGATCGTCAAGTTCGGCGACATCCAGCTATTCGAAGCCCTCGCTGAAGACGACGCCGTATGCGTTTGGCACAAGGACGGCGATGCCGCGGAAGCTCCCGATCCTCAGCCGCTGATTGACTACGCGCTTGCTGCTGAAGCGGAATTCAAGAAACGGCACTTCAAGGTGCCGGCATACCGCCACCCCGACGCGCTTTTGCATCCCATCTTCTGCGATTTCGGGAACTCCCGCTGGGACATCCGCTTCGATGTCCACAAAAACTTTAGGTTCTTCCGGCATTTCCGTGGGGAAATTCATTGGTTGAAAGCGGGGTAGAGATCAAGACCTCCGCAGTGGAAGAAGATATCGGTCTTGAAGCGTGAGCGGTTTCGGTAGCCGTAGGCCTTCT
>JAGOHE010000002.1 GCA_017996315.1 Kiritimatiellia bacterium | reverse complement strand
CCAGCAAGGCGGCAACGGTATTGCGGGAATCCGGGCGGTAGATGTGGTTGAGGGTAAACGTAGTGGCGTTATCGCCTCGGAGGGACAACTGATTTTCCAGACGGGAAATCTCGCTGGCATCCACGTCATACTCGCCGCGTGTGCGCCACCGGACCGCGGTGCCGGGCCGGAGCTCCACATCGAACACGACGGGGCCCAGGTCATCCTGTTCCGGATAGGTATCGAGCCGGTAAAACGTGCTGATGTCCGTGCGGACCAGATCGTGCGAGATCGAACGGCCGGCATCGGGGAGTTCCTCGAGGGAGACCGCTTCCATCGCATCGAACGTAGTCTCTATATCCCGGGGCGATTGGTAGCTTTCATAATTCACGTACGTATCCTGTGGGCGTCGGGTTTGGATCTTGTTGCGCAAGCCGAACGCGAAGCTGTGATTGCGGTCGATCCGGTCGATGGAATCGAACTGCAGGATGTTGGGCGGGCGCAGGTCGGGCTCCGGCATCCAGGTATAGTTGGAATAGGGCTCAATGACGTGCCGGATTCCGCTTCCCCATTGGTTCGGACCCTCATCCAGGACGCCAAACGCCTTGAAGTTCGCTTCCAGGCCGAGTTCGGGCAGATGCCGTGAGTCCGCGCCCCGGAACACCGCCGTGCGGCTGACTTCGTTGGTGACGAACGACTGACCGAGGTCGTCCACCCGGGTCACGAGATTGGTGGTGACCAGGTCCTCTCCGCGCGAATCGGAATAAAACGTGGCGCGATAGCCCGCACGAGGCGTCAGGCCGAGGAATCCGAAATAGCGTCCCGGATAGGTGAGCATGTGATACGTGTCCACGCGCGTCGAATCGTATTCCTCGTCATCGGCGTTGGAGGGGAACCGGCGCCGGAGGAACGATGCGGTCGAATCGCTCTCGTAGAATATGCCGGTGTCGCCGATCTCCACGGGCAGAATGCCCAGCCGGCCCTCGGGAAGGCGGTCTACGTTGTGGTAGAAATCATTCAACCGCGCGTTGAGCTGGATGGACGCGTTGAACACATCGCCGCGGTGCTGGAATGTCGCCCGGTTCTCCGGCTGGGGTTGCTGGCGATAATCCCGGCGGAAGAAATCGAGGTTAACATACGGATCACTCAAGTAGGTGCCGTCGGCGTACAACCACTGGCGGTCGCCCAGGGTCTGGGTGTGTTTCAGGCGCACCCGGTAGCGGGTATCGTCCGTCAGAAATGCTTCGCGTTCCTCGCGCTGCTGATCGCTGCGGTAGATTTCCCGGTCCTGAATGATGAAGTTTTCCCATGAACCCACCGCGCTCTGGCCGGGGCCCGAAGACTGGTTCCAATAGAAATCATGCAGCAGGCCCACGCCCCGGCGGCTGTAGAAATTCAGTCCGGTCTTGGCGCGCAGCGTCTCGCTGTCGTCCGAGAGCGGGTAGTTGTAGTGCACAAGCAGGAACGCGCCCAGCCGGGAACTGAAGCCCGGTATGATATCCCACCGGCGGTTGGAATCCAGGTCCCGCCGATACCAGGGGATCCACATCACCGGCACGGGTCCGAGGTACATGACGGCATTGTGTCCGGTCAGATAGCGCCGATCGCGCAAGGTGGCTTCGCTCATGTGCACTTCGAACTCCCACGGCGGATCGCCCTTGCAGGTGGTGACGATGACATCCTTCACGCGGATCATATCCACGGTTTCGGTGGTGGATTCCGATCCGAAGACCCGATACGGTCCGGAGGTGAACTCGAACCCGCCGAAGTCGCCGACCCCCGATTTGAAGTTGTAGGTAAATTCCTCGCCCTGCCAGAGTGATCCGTCCGCGCGCAGAAACGTCACCCCGCCCCGGGCGTGCGCGTCGCCGGTTTCCCGATTGTATTGGACATACCGCGCGGTGAGGAGCTGCGCGCCCTGCCGGATGCGCACGTTGTCGCGCAGCAGGAGCAGGACGCCCCGCTGTTCCATGGTGTCGGCTTGAATATCCACGGGCTGATCGGCCTCGGCCCGCGTCGCCGGGGTCACCGTCATGGTCCCCCGGGTCTGCGCTTCCGCGGTACACACCGCCCACCCGCCGGTCAGCATCCATGCGAGTGCCCACCACCGCCTGATATCATTTTTTTGCATAGCGGAGTCCTGAATTTTCGGGAACAGTCGCCACGCTAACACACCCCCGGCGCCTGTCACAAGCCCAAGCTCCAGAAAAGCAAAAACGAGCCCGGGGGCACAATACCCGCCCCGGTGTTTCCGTTGAATGCGGGAGCCGCTCTTCGTGCATTGACGCGACGGGGTGGGAAAGACGACACTGATACGCATGAGCCAATCGATCGCCACCGGCCGCATTTCTTCGTTGTTGGGACAGTGCGGGTTGTTTACCGCGGAACAAATTACCGCGCTGCTCGCGCGTTCCGCGGAACTTCCGGGACGACCCTTGTGCGAAGTGGCCGCCAATCTCGGGCTGGCGAAGGACTCCGTCCTTCTGGAAGCGCTGGCCCGTGTGTTGAAAGTGCCTTTTGTCCGGCTGACCGACACCCTGCTCTCGAAAGAACTGATCTCCTCCATCCCGGCCAAGGCGGTGTTCCAGTACCGGGTGGTGCCCTGGCGGTTGGAGGACGCCGCCCTCCGCGTCGCCACCTGCGACCCGTTTGCCCCCGGGCTGACCGAATCGCTCCGGTTGGCCACGGGACGGATGATCCGGATCGCGCTGGCGCCGCCCGCGGACATCGAGGCCGCGGCGAAGCAGTTCTACGGCGTGGGCGCCGAAACGCTCGAACAGATGATCGCCGACAACCGCATCGAGGTGGCGACCGAGGAGGCGATGCTCAAGGAGGACCTCGATCAACTGGATCAGGAAGCCTCGGTCGTCAAGTTCGTGAACCAGATCATCTGGGAGGCCTACCAGGACCGATCCACGGATATCCACCTCGAACCGCAGGAGCTGGACCTGCGCATCCGATACCGGATTGACGGGGTGCTGCACCAGACGCCGGTGCCCCCGCAGTTGAAACGGTTTCAATCGGCTATCATCTCGCGCATCAAGGTCATGGCGGGCATGGATATCGCGGAAAAGCGCCTGCCGCAGGACGGACGCATCAGTCTGCGCATCCGCGGCGAGGAAATTGACGTGCGCGTGTCCACCATGCCGACCGTGTACGGCGAGAGTGTCAGCCTGCGTCTCCTGATGCGCACCAGCGGCATGCTGGGCATGGACAAGCTCGGGCTGAACGCCCAGGACACGGAACGGCTCAACGTCATGATCCGCAAGCCGCACGGCATTCTGCTGGTGACCGGGCCGACCGGATCGGGCAAGTCCACGTCGCTCTACGCCTGGCTGCACACGATCAACTCGGTGGACAAGCGAATCCTGACGATTGAGGATCCGATCGAATATGAAATGGCCGGCGTGAATCAGATTCACGTGAAACCCGAAATCGGGCTGACCTTCGCCGTCGGGTTGCGGCATATCCTCCGTCAGGATCCCGATGTGATCATGGTCGGAGAAATCCGCGACAAGGAAACCGCCGAGATCGCCATCCGAGCCGCGCTGACCGGTCACTTGGTCTTCAGCACCCTCCACACCAACGACGCGGCGGGGGCCGTGACGCGATTGCTCGACATGGGCATCGAGCCGTTTCTGGTCGCCTCTTCCGTCGAGGGCCTGGTGGCGCAACGCCTGGTGCGGCGCCTGTGCCCGACCTGCCGGAAACCGCTGCAAATCGACCGGCCCTCGCTGCAACGCGTGGGGTTCCCGATGGAGCGGCTGGAGGATGGAATTATTTATGAGCCCAACGGCTGCGAGGAATGCCGGGGCACGGGGTTCCGGGGCCGGACCGGCATTTACGAGATCATGCCCCTGACCGACGCCCTCCGAAGCCTGATTGTCGAACGGGCGCCCGCCAATCTGATCAAGGCCGAGGCGCAGCGGCAGGGCATGCGTACGCTCCGGGATGATGGATGGAACAAGGTGTTGACGGGCACCACTACCGTCGAGGAAGTGCTTCGCGTTTCAGAGGAGGATGAGGCCCTTTCGGAGGCCTGATGCCATGCCGCAGTTCCGGTACATCGCCCGCACGCAGACGGGAGAGAAGATCGAGGGTGTCCTTTCGGCGCTGGACCGGCGTTCCGCGACGCTTCAGATCTCCCGCATGAACGCCGTGCCCATTTCGCTGGAAGAAGCGGAGGCGGGAGCCCCTCCTCCCTCCCCAACCCGCGGTTCGGCAGGTTCCGCCGCCCGCGCCAGAGACGCATTGGCCGCGGGTTCGGGATTGGGAACGGAGAGCCGCCGCGCGCCGCGGATGAATGCCCGGGAGCGCTTGCTGTTCACGCGGGAATTGTCGGATCTGCTGGCTTCCGGCATGACCCTGGGCGACGCCCTCCATTCCCTCGCCCGCAGCAGCGACACGATGAAGAGCCGTTCGGATGAACTGGTGATTGCCCTGCGGGACCGCATCGTGCAGGGCCAGAGCCTGTCGCAGGCCATGCAGGAATACCCCCGCACCTTTCCGGCGCTGTACGTCAGCGTGATTCGTTCGGGCGAGGCTTCGGGCGCGCTGACCGATACGCTCGTCCGGCTGGCGGAGTATTTCGAACGGGCACAGGAAACCCGCGAGCGCATCATCACCGCCATCACCTACCCTTCGATCGTGCTGCTGTTCGGCGTGGTGATGATGATTTTCATGTCCATCTTCGTGATCCCCAAGTTCGCCAGTATCTTTGAAGAACTCGGCAGCACCCTCCCGGCGCCCACGCAACTGCTGATGAACATCAGCAAATGGATGACCGGTCTCCGGGGATTGGTTGTCCTGATCGTCATCGTGGCGACGACGGCATTGACGGTCCGGTGGATTCGCACCGAACCCGGCCGCCTGTGGTGGCACCGCCGGCAGTTGCGTCTGCCCATTCTCCGCCAGGTCATCAGCGCCAACGCCTTTGCCCAGTTCGCGCGCACCCTCGGTTCCCTGCTCCAAAACGGGGTGCCGATTCTGCAGGCGCTCACGATCGTCGAGGACACCATGGGCAACGTGGCCCTGGCGCGCGAAATCCGCGAGGCGCGCGAGCGGGTCACCGATGGCTCCACCATCAGCGGCCCCCTCGCGCAGGGCCGGATGTTCCCCCGGATTCTGACCGACATGCTGGCCGTCGGGGAACGCAGCGGCGATCTCCCCGGCGCGCTCGGCCATATCGCCCGCCGCTACGAAAACGAGCGCGACCGGGCCATGCGTCTGTTTCTAACCGTCCTGGAGCCGGTCATGATTCTCTTGATCGCGCTGCTGGTCGGTTTTGTGGCCGTCAGCATGCTGATGGCGGTGTTCCAAATGAGCTCGGGGATGTAACATGGGCAATCCCATCGCGTCCCCCAAAGGAGAATCCATGAACCTGCACCGTCCGGATCGTCGTTACCGCCGCCGGGGCCGCCGCGCCGGCTTCACCTTGGTCGAAATTTTACTGGTCGTGGCGATCATCGGCATTCTGGCCGCCATCGCCGTGAACCAGTTTGGCGGAATGTCGGAAGAAGCGCGCGTCACCGCCACCGCGGCGCAGATCGAATCCATCAGCACCGCGGTTGAGGTGTTTGAACTTCACATGGGCAAGTATCCCTCCTCCTTGCAGGATCTCCTCACCGCGCCGGGCAGTTCCACGCGATGGAAAGGTCCGTATCTGAAGAAGGGCATGCCCAAGGATCAGTGGGACCAGGAATACCTCTTCACCTCTCCCGGACAGCACAACCGCCGCGGATTCGATCTGTCCTCCATCGGCCCCGACGGGCAACCAAACACCGATGACGATATCACCAACTGGGCTTCGGAGTAGGCGGGAATCCGGGCGCCGCCACGCCGGCTTCACGCTGATCGAAGTCCTGCTGGTCGTGGCGATCCTGCTGATCATGCTGACCCTCGCTCTCCCCAAGCTGGGTCAGGCGATCGAAGGCTCCCGTCTCACCTTCGCGGCGCGCACCGTGGCGTCCGCGCACCGCTATGCGCGGGCCATGGCCGTGCTGAATCAGCAGGAGATCGTGCTCATCTATGATTTCGAGTCGCCCATTCTTCGGGTCGTGCAGGTAAAACGGACCTCGCCGGCGCCCGCTGATGCGTCCGATCCGTTCGGAATTCCGGAGGTCTCCTCCTCGAACCCGGAGGCCGGGAACGCGGAGGAGCCCGAGCCGACCTACACCGTGGAGCCGATACTGACGCGGTCTTTCGATCCCGCCGTGCGCATCGAGCGCATCTCCGGCCTCTCCGATCTTCAGGAGCGCTCGGGCAAACAGTGGGTGGACTACCGGCCGAACGGGATGACGGATTCCTACGAAGTGGACCTGGCCGATCGAAACGACGAAGGCATCACGGTACGCATCAACGGAATCACCGGCCGCGTGGAGATGATCGAATGACGCGGGGCGCACGACCTCCCCGCGGTTGGACCCGCCGATGCCGCCGGGGCATGACGCTAATCGAGGCCATCATCGCCCTGACGCTGCTGGCCACGGGCATCGTGATCCTGACGACCGGCGCGGCGCAGGCGCTATCGGTCGCCCGTATCGCCCGGCATTACTCCCATGCGCAGCATCTGCTGGCGCTGGTGGATTTCGAGGTTCCGGTGGAGTCCGCGTATGAGCTGTATACCGCGCCGGAATCGGGGGAATTCAACGAGCCGTTCGATGAATATCGCTGGATACGGGAGGCGGAATACTTCGGTCCCGAGGAGGACCAATTGTTCCTTGTCCGAACCCGCGTGTACTGGTCCGACCGCGGGGAGGAGACCTACGAGGAGGCCCTGACGCTGCAACGGGACCTTCAGGCGCCCGTATCCTCCAACGTGCGCGATCCCGCGGCGGCCTCGTCGGACACTTCCGGGAACACGGGGGGCGCATCCGAAACCTCCTCCACCACGACCTCGACGCGGCCGGGCATGCGCGTCCGGAGCGTCACCTCCCAGCCTCGTTCCTCCCAGGGGTCCGCCCGCGGAGACCGCGCCTCATTTTTCGACCGGAGCTCCGGCTCCTCCCGCGATAGCCGCTCCGGCAGCGGTCGCTCCGGCGGCAGTCGCACCGGATCGGGCTCGCGCTCTCTGCGTAACGACGGCGCCACAGACCCCGGCGGGATGGAGCCGGGGGGAACGTCCGGCCGATGGCGCCGATCCGGGGGCGGATCATGAAGCGGCGGGGATTCACCTTGATCGAAGTGTTGGTCACGATCGTTCTCGTGGCCATCGCCTTCACGATCATCGGCCGCACCTTTGTCGCCATCAAACAGGCGTGGCAGTTTGGGACCGCGGCCGTGGAAGAGCTTCATCATGGCGACTTCGTCTCGGAGCAGGTCGAAGCGGCGTTGCGATCCGCCACGTATGTTCAGGCGAATACCTCCGGATCCCTGTACGGCTTCCTGCATGAAGACGGGTCGGGGACCTATCCCGAGGACCGTATTTCGTGGGTGACTTCCGCGCGCGCGTTCATCGCGCCAACCTCGCATTTGGCCCGAACCACCCACCGCATTGAGCTGTCCATCGAAACGGACCGCGATGCGGGAGGCGAGGCGCTCATGGCCCGCGCCTGGTCGCACCTGCAGCGCGACATGGACCGCGATGAGGTGGATCCCTGGCTGGTCAGTCCGCTGGTACGCGGCCTCGATTGCCGCTTCTGGAACGCCGAGCGTGAAGAATTCGAAGACGATTGGGAGAACACCAACCGGCTTCCCGATCGCGTGGAGATCGCCTTGTACTTTGACCCGCCCGAAGGCACGTACGAGCCGCTGATCATGAGAAGACTTGTGGATATCCCCGCTTCCGGGGTCGCGACGTCGCGCCTGCAGAACACGCGTCGGAGGCAGCGATGACCGGATCGCCCCTTCCACCTCGCGCCGCCCTTCGAGGGCTTCGCCGGTTGGGCCGCGGCCGTGGCCGCCGGCGCGGCGCGGCGCTGCTGCTGACGATGTGGGTGCTGCTGATTCTGGGGTTGATGGTGGCGAGTTTCTCCTTCGACATGCGCGTGGAAGCCCAAGTCACCTCACACTACCGAAAACGCACCCGGGCGATGTATCTGGCCCGGGCGGGCGTCGTATGGGCCCAGCGCGCGATCGAACTGCGCAATGAAGCCGATCCGGAGGCGCCGGAGGAGTACGACACCGATCCGCTCTACATGGGCGCCCTGCTCCTCCAGCGCGGCGCCGGCGTCCGGCAGAGCGAGGTGTCGCTGGGCGAAGGCGTGTTCCGGGTCGACATCGTTCCCGAAGACGAACGGCGCAATGTGAACCGGCTGACGGAGGAGGAATGGGAACGGTTGCTGGAACTGGCCCAGGTTCCTGAAGACCTGTGGGACGAGTTGATCGATGCGTTCCTTGATTACACCGATGACAACGATCTCGTGCGGGCCAACGGCGCCGAAAAAGACGATCGGTTCTATGTTGAGGCCGGTTATGAGCCCAAAAACGGGCTCCTCGACAGCGTGGACGAGCTGTTAATGATCAAGGGCTTCGATGAGCGCATCGTCTTTGGCGGGCCGTCTCCCGAGGAGGATGATCTCCCGTATCTGGGCATCGCCCGGTGGCTCACCACTTGGGGCGATGGGAAGATCAACGCCAACGTGGCGAGCCGGGATGTGCTGTTGACGCTGCCGGAACTGACCGAATGGGAGGCGGAAGATATTCTGGAAAAGCGGCTGGGGTTGGATGAAACGGCCGGCACCCGGGATGACGGGTTCACCTCCGTAGACGACATGATGGTGCGCGCCGGCGTCAATCCCCTGCTGACGGATCGCTTCAATACCCGGACCCTGAACTACATCAAGGTGGTATCCACCGGCGATGCCGATGGTGTACAGTATGCGATCTCATGCACGTTTCAGGTGCAAGGGACCCAAATGGTCATTTTGGCATGGCGGGAAGAGCCTGTGTACTGAACCATGAGCGAACAACACGCAGAGCATCCGAAGGACGTCGAGCCGGCGCCGGCGAAGGATCGTCGCCCGCGGCGCCGGGCCGGTGCGCGGATGGGTATCTACGTGGTTGGAGAGGGCGCCGAATGGACCGCCCTGCATATACGGGGCGAGCACCGCGAGGAACTGGGCCTGGGATCTGAATCTCCGGCGGCGGAGACCCCTCCCCCGGCGGCGTGGGCGTCCTATCACGGATCCGAATCGGCGCTGGTGCTGCCTTCCGCGGAAGCCCTGTTCCGTATTGTCCGCCTCCCGTCCGTGGATCCCGTGGAACTGCGCGGGATGGCCGAGTTGCAACTGGATGAAATTTCGCCCTTCCCCGTCGAGCAACTGGTCCTGTCCTGCGCGCCATTGTTGGAACGGGATGGCCAGACGCAACTGCTGATCGCCGCGATGCGGCGCGAGCGCCTTTTGAACATCGCGGATCAGTGGATGGGCCATCGTTGGCGGCCCCATCGCGTGGAGCTGGATTTGTGGGTCTGGTGGCGCTCGGTGCTGCGTCTTCCGGTCGCGGAACACGCCGCGCGCACGCTCCACATCCGGTTCATTCCCGGCGGATGCTGGTTCATCGTCACCCAAGACGGCCAGCCGATTCTGATCCGTGTGATGACCTCCGCGCCTGTGGAGACCCCCATCCTCGAGGATCTGCTGAACGAATGCGGCTTGTCCCTGGCCGTGTTGGAACAGAATTGGGGCGTTCGGGAATGCGACTTGTGGGTTTGGGACGCGCCCGCGGGTTCGTGGGCGAGCGAGTTGTCCGAAGGGCTGGGCATGCCGGCGGTGGAACAGCACACACCGGCCGAGTTCCGCGTGAGCCGCGCGGCGCTCGAAGGGGCCGATTTCGAGCATCCCGATCCTCACGCTATCAATCTCGCGCTTCCTGAATGGGGACGGGACCGGATCCGAAAGAATTTTCTCCGCAAAACGGTCATCGGCCTATCCGCCGCGCTGCTGGCCTGGCTGATCGCGCTGGGCGGATTGTTCGTCTATGTGCGCCTGGCCGCCGCGGATGCCGACGCGCTGGAAAAGGAAGTCGTGAGAGCGGAGAAACCCGCGCGGGCTGTCCGGGAGACCCAGGATCGCATTGCCGCGCTGGACGCGCATACGGACCAGCGACGGACCGCTCTCGAGATGCTGCGTCTCGTCAGCGAACCCCTGCCCCATGGAGCGCGGCTGACGTCATTCTCGTTCAACAAGGGCAAGTCGCTGCAGCTCCGAGGCGAAACCGTCATGTCGGCGCATACCTATGCCTATATCAAGGCGCTCGAGGAAAGCGGCATTTTCCACGGGGTCACGCTCGAAGGCATCAACGATCGTTCCAGAGCGACAGGTTCCGTATCCGAATTCCGGGTGATCTGCGAGTTGGAGGCGCCCGCCTCATGAACATCAGCCCACGGGAAGTTGCGCTGGCCGCGGTGACGATCACCCTGGGATTGGGCGCGGTGACGTGGCAATTTGTCGCCGGGCAGCGCGCCGAGCTGGACCGGATCCGGACGAATAAAGAGGAATTGGTCGAGCGGCAGAAGGCGGCGGCGACCCTGCAAGCCCAGGGCCCCGGCGCGGAAGGCCGACTGCGGGCGCTTCTGCGGCAGGTTCCCGCGCACCCCCCCCAGCGCGATGTCCGTGCGGACGTGATGCAGATTGTGGAGAACGTGGCGATTCAATCCGGTCTGACCCTGATCAGCCGCAGGGCGGATCGGGAGCAGAGCGCCGGCCTTACGCCCGGTGAACAATCGGCCGGAAACACCCCGCGCCCGGACGAGATCATGATGGTGGAGGTGACCGGCTCATGGCGAGGATCGCTGGAGGCCATCGTCCGTTTTTTGTATCAGGTTCAAACTCAGGGACTGCTGTTGGATGTCCGCAAACTCGATATTCTGCCCGCCCGCAGCGGAGGCGGATTATCGGGTGATTTTACCGTAGCCTGCGCCTACACACGGACCGGACCAGAAGCGGTCGCGGATCTTCCCACGCCCGTCCCTTCGGAGAAAACCCCATGACTCCATCAAGATTTATTGCTCGTCGCACGGTGATCGCGCTCGCCCTGGCGGTCGCCACCTCCCCCGCGTGGTCCCAACAGGACTCGCCCGGTCTCCCCGCGCCCCCGCCGGCCGTCATGCGCCCCCGCTCGTCGAATCTCGTACCCGCTGAAGCCCCGGCCGCTCCGGTGACGAATGCCCCCTCGGTCACCGCCCCGGTGACCCCGCGCTCCCCACCGGTAGCGCCAGCGTCCAGAACCACGGCGCTTCCCATTCCAACGCTCCCGGCCCCGCAGACACCGTCCTCCAGAGGCGCCGCGGCTGGGGCCGCAGCCCCGATACCCGCCGCCGGCTCGAACGAGGCGGAGGCCACTGATCCGGGCTCGGATTCTCCGGATTCCTCCGTCACCCTGCAACCGGGCGAACGGCTGGTAACCCCATCCGCCGAGTCGGAGACGGATCGGGCTGTGCCGATCCGCTTCACAGAAGCTCCGCTGGATATGGTGCTCCGGGATTACGCCAACCTGACGGGGCGCACGATGATCATGGCGCCGGGCGTTACCGCGACCATCACCCTGGAAAGTCAGTCCGCCCTGACCGAGCCGGAACGACGCATGGCCATTGAAGCCGCCCTCGCGATGAACAACATCAGCCTCGTGCCCCTGGGCGAGAAATTTTTCAAGGTGGTGCCGTCCGCCAATGTCCGCCAGGAAGGGTTGGCGGTGAGCACCGGGGACGCGGAAGCGGCCGCGCTGCCTGAAGGAGAATCCATCTCCAGCCAGGTGATCATGCTCAAACATCTTTCCCTGGAAGAAGCCACCGCGGTGTTACAGGGGCTGTTGCATGGATTCGGAAAAATCCAGGCGCTGGAGCGCACCAACAGCATGCTCATCACCGACACCCAAACGAACCTGAAACGGGTCCTGGAAGTTCTGGCCTATCTCGATCGCCCCTCGCTCATTCGCACGGAAACCCGGGTGTATGAACTCCGGCATGCCGAGGCCGCCTCGGTGGCGTCGCAAATCAACGACCTGATCGCCGACGCCCAGGGGGGCGAAACCGCGTCCCGACGCAGCCCGTCCTCCACGCCGACGCCCTCTTCGCCATCCGGTGTGATCCGTCCCTCCCCGCGCGGCGCGGCCGCGCCCGCGACGCCCTCGACAGCCCCGGTGGAAATCAGCGCCGCCGAGCGCGGTGTGGTCTCCGGAGAAGTCAAGATTCTCTCGGACGAGCGAACGAATACGCTGATCGTCCTCTCCGATCCGGTGAACTTCGAGTTCTTTGATAAAATCATCGCCGTCCTCGACCGCGAGGTGGAACCGGAAATGGTGGTCAAGGTTCATCCGCTGGAATATGCCGATGCGGAGGAAGCCTCGCAGATGCTCAACGATTTCATCGGGGCCGCCAATGCGAGCCGGCGGACCTCGACCACCGGCACGACCACGGGCTCGGGCGCCGGCACATCCCGAACGGATACCTCCCGCACGCGGACGACGACCGGCACGGCCGCCGCCGCGACCGACGCCCGCAGCCAGTCGCTCCGGGATTTCATAGACCGCATCGAGCGCCCGACCACCGGCGGTGCCGCGGATTCCACTCCCACCAAGTTCGGCCAGATTTCACCCAACACCCGAATTCTCGCCGACACCCGGAGCAATTCCATCCTTCTCATGGGCCGCCGGGGCGATGTCGAGGCGCTGATCGAGATCGTACGCCAGATCGATGTCATGCTGGCGCAGGTCATTATCGAGGCCGTCATCGTGGAGGTCACCCTCAGCGACAACATCAGCTACGGATTTGACTGGCTGCAACGTTCTCTTACGGCGTATGAATCACAGAACACCGGTCCCCTGGGTGGCGTGACATCGAACCAACCCATCGCGTCGTGGGGAGGCGGGCTGGTCACCGGTGAATCGGCGGCATTCATGGACGCGGCGACGGTCGCGCGCGACACCGCATTATCCGGCGGCAGCCTGACGTACTTTCTGACGCTCAATAACCTGAACCTCGACGGCATTCTCCGCATGGCCGCGAGTTCGAGCGATGCCAAGGTGTTGTCCACGCCGGTCATCATGACGACAGACAACACCGAGGCCACCATCATCGCCGGAGAAGAGAGGCCGGTGGTCGGCGTGACGACCGTGACCGACGGAGGCAATCGGAGTTCCTCCTATGAATACCGCAACATCGGCATCGAATTGGCGGTGAAACCGCGGATCAATCCCGCCCGGGTCGTGGTGATGGAAGTCAAGCAAACCGCCGATAACGTCGGCGACATTGTCCAGATCGACGGGAACGAAGTACCCGTGATTACCAAGCGCGAACTTCAGGCGTTCCTGACCGTGTCCAACCGGACGACGGTGGTGCTGGGGGGCCTGGTGAGCAATACGGACCGAAAGACGCAGACCAAGGTGCCCTTCGTAGGAGACATTCCGATCATCGGCCGCCTGTTCCGGTCCCAATCCACGCAGAAACAGCGCACGGAACTGCTGGTGTTTCTGACCCCGTATGTGATCACCACGCCCGGCGAAGCGAGGGATGAAACCCGCCGGCTTCACGATTCCGTGCATGCGAGGGAATCCAAATGGCACCATCTCTGGAATGACAGCGATCTGGGCCGGGAAATGCGCCAGCAGGACGCCGAGGGCATTCCCCTGCGCGCGCGCTCCCGCCGCACGGCGGCGCCTGTGTCCCCCGATGTGCCCACCCTGATGGACCGGGAAGCGGTCAAACCGGACACGGAGTAAACGCCCGAACCTGTTATTTCACGCGGGCTTTCAAGTCGGGATCGTCCGGCCATTTCTTCAGCGCGTCCGCCAGCGCCTGGTCGGCTTCGCCGCTGCGCTGGAGGGCGTTCAGCACTTCGATCAATGTGTCCGCGTAGGTGGATATCGCATCGGGGCTTTCCACTGCCCGCCGCGCCAGCGGCTCGGCCTCCTGCGGACGACCCTGGCGCAGGAGCACCCAGGCGAGATCGTTGAGCAAACCGGAACTTTCCGTCCGGCCGATCGCGCGCCTCAATAACGCTTCCGCTTCCGCATATTTCTGGCGTTCGATCAGGAAACTGGAAATCGTCTGGAGCGCGAGCGGATGATGGGGATCCACAGTCAGCAGCGCGGCCGCCCCCTGCTGCGCGTCTTCCTGGTGAACCGTCTGAATCGCCATGAGCAACCGCAATTCGAGCGCGGGAACGCACCGGGGATCCCCGCGCAGGATGCGTTCGGCGCGATCCTGCGCCTGGGCCGTCAATCCTTCCTGCCAATCCAACCGGGCCAGCGAAACGGCCAGTGAAGTCGGCATCGGGATATTTCGGGCCAGCAGCGAGCTCTCGATGCGCCGAGCCTCCTCGCTCTGGTTCCGCACCGCGCGAATCATCAATTCCCCCATGTCCGTCAGCGGATCAGAGGCATGGGCTTCCCGCATCCGGGCCAGCGCGTCCTCTGCCGCGTCAAAATCCTCTTCCCCCAATAGCTTGAACACATCCGCCAGCACGGCGATCGCCGGATCATCCGGCCGGGGCGAGATCGGCACCGTTGACTCCCCGCGGCCGGCAAGGCTCCAGTGCAAAGCCAGATTAAACCGCACCGCCGGGCTCTGCTGCCCGGCATCCGCCGCGGCGCCGCCGGACGCCCGGGACAGCGATGACATGACCTCCGGCGACAAGGCCCCGCTCTGTGAAAGAATCCACGCATCTAACTCCTTCAAGCCAGAGTTCGATTCCGCAAACCGGCGTATCAATTCGGAAACGTCCGGTTTCTCGGGCGACGAGGCCTCCAGGTTCAAGGTGGCCACCCGGTTCCGATCGCACAGCCGCGCCGCATGCTCATACCACTTGCGCGCAGATTCCATATCCCCCGCGGCATGCTGCTGAACGCCGTGATCATTCGCCATCCGACTGAGTTGCATGCGGAAGAAAAGAGCAAACTGTTCCAGCGCGACCGGGACTTCGCCCAAACGCCGGGCCAGATCCTGCATGGCGCCGGCTTTAAGCCAGGCCTCCTTGCTCACGTTCGGCGCATCCTCCGCGGCGGTCGGCAGCGGAAGCCCGGCATACGACCATACGCCCGGCACGGGCGCCAGCCCCGCTGCTGCCCATAGCTCCGGCCCATGGAGCAATCGCGTGCGCTTCCCCCCATCTGATTTCAGCCACTCGATGAGCGCCATGTGCGGCACATACTCCGCCAGACCGGCCAGGGGAAGGTCGGCGGACCAGGCGGACGCAAGATATCGCCGCAACGGCGGTTGCGACATCTGCGCGAGATTGAGGATCTTCACGTTCCGACGGCGCTCATACACGGCCAGCCGCAACGGGTCGTCCATCCCGCCGGTGGTAACGATCCATCCGTCCGGCGGAATCTCATCGAGAATGGCGCGGGCGGAATCGCGAATGGGTTCCATCCCCCCGGCATGCGCAAGCGCGCGCGACCGAATCGCTCCCGCCACGGCCAACACCGCAACGGCCAGAGGCAAACCCCACCCCATCGCCCACCGCAAGGACCGGGGAACCGGTTTGGATTTTGAGGGATAGGGCTTCTCGACGACCTTCCATTCCACCCAGGCTGCGCGGGCCCAGATCGCACCCAGCGCGCCCGACCACAAGGCCACCACCAGCCCCGGCCAGATGGACAGGGGCATGAGTCCGAACAAGCGCCACGGGGACAATCTGCTGTTGAAGGCCAGTGCGCCCGCGAGCGCCATCGGCACCAGCAGGATCAGCATCGTCAGCATGGACCGGCGCGTATCGGCGCCCCACGCCGCGAAAAATACCAGCGCCGAGGGCAACACGGTGACTAGAAGCACCAGTAATCCGCCCTGCGAGGGCCAACCTATGAGATATTGGCTCCGGGCCATGACCGCCAAATCCCAAAGGGCCTGGCCATAGGTATCGTAGCCCAGCCACACCCCCGCGGGGTGGCTCCGTAACAAACCCGCCTTGATCAGCAACGGCGCCGCGCCCGCCAGAAGAATGAGCGCGCCACAGGCCAGCGGAAGTCCGACGCGCAGTTCCTCTTCTCGGCTTTTGGTAACGCGGGGTATCTTGATCATCTTCTTGGAAAACATCCGCCACAGCATCCATATGCCCGCTATGAACGCGAGCGGGATCGCCGCGGGATGCTCCCCCACCGCGAGGCCGAGCAGCGCCGCGGCCCAAAGCTGCGGAAAGGTGCGGCGCGAGGCGGCCGCGGCAGCCGTGGCGTGCAGCGCGAGCAACGTCAGCCAGAGATCGAACGCGGCAGACATGGGCCGGGTGGCCGCCATCACCACCGGCATATGGCACCCCAGGATCAGCCCGGCCCACCCTCCCCCAACCCGGCATATCAGCTTCGGCGTGGTGTTGCTTCGCCGCCGCTTCCGGCCGTGCTGCTCCCATCGGCTTTCACTGCCTAAACCGGGAATTTCCGCCAGACGCCACGCGAAGGAGCACGCCAGCCCGACCGACCACGCCGCCAGAATCGCGCACAACCCGCTCAGGACCGGAAGCACCGCCGCGCGCGGCAGGATGGACGCCAGGGCGCGAGCCGTCATCTCCCATATCGGATGATCCAGCGCCGGGAACGGATGGGCGCCCAGCGTCCGGGCCATGGTCACGGCGCTTTCGCCGAGATGATACCCCCACGCGTTCAATCCGGCATACCACGCCAGAAACGGGAGCGAGATCAGGACGGACATTCCAACCCGACCGGAGAAAAACCCTCGAACAGTCATACGGTGAGCCATATCATCAAAACCTTTCTGCGCATCACGCCCGGAAAAGTGGCACCCCCAACTGGATTCGAACCAGTGACCCTCTGCTTAGAAGGCAGATGCTCTGTCCACCTGAGCTATGGGGGCTTGCGCCCATGATATCCCCTTGCGCCCCGTGCGTCCACGCCATCGGATTCCGGGGTTCCGCGCCGGAAGGACTGAAGTGCCCGAGGGGTTGACGGGATCCAATCCGCCCGGGGCATCGGATCCGCCGAAGAAGAAACGATGTCCTGTTCTGAACAGCGCCTGGAGATTAGAATCCCCATCCGTCTGAAAGGTTTTTCCTGCGATGAACCGAATTTTGCTGGAACCTCATGAGGTCGATCCAACGGGGCGCGCGCGGCTGTCCGGACGGAGAGCAGCGCATGTGTTCTCTGTATTGAACGCCCGGCCGGGCGACACCGTTCGCGTGGGCCTCATCAACGGGCTTCGGGGCCAGGCCGCCGTGCTGTGCTCCGAATCCGACCGGATGGAACTAGAGTGTACGTTCGAGCCGTCGCCGGCTCCGCGGCCCGGAATTGATTTGATCATGGCTCTGCCCCGCCCCAAAACGCTCAAGCGGCTCTATGCCGCGGTCGCATCCCTCGGCGTGGACCGGTGGTGGCTGGTGAACGCGGCCCGCGTGGAGCGGAACTATTTTGATACGCACGTTCTTGATCCCGGCTTCATCCGGGAGCGCCTCGTTGAAGGCTTGGAGCAAAGCGGCGATCCCCATCTGCCCGAGGTCACGGTATGCCGTCGGCTCAAACCCTTTCTCGAGGACGAACTCGACGCGCTCTGCCCACCCCCCGAAGTCCGTTGTCTCTTCCATCCCGAGGCGGCCGGCAATGTGTGGGACCTTCACCATTCGCTCGCCCGTCAGCCCCGCGCCCTGCTCGCCCTCGGACCCGAGGGCGGTTGGGTGGACTATGAGTTGGAGTTGTTCGCCCGCTGCGGGTTTCAATCAGTCCGGATCGGCTCGGGACGGATTCTGCGTTGCGATACCGCCGCCATCGCGGCGCTGTCGGTCGTCGATGAGTTGAGAACATCCGCCAGCGCGGTATGACACGCCCCTTGCGCCGGGGGCGCGCTCCGATCAGAGAAAGTACCCCGTCCACGCGGTGACGGGCGAGATGTTGCGGTTGATCTGCCGGACCACGGCTTCGGCGCGCCGGAGCCGTTCCCGGACGCCGGCATAGCCTCGATCGCGCACAAAGCGCGCGAGCGCATCAGCCTGTTCCGGATGGTTCAATGCTGAAGCTTCGGCGCCCGAGGCCAGCGCGAGGGCGTCCCGGTGCCAGGATAATACCGCCCGAAGCGTGCCCTGCTGCATCTGCCGCACCATTGAACCCAGCCGCGCATCGCGCTGTTCCCGGGTCCAACTCTGCTCCGTGCGCGACGTGTGGTCCGCTTCCTCCTGCTCCACCATCGGCTCCGCCGCCCGCTTGATCGAGTCAAACAGCCCGGCCATCGCGCTGACGGCCGCCAGACCTTCAGTGATGCCGGAGGACGCGAAACGCGACAACAGCGCCAGCGCTTCCGCGGCCCACTCATCCTGAACCGGGGCCTCCGCATTCCCTTCCGCTTTCAGCACATGACACCGGGAGCGAATGGTCGGCAGCAACTGATCCGGAGCCGAAGTGAGCAGGAGCATCAGCGTCTTCGGCATCGGTTCTTCCAAACTCTTCAACAAGGCGTTCGCCGAACTGGGATTCAGACAATCGGCTTCCTCAATGACCACGGTTTTCCATCCGCCCAGATACGACGTCCGTCCCAGAAACGGAATGATCTGCTCGCGCACATCCTCTTCGATCCGGATTTGACGCGATTTGCTGGATGGGCGAATCCAGCACAGGTCCGGATATTCATCGCGTTCCACGGTCCGGCACACCGGACATGCTCCGCAGGGAAATCCTTCCGATGTCGGCTGGGCGCAATCGAGGGCGGCGACCATTTCTCGCGCCAGAGGTGCGCCCGTGCGCGAGGGATCGCCGATCAGCAGATACGCATGCGCCAGCCGGCCGGCCCGGTAGGCCCGCACGAAATCGGCCAGCCGGCCGCCCCCTTCATCCTTCGAGGACACGCCGCACCTCCACGGCCAGGGCTTCGAAAACATCCTCCTCGGCGCGGGAAGCGTCCATCACCCGGAATCGTCCCGGTTCCGCTCGAGCCAGCGCAAGATAACCGTCCCGCACCCGCGCATGAAACTCCGCCGCTTCGCGCTCCAGCCGATCCGGGCCATCGCCGCCCGCCGCATGACGGCCCGCCATGCGCGCCCGGCCCGCGTCCACCGGCAAATCGAGCACCAGCGTCACATCAGGAACGCAATCGGCAATCGCAAACTCGTTCAACCGCCTCAGGGCGGCCACGTCAAAGCCGCGCCCGTAGCCCTGATAGGCCAGCGTGGAATCCGCGAACCGGTCGCACAGCACCACGGCCCCGCGTTTCAGCGCCGGCCGGATGACGGTGTCCACCAGTTGCGCGCGGCTGGCGATGAACAGCAACACTTCGCACGCGGGCGAGGGCGATTCGCCGGAGTGATCGTATTGCAGAAGCCCGCGGATCGCCTCGCCGGTCGGTGTGCCGCCGGGCTCGCGCGCGGTGACGACCTCGCGCCCTTCGGCCCGCAGCATTTCCGCGATGCGTCGAATTTGCGTGCTCTTCCCGCCGCCTTCGGGGCCCTCGAGTGTAATGAATCGTCCTCGCTTCATCGGGCGATCACAATTTCCGAACCTGCGGTCCGAGCGGGGTATCCTTCACCGACCAACCCTTCCGCGCCAGTTCCTCGCGCACCTCGTCCGCGCGCGCCCAATCCTTGGCGGCGCGCGCGCGCTGCCGCTCGTCCACGAGGCGGAGGACGTCCTCCGGGGTTTCTTTCCGCGGGGGCCTCAGCACATTCAGCACCTCGTTCCAGGACGACCAGAGCGATTTCACCGCCGCCGCGCCCGCCGCATCCAGTTCGCCGGTCGACAGGGCAGAATTCGCCTGATGCACCAGATCGAACACCGCGGCGAGGGCCTCGGACGCATTCAAATCCTCCGCCCACGCCTCGTGAAACTCGCGGTCGGCCTCCGCCGCCCACGACGGAAGGTCCCCCGGCTTTCCGCCGGCCACAGCATCCAGCCGCTCATAAAAATCGTCCAGCCGGCGCAGGGCGGCCCGCGCCGCATCCAGCGATTCCAGGGTGAAATTCAGCCACTGCCGGTAATGCCCCGCCAGCAGCACATACCGCACCTCGCGTCCGGAGTATCCCTTCGCCTTCAGATCCCGCAGGGTGAAGAAATTTCCGAGCGACTTCGACATCTTCCGGCCATCCACGATCAGGTGCGCGCAGTGCAGCCAGTAGCGGGCGAGGCAGGCTCCCGTGGCGCACTCGCTCTGGGCGATTTCGTCTTCGTGGTGGGGAAAAATGTTGTCCACCCCGCCGGTGTGGATGTCGAAACTTTCACCCAGATATTTCATGCTCATGGCCGAGCACTCGATGTGCCAGCCGGGCCGGCCCCGTCCCCAGGGCGAATCCCATGCCACGTCGCCATCGTCTTCGGTCCACGCCTTCCAGAGCGCGAAATCTCCGAAACTCTCCTTTTCGTATTCGTCCTGCGATACCCGCGCGCCCGCCTTGAGCCCGTCCCGATCCAGCCGGGCCAGTTTCCCGTACGCTGGAAAACTCTCGATGCGGAAATAGACCGATCCGTCGTCGGACCGGTAGGCGTGGCCTTTGGAGATCAGGGTCTCGATCATGCGGATCATCTCCGGCACATGGTCGGTCGCCGCGGGATACTGCTCCGCGCGCTCGATGCCCAGCTCGTCCACATCCTCGAAAAATGCCCGGCTGTAGACCGAGGTGTAGTCCTTCAGCGACTGCCCCGCCGCGCGCGCTTTGCGGATGGTTTTGTCATCCACATCGGTAAGGTTCATCACCTGGTGGATGCGGTACCCGCGGGACTTGAGCGTCCGGCGCAGCAGATCCTCGAACACATACGCGCGAAAGTTCCCGATGTGCGCGTAGTCGTGAACGGTCGGCCCGCACGTGTACATCCGCACCTCGCCGGGATTCAGCGATTCAAACGGGTCCACCTGACGGGTCAGCGTGTTGTACAGCCGCAGGGGCGGACGTGAAGTCATGGTTTCCATATCGGGGAGACTACCACGGCCGGCGGGGTCGTTCCAGCCGTACGGCGCGGAGGGCCCATGCCCCCCTCATGCCTGCGCCATCACCATCGGCGTCGGGCCCTCACCCAGCTGGATGTTCGCATACCCCGCCTGACGCAGTTCCTTCACGACTTCTTCCATCGTGGCCCGGCCTTCGACGGTATGTGTTTCGATGACCAGAAACGGATGATGGGTCTGGAGGGTTTGGCGGGCGCCGCGCAGGGCCGCGACTTCGCTGCCTTCGATATCCATCTTCACCGCATCCACCCGCGGCAGTCCCAACTCCGCGCACGCATCGTCCACCGTCGTCACGTCCACTTCCACCGTGCGATACGCGGGTTCGTCCGCTTCGATGTAATTCGTGCGGACCAGCGATGACGTATAGTTCCCGCCCATCTGGAACGTCATGCGCCCGGAGCGGTCCGAAACGCCTTTGGGGATTACCGTGACGCACCGGCCGGCCGGGTTGAGGTCGAGGTTCTCCCGGAGCACCGTGAGGTTCTCCGAATCCGGCTCAAAGACCACCACGCGCCCTCCCCGTTCCCCATCCACGCAGGCCGCGGCGTACAAGGCGGTGACGCCGATGTTACCCCCGAGATCCAGCACAACGCCGCCGGGACGCAGCGGCAATCGGGGCATGTTGGTGATCAGGGGTTCCGGATCGAATTCGCGGACGGACCGGACCACCACGCCCGACGACGTTTCCACAAAAAACACTCCGTCCCGCCATTCGCACCGGCGGAGCGCGCCGCCCGCGGCACGCCGGAACCACCACGCCGAGCATCGCCGACGCAAAGCGTTGTCCGGCATTGCCCGGTAAATCCGGCGAGCGATATCGGTCAGTGATTTCATAGCGTCGCCCAATCATAGAACATCCGCCGTGTGCGCTCCCACGTGAATTCCGCGGCGCGGATTCGGGCCAGGTCGGCCATCCGCGACCACCGCGCGCGGTCGCCGAGCAGATCCGAGGCCGCCGCGCCGAGCGCGCGCCAGTCGCCCGCGTTCACCAGCACGCCGGTTTCGCCATCGCGGATGGATTCGCGCACTCCCCGCACATCGTAGCCAACGGAGGGCGTCCCCATCGATGCCGCTTCGGTCACAACCATGTTCCAGCCTTCCCGCCGGCTGGGGATGAGCGCCAGATGCGCCCGGCGCAGCAATTCGATTTTGGTTTCCTCGGAAACCCGCCCGCGGAACTCCACGTCCTCAGCCGAATACTGGCGGCGAAGTTCCTGCTCTTCGGGTCCCGTTCCAGCCACGATCATACGCGCGCCGGGATGTCGTCTCCGGATTTCACCGAAGGCGCGCAGCGCATCCGCCGGATTTTTCGTCGCGCGGAGGCGTCCGAGATAAAGGCAGGTGAGCGGCCCAGGCTTGGGGGGCGTCGCTTCGGGCGGAGTCCAATCCAGCCCGACCGGCACGATGGCCGCGTCCCGCAGTCCGAGCGCGGAGAGATCGTCCCGCGTGGACGCGCTGATGGTGGCCACCGGGCGGCCACGCCACGCCTTCAGCCAGTGACGCTCCAACGCGGCCGCGATACGACCGGCCGCGCCAAATTCCGCGCACCAGAATTCCGGACCGTAGAGTTGAAATACCAGCAGTCGGCTGCGCGCAAGACCGGCGGTGGAAAATCCCATCCCGTTAAACGTATCGAGGATGACCGTGTAGCGATCGGCATGCGCCCGCGCCCAGCGCCGGCCGTGCCAATGCGTGGCCCATTCGCCTCCGCGACGGATGAGGTTCCATCCGGGTTCGGGAGTTTCGCGAGCGGCGGCGCCGCGAAACCGGCTGCACCACCAGTCCACCTCCCATCCGCGGGCGATGAAGCCCCGGACCACCTCGCGAAGATACCGCTCCGCTCCTCCCCCCTGCGGATGGAAGGGATCGCGGCGGTTCAGCACCAGCAGGCGTGGCGGCGGAGCGTTCATGTCGCCCTCCCCCGCCGCGCGCGCGGCGGCCGCGGCGGGCGATGAATCCATCGTCCGAGCAGCTGGTCATACACCGTGACAATCCAGCGGGCGCGCGACTCGAGCATCCGCAATCGCACCAGGGCGATGAACATTGTCGCCGACGTGCGACCCATGCGAAGCTTCGACCCGCCGACCTCGTTCCAGATCGTCGGCCGTTCTTCGATGGAAAAGCCGGCGTCGCGGACCCGCAGGAGCAGATCCACATCGAACGCCCAACAGGTCTGGCCGATGCGCGGCCGGATCGCGGCGAGCACGTCCCGGTGCATCAGTTTGGCGCCGCATTGCGTGTCGGCCACCCGAAGATCAAAAAACATTCGAACCATCGCGTTAAAACGCAACGATGCGTGGCGGCGAAGCCATGACCTCGGGCCGATGACCGAGGCCGGATCCCACCGGTTGGCGATGATCATGCGCGGAGGTCCGGCGCGGGCCGCGTCCATGAGCGCGCGAAACGCCGGGGGCGGCGTGGATCCATCCGCGTCTACAAACCCGATCCAGTCCCCGCGGGCGGCGGCGCAGCCGATCAGGATTGCCCCGCCCTTGCCCACCTGCCGCGGTTCGACCAGCACTCGCGCCGACGCGTGCCGGGTGGCGAACTGACGCGCCAGCGCCTCCGTTCCATCGCTCGACCCGTTCACCACGATCAGGAACTCCGTCTCCCCTTCCGGCATCGCCTCAAAGTACGGCAGGTAGACCCCCAGCATGGCGCCGAGACGGTCCTCTTCGTTATAGGCGGGGATGACGATGGACGTCAGCATGTCTTAGGACGCCCGGATATCTCGATCCGGCGGTGACGCCGGTTCCAATGGATCCACGAGAAAGGCGGATGAGTGCGCACGTGTATACCTGAACAACTGTTTCCCTCGAGGGCCCCGACAGTCTGGCAAAACAGACCGTGTTCTTCAAGGTGTAAGGCTGGCGAGCCCATGCGAGCCGGGTGAGGGTGAGCCGGCTGATGCGGGCATGACATCCGGCTTCCGCAGCGTCCCGGAGCTTCCGCGCACGCTCGCCTAGCGCGTCACGCCGTTCTGTGTCCCCTGCGATTCTTCGCGCCGGATGGCCTGCTGTCGCCGGTTGCCGAAGATGATCCCCAGAGGCAGCAGAATGCTGTAGGGGATCCATAGGAACCACCGCCAGGGATCGGGCAGCGCGATCATCAGTATCAAAAATATCAGGATCGCGCCCCACGCCACGAACGACGCCTTGATCATGAATGCTCGCTCGCGCGGCCCCGATGCGTTGCGGATGCTGCACCGGGTTCCGACCACGCCCCCGGCCAAACCCATGATCGAACCGACGATTCCACCGATCCATCCCCACAACGCTCCCGTAGTCATGAGAACTTCCTTTCTCCGTCGCGCGCGGCTGGATTGGGCGCCGCGCAGGGGGACGCCCGGCTCACCAACGACCGGGCACTTGGACGCCGCAATAGAGGCAATGCCCCTGCGGATCAAGACCGACCGGGCGCACGTCATATCCGCTCCGCCGGACGAGCTCGCCGTGGCAGGACGGGCAATAGGTGGCGGAACCGATATCGTCGTCAATGTTGCCCGTATAGACGAATTGCACTCCGGCTTCGAGGGCGATGTCCCGGGCGCGGTGGAGCGTCTCGGGCGGCGTTGGCGGGTGATCGGTCATCCAGTGCGTCGGATAAAATGCGGTGAAATGCAGCGGGGTTGCGGGCCCCAGCTCATCTCGAACCCATGCCGCCAGCTCGCGGAGTTCCGGCTCGCCGTCGTTGGCGCCGGGGATCAGCAGCGTGGTCACTTCGAGCCAGGTGCGGCCTGCGGCGGCGATCCAGCGCAATGTGTCCTGCACCGGCTGGAGCTCCGCGCCGCAGTAACGCCGGTAGAAATCCGGGTTCATGGATTTCAAATCCACGTTCGTCGCGTCCATGACCTCAAAGAACTCTTCGCGCGGGCCGGGTTCGATGAAACCGGCGGTGACGGCGATGGTCCTCAATCCGGCCGCGCGGCACGCGCGCGCGCAGGCGATCGTATGCTCGAAGGTGACAATAGGTTCATTGTAGGTGAACGCCACGCTCGCGCAGTCCGAGCCGCCCGCGACGCTCGCGATCACCTCCGGAGCGGCTTCTTCGCCCAACGCCGATTCATCGCGCGGCTGGCTGATGCGGTGATTCTGGCAGAAGGAGCAGGAAAGATTGCAGCCGATGGCTCCGATGGAAAAGGCCCGCGAACCGGGAAGAAAGTGATACAGGGGTTTCTTCTCGATCGGATCGACCGCGGCGCCGCTGATGCGCAACCCCGCGCTGGATATCACCCGCCCTCCGCGCGCGACGCGGACAAAGCACCGGCCCCGCTGCCCTTCGCGCAAGCGGCAGTGGTGCGGGCATATGCCGCATTCCACCCGCTCCACCCCGTCCGCCGCGTTCGGGGCCAGCGGAGTGCTCCATCGGCCGTCGATCCTCGTATTCATGGGAGTCTCCTGCCTCATCCCGTCCCCACCATCATCCAAACCTTGGATGGGTCATGGGCCTGCGATCCAAGGGTTGGATGGAATGCGCCGGCGTCAGGGATACAACCGCTCGCGCGTCCAAGCCCCATTCGCCTGGCGCTCATATCGAAAACGATCATGGAGCCGCGCGGGGCGGCCCTGCCAGAATTCAATCATCACGGGAAACACGCGATAGCCGCCCCAGTGCGGAGGCCGGGGCACGGGACCGCCGGCGATGCGCTGGCGGTACTCGCGGTAGGCGCGGTCGAATTCCTTCCGGTTGGCCAGCGGACGGCTTTGATGGGAGACCCATGCGCCGATCTGGCTGCCGCGTTGGCGGGACCGGAAATAGGCGTCGGATTCCTCTTCCGACACGCGCTCCACGGGGCCTTCCACCCGGACTTGTCGGATCAGTTCGGGCCAGTGAAACGTCAGGGCCGCATGCGGCGTGCGCGCCAGCTCATCGGCTTTGCGCCCGACATAATGCGTGTAGAACACCAGGCCGCGCTGATCGCAGCCTTTCAGCAGCAGCATGCGCGCGGCCGGATGGCCGTCGGCGCCGACGGTGGAAAGGCAGAACGAGTCCGGCCAGAAGGATCCGGCGCGGCGCGCGAACCGATACCACCGCTGGAACTGGACGATGGGATCGGAGTCGAGCGAGCGTTCGTCGAGTCCGAGCAGCAGTCCCTTGAGTGAACAGAATTTTGTCCAGAGCGACATGGCGGCAGTATAGCATTTTGCCGCTACGGGCGGCGTGGCGCGAAAAGATGGAGGGCGTTTCGAGTGGTGTCTTCCGCCAGCCGGTCCGGTGAAACGCCGCGTTCCCGGGCGATACATTCCGCGGTGTGCGGCAGATGCGCCGGTTCGTTGGTCCGGCCGCGCAGGGGTTCAGGGGAAAGATACGGCGCGTCGGTTTCGATCAGCAGCCGGTCGGCGGGGACGAACCGGGCCACTTCGCGCAGGGCGGCCGCTGTTCGGAACGTGACGATTCCGCTGAAGCTGAGGAACAACCCCGCATCCAGCAGCCGGCGGGCAAAATCGAGTCCGCCGGTGAAACAATGCAGAACGCCGAGGCGCGCGGGATCCGGATGCGCCGCGGCGGCTTCGCGCAGCATGGCCAGCGTATCGTCGTCGGCTTCGCGGCTGTGGACCACGAGGGGCAAGGCATGCCGCGCGGCGAGGCGGGTCATTTCGAGAAAGAGTTCCCGCTGCGCGGAGGCGGAGTCGAGGCCGTAGTGGTAGTCCAGTCCGCATTCGCCCACGGCCCGGACCGAAGGATCGGCCAGCCAGACATCGAGCGCCGCGAGGTCCGGGGCGGCGCCCGCGAAGATCCGGTCATATCCGGCGGCGGCGTGGACGAATTCCGGATGCCGCCGGGCGATCTCCACGGACCGCGCGTTGGCCGCGGGTGCGCCGCCAATGGCGAGGATGCGGCCCACTCCCGACGCGCGCGCGCGTTGGAGCACAGCCAGAAGTTCATCGTCCGGGAGTTGATCCAGATGCGCGTGCGAATCGAAGAGGACGGGCGTGGTCATGCGTCGGGTTCTCCCCCGTCCGCCGAAGGAAGATCCGACAGCGCGTTCGATAGCACGGCCCACTGGTCCAGCGTCAGCGATTCCGGGCGAATCGTCGGGTCGAGGGCGATCCGCTCCAGCCAGCGGCTCGCGGACTCGCTCGCCGGCCAGCGGTCCTGCCCCCCCGGCAAGTCCCGAAGCGCGCGGCGGAGTTGTTTGCGGCGATGTCCCATGAGCTGGCGCGAGACGGATACGAAGCGGGGCACGGAATCCACTTCCGCGCGGGGTGTCGGCAGACGTTCCAATCGGACCACGCAGGATTCGACCTCCGGCTTCGGCCAGAAGCAGCGCGCGGGCACCCGATGAATCCTCTCCGCCGCGTACACGCGGGAAGTCCACAAACCGAGCAATCCCCACGCCGGATCGCCCGGCGCGGCCAGCAACCGGTCCGCCACCTCGGTCTGGACGGTCACCACAATCCGGCGGGGCGCCATCGGGGCGTGCATGGCCTCGACCAGCATCCGGGTGCCGGAAGCGTATGGCAGGTTGGAGGCGAAGATTCCGCATCCGCGGGCGAGCAGACCGGGAACTCCGATCGCCAGCGCGTCGCCTTCCAACAACTCCAGACGTGATTCCCCCGCGTACCGATCCCGCAACCAGGCGGCCAGCCGATGATCGTACTCCACGGCGATCACCCGGCCGGCTCCAGCAAGGAGCGCTTCGGTGAGCGCGCCGGCGCCGGGGCCGATTTCCAGCACCGTATCGCCGGAACCCGCGCCCGCGGCTTCGGCGATGATGCGGACGATATTGGCGTCCACGAGAAAATTCTGGCCCAGCGAACGGGACGGATGAATCCCGCGTTCCGCGAGCATGGCCCGCAGTTCGCTCGGTCGTGTGGCGTTCACCGGCGGGCCCACGGATTCGGACGCCGGGACAGTTCATCCGCGCAGCGCAGGGCGGCGATCATGCTGTGGGGGCGCGCCGCAGCCCGCCCCGCGATCTCGAACGCCGTCCCGTGGTCGGGCGAGGTGCGCACGATGGGCAGACCGAGGGTGATATTGACGCCTTCGTCGAAGGCGACGGTTTTCAGCGCGGCGAGCCCCTGGTCGTGATACATGGCCAGCACCGCATCGGCGCCGCCGGTGCGGGCAAAATGGAATACGGTGTCGCCCGCCATCGGGCCGATGACATTCCAGCGCCGCCGCCGCGCGGCGCGCACCACCGGTGCGATGATGTCCTCTTCCTCGCGTCCCAGCGCGCCGCCGTCGCCGGCGTGCGGATTGAGTCCCGCGACGGCGATGCGTCCGGGTCCGCGAACGCCCAGCCAGGGAAGCGAGTCGTGCAGAAGCGCCAGTTGTTCGCGCAGCAGAGCGGGTGTGATCGCGCGCGGAACCCGCGCGAGGGGAAGATGGCGGGTGGCCAGCATCACGCGCAATCCGCCGCCGGACAGGAGCATGCCATACTTCCGGATGCCGAGGCGTCCGGCGATAATTTCCGTATGCCCCTGCGCGGGCAAGCCGGCGCGATGGAAGCCCGCCTTGTGGATGGGAGCGGTAACGAGGGCGTCCAGCCGACCCGCGCCGGCCGCATCCGTGGCCGCCTGAATCCAGGAGTAGGCGGCGCGGGCGGCGGTTACGGTGGACACTCCGGGATGGAAGCGCGGTTCCGGCGCCCCCGGGGGCGACCAGAGGGTGAACGTCCCGGCGCGGGGCGGAGTGTCCAAGCCTGAAATCCGCCGGGGCGGCGGGAGGCGCAAGGTGTCGGCGACTATTTCAGCGACTCGCGCGGAACCCACGAGGGTCCACTCGACGCGAGCCGATGCGAGTGCGTGGGCGGCGAGCAACGCGACTTCGGGACCCACGCCGTTGACATCCCCCATGCTGATGCCGATGCGGCGTACGAGGGTCATGGGTTCTCCGGACGCTCCGGCGCGAGCACGCGGACGAAGTGCCGGACGCGCAGCCGGGTGATCAGCTCCCGTCGCAACCGGTCCTCCTCCTGCTCCTTCAATTCCTTCTCGAGCTCGTCGCGCACCGACTCGAATGTGCGGATGGATTCTTCGCGCCGTCCGGCGAGCTGGACGATGTGGAATCCGTCCGGACTCTCCAGTACATCGCTGAACTGGCCCATGTCCATGCCCTTGAGCGCGTCGCGAATCTGCGCGTTCAGTTCGCCGGGTTTTCTCCAGCCCATGTCGCCGCCGGCATCCGCGCCATATCCCTGGGACACCGCGCGAGCCACGGATTCGAAGGATTCGCCGCCCACGAGGCGCTGGTGCGCGCGATGGGCCTGTTCGCGTTTGATCTCCGTTTCGGACTCGGTCGCGCCGCGTTGCAGCATGATCACACGCACCCGCACTTCCTCCGGCTGGGTGTATTGGGTGCGGCGCCGCGCATATTCCTCGCGCACCCGGGACAGCGGCAGGAGCATGCGCGAATAGACTTCGTCGCGCATGAGTTGCGAAACGCCGATCCGGTCCCGAATCCGGATGCGAAAGTCATCCAACGTCATGCCATCTTCCGCGAGGGCCTGGATGAACAAGTCCCGGCGATCGTCAAACTGCTCGTGAATTGTGGATTGGATTTGATTCTCCACGAGGGTTTCGGGAAATACAAACTCCGGCTTGGCCTCCTGCCGCCGCTGAACTTCCTCGATCAACAGCGCCTGCTCAAGGAGTCGCTTCAGGGCCTGACGGTAGTTCTCCCGCAGCCGGAGTTCCTGCTCGGTGCGATCAACCGCCTCCTCCAGCGCCAGCCGGTCCATGCGCGATGCCTCGGCAAAGACTTCTCCGATGGTGATCACACGGTCGTTGACGGTGGCGGCGAAGCCGTCGAGCGGAATGGATTCCGCGAACGCCGCCGCCGAACCGAGGCCGGCAACCCAGCCCCATAGCCACAGCCGATACAGGATGGAACGCATGCGCAGAGTATGATCCCGGAGACACATTCCTTCAACCCCGCACTTGATCCCATCCCGTACATGAGGCACGGTACGGGTGTCATGCGAAACGTCCTCCTGGTGTTCCTGCTGGTTTGCGCCGCCAATGCCATACCCCTGCTGGCGCACGCCCTGTGGCGGAATCGCGGCGCCTGGCCGCTGGATGGCGGGCGACGCTTTCCGGACGGACGGCCTATTTTCGGTCCTTCCAAGACCCTTCGGGGCGTGGTTCTTTCCCTCGCGCTCACTCCGCTGATCGGCTGGTCCGCGGGTTTATTTCCCGAGCTCGGGTTCCGCATCGCGGCGGGGGCCATGGCGGGAGATCTGCTGTCCAGCTTCATCAAGCGCCGGATGGGCCGGCCCGCCGGAAGCCGGGCGCTCGGTCTGGACCAGATACCGGAGGTGGCGATTCCGCTGCTCCTTGTCCGGCGCGCGATGGGCCTATCCTGGGTCGCGCTGGTTCTGTTGTCCGCCGCCTTCATGGCATTTGAGCTGATGATCTCGCGCGCGCTCTTCCGGGCCCATATTCGGGAACACCCGTATTGAGTCCGATGGAAATTGGCGAAAATTTGGCACACTACATGCTCGCACTTCACTGGAGACTTCGATGTTGTTCGAAGAATGCGACGACCGGAGAATGCGCTGCACCGCGCATCGGGGTTTGAGGAGAACCCATGAATTTTAGCTGGTTGCTGGGCAGGAATTCGGCGAGGTGGTCCTGCACCGATGTGGTGGGGCTGGACTTCGGATATACCGGAGTGAAGGCCGTACACATGGAATCCACGCGGTCGGGACTAAAAGCCGTTGGAGCGGCCATCCTGCCCACCCCGCCGACGGACGGAATCGTCGAAGTCCCGGAGTTGCCGCCGTCGCTGCGGGCCAAGTATGTCGCCTGCGCGTCCGGGAGCGAAAAGAATCTCCTGCGCATGGTGAACGCGCCATCCCAGTGGCCGCTTCCCCCGGAGGAACTCACCCGCTATCTGCGCGAGCAGTTCGGCCTGGCTTCCGGTTTCCGGTTCGGAGCCGCGCGGCTCGAGGGCGCATCCGAATCGCGCCTGGTGGCGGTGGCGGCGCCGGAATCGGAGATTGCGACGGTGTTGAAACGCTTTGCATCGGGATCTCCCGCCGTTTGCGGGTATGAGCTCAGCGCCATGTGTACGCTTCGCGCCTTCCTGGATGCCTATGCCGGCGAGCGAACCGGGGAGACCGTGTGCCTCATCGACACCGGATCGCGCTCATCCTTCATCAGTTTCGTGCACCATGGACAGCCCGCCCTGATCCGGAAGTCGGACACGGGCAGCGATATCGTGGTGGACGCGGTCATGCGGCGGCTCGAAGTCGATCACGAAACCGCCCTCGCAATCACCTCGGGCCAGTCGATCGACATTTCCGGCGTGATGCAGGAGGTGCTGGATTATACGTTCCGTCAGATCGCGCTGGCCCGGGACTTCGTGGAACGGGAACTGAACACGCGGATCACCCGCTTCTGCCTCTCCGGCGCCTTGTCGCTCAATCCGTACTGGAAACAGGCGATGTCGCAGATTTTCGGAATCGATCCGGATGAGTGGGATCCGTTTCGCCATGTGCAACCGCCCGCGGACGGATGGCCGGTGGAGATTCGAGACCAGAAAATCCGGCTCGCGGCGGCGGTAGGCGCGTGTCTGGGCTATGTGCGAAGGAAATAGGACCAGGATATTGCCGATGCAAGCCATCAACCTGCTGCGCGATGATGAACGAAGAACCCAGGGGCCGGTTCGGACCCCGTTTCTCGTCCGGTCGGTGTTGGCCCTGGTCGGAGGGCTGTTGGTGTTGGCGGCCATCCAGTGGATCGTGTCGGAGCGGATGAGCGCGCGCGATAGCCAGATGGCCGAGCGGGAATGGAGCCTGATTAAAACCCGAAACCAGACCAATGAAAAGCTGGCCACCCGGCTCGGCAGCGCGGAAGCATACCGGCAGGAGCTTGATTCCTGGAATCGCGCGCGACTGGATGCTGTGCATCTGTTGCATTTCGTGCAGGAGACCGTCCCGGACGCCATCCAGGTCATCCGACTGAGCTGGGATGATGATTTCATGACCGATGACAAGGCGCCCGGAGCATCCAAGACCAATCCAAAGGTGTCTCGCGCCCTGCGCATGCGGCTGGCCGGACGCGTCCGGGGAAACAACGCGCAGGAACTGGTGGAAGGGCTGATCTCCCGAATTTCCAGCTATGCCCTGCCATCCGACGCGGGTGGCGGAACGAATCTCTTTTTTAGCGCAGTGGAACTTCGGGCGTTTCAAGCCCCTTCCGCTCCGGGCACGGATCCGACCGCAGCCGATCTTCGAGAATTCGATATCGAGGCCCGGGGAACCCAGCGAGATTTCCCATGAGCAAGCCCCCCATGACCCGACAACAGAAGCAACTGGCCCTTCTGGGAGCCCTGGCGGCGCTCGGGGTCATCGTCCTGATCTATATCTTTTTGTGGACCCCGTGGATGGCTGCTCGCGCCGAAAAATCCCGGACACACAGGGAATTGATTTCCACCATCCAAAAAGCCCGGCAACTTCAGGCTCAGGCTCCGGAAATGAAGCGGAGAAGCCTGGAGCTGCGATCTGATTTGCGTCTCCAGTTGAATCAAATGATCGCCCCGGCCGACAACGCGCTCCTCTGGGCCAACGGTGTGCTGGATGCGGCGATTCGATCCCGGGGGGGGCTTACGCTGGACACCGTTGGAGAACTCACCATGGCCCGGCCCACGTGGGTGCGGGCGCCTGAATCCAAATCCGTGGCCGAAAAAGCCGCGGCCCCCGCCGCCGATTCGCTGGCCAAATCCAAAACAGTGGCCCCCCCCCGCCCGAAACGTTTTGGACCTTATCGCATTTCCTGCTCGGTCGTGGGCGATTTTCGCGACATCGTTGAACTGGCTCAGGATCTGCAGAACGCCAACCCGTATTTGTCCATCATTCGCATCGATGTGGCCAATGCCGGACCCTCCGGAGATGCCCAGCGGGCTCAGGTGATTATCGAGTGGCCTCGACATTCTGGAAATCTGGATTCGAATTTGGCCGAATTCTTGCTTACTGAAGAAACAGAGGATTCATCCAAGCCATGAAGATCCGTCTGGCCGTTTGTTGCGTATGCGTCGTCGCCGCGGGGATCCCCTGCGGAGGCCGGGCGGAACGCCCGTCCCGGAACATTTTCTGGCCGATCGGACGGGTGGAAAGCGGGATCGTTCATCCGGGGGAACAGGTTAAGCCTCAAACAAAAATCCAAGTTCCAGAGCATCAGACCGACTGGGAAGGTGCCCGGAAGCAGATTAACCTGTCCGGGTTGAGCCGATTGGGCGGTCGAGGACCGATGGCCTTGATTGATGGTGCGTTGTACAAGGAAAATGATATTCTGGCCGTGAGCTACAAAGGACTGCTGTATCGGTTTAGAATTCTCAAGATTGACGATAGGGGGTTGAGCCTATCCAAAGAGGGCGTAGGTCCGGATTCATCCCCAACGAACAAAGGAAGATGACAATATGAAAAAGGCAATGCTGACTTTGGCCTATTTGGCCGCGATATCATTCGCTGCCAGTTTTGTGTGGTCTCAAGTCGTGGCCCGAACGCCCTCTGCCTTCGCGGAGGAACCCGGGATGCTCCCGCCGGCCGGGGAGGAACTCGTTCCCGACATGATTCCCGAAACGACTCCCGAAATGGCAGGCGATGCGCCCGCGGAACCCCTGATGGAGGAGGCCATGGCCGAAGTGGAGGCGGAACTGGAAAGCGACAGCGTTCCAGTGGCGCCCACAGAGGTCGCCGAAGAAGGCCCGCCCCCGGAGGCCATAACTTCCACCGGTGTCGATCAGATTCCCTTGGTTCCGGTGGATGAATCGCAGGTCATCAAGGAAGATATGGTCACGCTGGCGCTGACGGATGTCCCGCTATCCGATGTGGTAACCCTGTTCATGCGCATGTCCGGAGCGAATATCGTGGCCTCGCCGACGCAACTCACCGGCCGGGTTTCGGTCAATCTTAAGGATGTGCCCTGGAGGAGCGCGTTAAGCCAGATTCTTTCGATGCATGACCTCGAGCTTATGGAATCCGAGCCGGGCTCGCAGATCTACTCCATCTCCCCGCCAAGGGCCGCGGCCGCTGTGCCCCTGTACACGGAGACCTTCCAGCTGAAATACGCGCGCGCGGAAACGCTCTCCAACGGGGTCTCCCGCCTGATTGCACCCAACGGCGCCATTCTACAGGCCAGCGGACGGAATCTGGCCGTTCATGCCTCCGTGGCTCAGATCGAGAAAATCAGGGGCTTGGTTGAATCCCTCGACCGGATGATCCCACAGGTGGCCATCGAAGCAAAATTCGTGGAACTCAATGAGGAAGCCATCCGCAACCTCGGCTTGAACTGGTCCGTGCTGAGAGGATACACCGTCAGCGCCGAAGATCCGCAGCGCGCCATCAACCGGCTGGTATATACGGGCCGGAACACCACCACCTATCAGGAAGCCACGGAAGAGGAACCGGCTTCCATGACGCCCTTCCCCGTCGCCCTCGACAGCACCTCCTCCGTCGCGACACGACTATCGTCCTCGGGTACGGGTGTGGACGACAGCTCCACAGATACGTTAACCCGAACCGACACGAAAGAAACCCATAGAAACGTCATTGACCAGGCGCTCAAGTCGGTGTTCACCTCGACCGTGTTGTCCGCCGACACCTTTGCGCTCACCCTCAGCGCGCTGCAGGAGAATGCCGGCGTGGAGATCGTCACCAATCCCAAAGTCGTGGTGTCGAGCGGCGAGAAAGCCAACATCCATATCGGCCAGCGTCGTCCCAATATCGTCAAACGGACTACGTCTACAACAGGCGGCACGACCGACGTCAGCTACGAGTACGGAGATCCCGAGTGGATTGAAATCGGAACCAAGGTCGGTGTGCAGCCGGTGGTGAACACCGAGGAGAACATCACCGTCAATATCGAGCCGGAACTCAACCGCCAGGTCGGCCTGATCGAGCCGCAGCCGGGCTTGACCTTCCCCATCCTCGCCACGCGCAAGGTCACCAGCGAGTTCGTGATCCAGAGCGGACAAACCGTCGCCATCGGCGGATTGACCTCAACGGACGACCGCGAGACGGTTAAGAAGATTCCGCTGCTGGGCGACATCCCGATCATCGGGCGTTACCTGTTCTCCCACCACAACACGGAAAAGGTTCAGGATGAAACGCTAATCTTCGTGACCGTCAGTATCGCGAACCCGGAAGACATGAACGCCGAAACCGGTATCCCCTCGCACGGCGCGCTGATCTACGAAAAACACTGGAATCCCTCCAGCAAAACGATCGAACTCCGCAACCGGCGGCTGGATGAATTCAAGGCGAACCTCGAGAAAGCCCAGCAGGAGGAAGAGGAAAGCCAACACATCCGAACCGCCAACTAAATCATATGGCCCGCATCGCGGGCCATGAGACAGTTGGAAGTTTCGAGGCCGGGGAGCGGGAACCCATCCCGCTCCCCGCTTGTTGTATAATGTTCCAGACTCGGCGGCGCCTCGACAGCGCCCCGCCGGGAGTTTACATTCATCGTCAATCATGGCCCCCCAGAATCCAGCCAAACCCGGCATTCCGGCAGAGATCGCGCATCAAGCAGCGGAACTCCGCCGTGAAATCGCCCGTCACGATCGGCTGTATTACGTCGAAGCGCACCCGGAAATCACCGACGCCGCCTACGACCGGCTGTTCGATGAGCTGGCCGACCTGGAATCCCGATTCCCCGGTCTCGCCACCCCCGACTCCCCTACCGCCCGGGTGGGCGGATCGCCCATCGAGGGATTTCCGCACGTCCGCCACGATCCGCCCATGCTGTCCCTCGACAAGGCGCGCGATGCGGATGAGCTCGATCTCTTCGAACAACGAGTCCGGAAAATCCTCGGCGACGCCCCCGTGACGTATCACGTGGAGCCCAAGATCGACGGAGTTTCGCTCGCCGTTCAGTACCGGAACGGCCGCATGATCCGCGCGGCCACCCGCGGCGACGGAGCCGAAGGCGACGACATCACCTCCAATGCCCGCACCATTCGCAGTCTGCCCCTGACGCTGGCCACCGACCATCCCCCGGAGTGGATCGAGGTGCGCGGCGAAGCGTATATGGATCTCGCCGGATTCGAACGCCTCAATCACGCCCTGACCGCGCGCGGAGAAGCCGCGTTTCCCAATCCCCGCAACGCCACCGCGGGCTCGCTCAAACAGCTCAACCCCCGCGTGGTGGCCGGGCGGCCCCTGCGTGTGGTGTTCTATGCGGTCGCGCGAACGGAAGGAATCGTGTTCACCCGCCATGACCAGGCCCTCGATCAGTTGCGCGCGTGGGGACTGCCGGTCCCGCCGAGTCGCCGGGTTTGCCCGACCATGCGCGACGCCCTCGCGGCCGCGAACGAGATCAAAGCGTCCGCCGCCGAATTGCCGTTTGCCATCGACGGCGCGGTAATCAAAGTCAATGAACTCGAATTCTGGGACCGCCTGGGGCTGAAATCCCGCAGCCCCGCCTATGCCATCGCGTACAAACCCCGCGAATGGATCGAGCGCACGGAAACCCGGCTGCGCGCCATCACCCTGCAAATCGGCCGCACCGGCGCGGTGACACCGGTGGCGGAATTGGAACCGGTCTTTCTCGACGGATCCACCATTTCCCGGGCCACCCTGCACAACGCCGAAGATATCGCCCGCAAAGACATCCGAGTGGGCGACCGGGTCGTCATCGAAAAAGCCGGCATGGTCATCCCGGCCGTGATTGCCCCCCGCATCGAAAAGCGAACCGGCCGCGAACAACCGTTTGTCATGCCCTCGACATGCCCCGCCTGCGGAGGTCCCCTCGCCCGGCGCGCGTCGAAATCCGGAGAGGCCGAAACCGTGGCGCATTATTGCGACAACCTTCAATGCCCCGCGCAAAAGCCCCGCCGGCTGGATCACTTCGCCCAGCGCAAAGCGCTGGATATCCAGGGAATTGGCGGCGTGGTTGCCGAGAAACTCGTCGAACGGGGCTTGGTGGAGGAGCCTCTGGACTTGTTCCGCATATCCAAAAAAGATTTGCGTCTTCTGGACTTGGGCGAACCGGGAAAGCCGCGCATGTTCGGAGAGAATGCGGACAAAGTCATTCAGGCGTTGGAACGCTCGCGAACCATGCCTCTGGAACGCTGGCTGCTCGCCATGGCCATTCCTGAAATTGGCGAAACCCTCGCCCGCGCTCTCGGCCGCGGCCATCGGGACCTGGATGATCTGGCCAACTCCCGGATTCTGCGCGCCATCGTGGAACTCAGTGCCCTGCGCGAAGAAGCTGCGGCGATCAATCCCCGATCACAGTCACGCCGGCCCAGAAACGATCAGGAACGCGCGGAACGCGCCGAACGGCACGCGGCGCTCCAGCAACGGATTGCTCTTCTGGAAAAAGAAACTGAAAATCCCGCTTGGAAACCCGTGGGACCGGTGGCCGCGCAGGCCGTGCTGGATTTCTTCGCTTCCCCGCGAGGCCGCGACTGGCGAAATCGCCTCCAGAACCTCGGCATTCATCCCACAAATCAGCCGCGCAGCGAGAACCCGGCCGTCCGCGACGCGCTCGCCGGATGCAGCATGGTCATCACCGGCACCCTCTCGGGATTCTCGCGCGAGGCCGCGACCGAAGCCGTCCGCGCCCGGGGCGGCACCGTCACCAGCGCCGTCAGCGGCAAAACCTCGTATGTGGTCGCCGGACGCGATCCCGGCGCAAACAAACTGGCCGACGCGCGGAAATTAGGTGTACCCGTAATTTCAGAGTCGGAATGGCGCGCCCTGCTCCAACTCCCCCCCGCTCCGGAGGAACCCCGGCGCGTCCAACCCGGGGAGCTCTTCTAACCAGCCTGCCGTCAAGGAAAGTCACGCATGAATCTGTACACCCTGCCGGTCGGACCCTTTGAAGTGAATTGCTACCTCGCCTGCCAGCCCGACGGCGCCGCCCTGCTGTTCGATCCCGGCGCGGACGCCGATGCGATTCTCGCATGGATCAAGCAGAAGCATGCGCGCGTCGAGGCGATTCTCCTGACGCACGGCCACATGGACCATCTCTCCGCGCTCGCCGACGTTTCCCGCGCCCTCCCCGTGCCCGTATACGGACATCCGGCAGACGAGCGCTGGGCCTTCGGCCCCAACAATCAGTTGCCCCCGCACTACGATATTCCCGTCCGGCCCGAATCTTCCTGGGTGGACGTATCGGAGTCTGTGCCCATACATGCCGCGGGCTGGGATCTTCGCGTGATTGAAACTCCGGGCCACACCCCCGGCGGCGTGTGCTACTACTTCCCCACCGAGGCCGTGCTGATCTCCGGCGACACGTTGTTCCGGAACAATGTCGGCCGGACTGATCTCCCGGGCGCCAGCAGCCGCAGTCTGGCGCAATCCCTGAAAAAACTCGCCCGGCTCCCCCATGCCGTGCATGTCTATCCCGGCCATGGGGAACCCACGACCATCGGCGATGAAATTGAACACAACTATTTCATGACGATGGCAGCCCGGGACGCATCGTAACGCGAACCGCGCGCCGGATCATGCGCCGGGCTGGTCCGCGCCTGACGCGGGGGTTTCGCGTTTCAACCACTGCAACAGTCCCCCCGCCATCGTGGCCAGCAGCGCCAGACCGAAGATCGTGGCTCCGATCCACCCGAGCTTGGCCAGCACCGTCATGATCGCGCCCGCCACAAGCACCCCCAGCAGGATGGACCACAGGGCGTGGCGCAGACTCAATCCCATCACGAACGCCGCCATGGCGCCCGTCCATGCGCCCGTCATGGGCAGGGGTATCGCCACAAAAATCGCCAATCCCAGCGTCTCGTACTTCTCCACGCCCGCGGTTTTGCGGCGTGTGCGGGCGAACAACCATTCGAAAAACCGTCGGCCGAGCCGAAACCGCATGCCCCACCGCGACAGCGGCCCCAGGAACCATAGAATGAACGGCACCGGCAGCATGTTGCCGGCCACAGACACCGCAAAGGCTTCCCACCATGGCATCTGAAGAAATCCGATGCCCACCGGAATCGCGCCGCGCAATTCAACGATCGGCAGCGTGGAGATCGCGCCAACAATCATCCCGTCGGACCAACCCGAAGCCCGCAACCGCTCGGCTATCCGCTGGCCGCGCGAAACATGATGCGTCTCAACCGCCGCCGCGCCCCCGTCCTCCGCCCGTTCCGCGGGCGCCTCCTGCGCCATCGCGGCGGACAGCAGAAGGAATATGGAACAGACGAACCCCCCGCCCATGGAAAATTTCATGGCCGGATTGTGAGTGGAGATCTCCCTCAACGCAAGCGCGGATGCGCGATGCGACTCCGCTTCTCGCTGCCGCCCGATGACTTGCAGTCACGCCCCCCGCCTGCGCGCCCGAAGCGGCGAGGCATGCAAGATGCCTTTGAAGGAGAACCGGGAACGCGAGTCGTGCGCCGGGGTGCGCCGGGCTGAGCGCTTGGAATGCGTCCGCCGGACGGCTACACTTGCGGCATGAATGAACCGGTCATCAGCATGGGCGCGGACGGGGTGGACACCCGGCGGGTGGTCGCCGAAATCCAAGCCGAAGTGGATGAGAACATACAGTCCGGCCTCTACGCGGACGCCGTGGTGGCGCGGGCGGAACGGCTGAATCTCGCGCCTGGCCGGGAGGAAGGCGCGTTCCTCGAATACTACCTGCGCTGTCTGCCCGACGCGGTGGTGGTGGATATCGGCGACTTTGAAATCCGCGAACGCCGCGCGCGATTCGCGCCGCTGCTGATCCGGCTCAAGCGCGCGATCTGGAACCTGCTCAAGTTCTATACCTACCGGCTCTGGTCCCAGCAGAACCAGGTCAACGGCATGATCGCCACCGCCATCGAGCGCATGGACGACCAGCACCGCCTCCAGATCGAGCGGCTGGAACAACGCATCCGCGCGCTGGAATCCGGGCGCGAACCTCCTTCGAACGGACCCGGGCCCGGCCCCGCATGAGCGACGTCCGTTCTATCGCCATCGTATCGCCCCGGTACGCCTCGGGCGCTACGGTGGGCGGGGCGGAAACACTCCTGCGCGAAATCGGCCGCCGACTCGCGCGGCGCGGCCTGCGCGTCACCTTTCTCGCCACCTGCGCGCAAAATCATTTTACGTGGGCCAATGAACTTCCCGAGGGACGGGAAACCGACGGCGAGCTGGATGTGCTCCGGTTCCCGGTGGATTCCGACCGGGATCCCCACCTCTTCCTCTCGCTGCAAAGCCGGCTGGACCGCCATGCGTCCCTGACGCGCGCCGAAGAAGAGACGTGGATGCGCCACAGTGTCCACAGCCGCGCGTTGTACGATCACCTGCGCGGGGAAGGCGAGCGATACGACCGCATCATCGCCGGGCCATATCTCTTCGGCGTGACGTACGCGGCCGCGCAAATTCATCCCGGGAAGACGCTGCTTGTGCCCTGCCTGCATGACGAACCCTTCGCCCACACCTCGGTCATCCGCGACATGTTCCATGCCGTCCGCGGATGTGTCTTCAACAGTGATCCGGAACGCGCTCTCGCCGCCCGGCTTTTCTCGTTCCCGGCCGAACGCGGAGCGGTCGGCGGAATGGGACTCGATCCGTTCGATGCCGACCCCGACGCGTTTGCCCAGCGGCATGGACTGACGGATCCTTATGTGCTCTACAGCGGCCGCCGCGAGCCGCTCAAGGGCACCTCGCTGCTGCTGGAATACATTGCCTGTTTCCGGGAACGCACGGGACATCCGCTAACCCTCGCGCTGACCGGCAGCGGCGAGGTGGAGTCCCACCCCTTCGTTCGGGATTTCGGGTTCCTGCCGGAAGCGGAAAAACGCGAGGCCATGGCCGGCGCCCGGGTATTCATCCATCCCTCCCGGCTGGAGAGTTTCGGGATCGTGCTGCTGGAGGCGTTCGGCGCCGGCACACCGGGCCTCGTCCACGCAGGCAGCGAAGTTCTGCGCGACCAGTGCGAACGCAGCGGCGGCGGCTGGTGGTTCCGTCATTACCCGGATTTCGAAACCATGCTCGCGCGACTGCTGGACCGGACGGACGAACGGAAGGCCATGGGCGCGCGCGGGCGCGATTTTGTCCGCCGTGTGTATTCCTGGCCCGAGGTCGAAGCGCGATGGATGCGCGCCATGGAGCGCCTCTGACCGGCCGTATGAATGCCATTCATCAATGGGTCTCGGGATTCGTTCGCGGCGATGCCATCAGCAACGAAGCGATGGCCCTGCGCGCGATGTTTCGGAGCTGGGGTGCGGCGTCGGAAATTTACTGCGAACATCGCCGCACATTTCCCGAGCATCGGGCCGATATCCGGGACCTCGCCCGCGCCGGTTCGGAAATCCGGCCCGACGATATCGTCATTCTCCACCTCTCCGTGGGATCCCTCGCCAATCAGCGCTTCGCCGAGCTGCGCGCGCGCCGCGCGCTGATCTACCACAACATCACCCCGCCCCATTATTTCAAGGGCATCCGCGAAGAAACCGCCCGCGCCCTCGCCCTGGGCCGGGAGCAGATGGCCCGGTTATCGGGCGCCGCGGAGCTGGTTCTCGCCGATAGCGCGTTCAATGCGGCGGAATTGGCGGAACTGGGCTACGCCAACCCCCGGGTCTTCCCGCTGGTATTCGACTATGCCGCCTGGGGCCGGCCGCCGTCCAACCGGGGCGCCCGGCGCGGACGCCCCCGGACCGGGAATCCGCTGCGCGTCCTCTTTGTGGGCCGGGGTGTGCCGAACAAGCGCATCGAGGATCTGCTGGCGACGCATTACTATCTGCGCCGGTATCACGATCCGCAGGCCGAGCTGAAGCATGTCGGATCCTACAACGGGCTCGAGCTCTATCGCGGCTTGCTCGAAACCCGGCTGCGGCATTGGGACCTGAAAGGCGTCGAATTCACCGGACCCGTAATCCAGGCGGCGCTGAATCAAGCCTACCGGGATGCCGACGTCTTTCTCTGCCTCAGCGAGCATGAGGGATTCTGCGCGCCGCTGCTTGAGGCCATGCATCACGAGGTGCCGGTGGTGGCGTTTGCCGCGGCCGCCGTACCGGAAACGCTCGATGGCGCGGGGGTGCTGGTGCGGGAAAAACGGTTCGACCTGCTGGCGGCTGTGGTCGCGCGCGTGGGCCGCGACCCGGAGCTCCGGGAAGGCATCCTCGCCGCCCAGCGATCCCGCATGGATCGTTACCGCGGCCGGAATCCGGAATCGGAACTCCGCGCGCTCCTCCAACCCCTGCTCACCCGCTCCAACTGATGTGCTGCGGACCGACGCGGCGCGCCGACCTCGTTCCCGCTTCTGCCGCCCGCGCGCACCGTCTGGCACCATCGGACGAAGCATGACAAGAAACCCCGGCACAAGGCCGGAAGTTTGAAGGATCACCCCGCCATGAAGGAACTGTCCCGTATGATCGAAGCCGGCGGAGTGAACCGCGACCGGACGCTTGCCCCAAAACCGGTCACAAAATGAGCACCTTATCGAACAGCCGGGGTGTGCTTTTTCTCGGGAGGAATGCGAGAAAACGGCCTGGTTGTCGAAGATTTTGAGTGGAGCGGGCGACGGGGATCGAACCCGTGACGTTCAGCTTGGGAAGCTGACATTCTACCGCTGAATTACGCCCGCAACGCGCATACTTTACGACGGCCGATGGCGTTTGTCGAGCAGGGCGATGGCTTCGGGACGAAGGGCGGCGATTCGCTCCATGATGAGAGCGGCGATTTTCTCGTACTCGCCTTTCCCCAGCGCCACAACCTCTTCGGGCGATATGGGATCTCCATAGACCACCGTCACCCGGGTTCCCCTCTTCATCTTCGAGCCTTTGGGCCAAGCCTCAAAGGTGCCATGAATGTACGCGGGGAAGACAGGCACCGCCGCCTTGGCGACGAGGAAGCCGATGCCACCTTTCGCGGGCTGGAGGTTTCCATCGGGCGATCGCGTTCCCTCGGGGAACAAGCCCAGCGCCTTGCCTTCCTTGAGCGTTTGCAGAGCTTTACGCATGGCCCCAATGTCCCCGCGCGCCCGGTCGAGCGGAATGACGCCGAGTCTCCGGAGGGCGCCGCCAAACCAGGGGGGATGGAACAGCGAATCGCGCGCCATGAAATGAATCATCCAGCCCTTGATCATCGCGCCCATCACAGGCGGATCGAGGAAGCTGGCGTGGTTGCCGGCCACGATAAAAGCCCCGTGCTGCGGGAATCTCCGGACGCCCTTGGTGCGGACGTGGAACAGCAGCCGCAGAAGCACGCGCAGCCCCCACGTGACGATGGCGTAGAAGAAGGTGGACCGGCTGGCGCCGTGGCCGCTCACAGGCACCCCCCGCCTGCCGCGCGCACGCGGCCGATGATGTATGTGGCCACCTCGCGGGCGGTCATGCCCGACGAGTCAATCACATCGGCATCCGCCGCCACCTGCAAGGGCGCCGTGGCGCGGGACCGGTCCAGCGTGTCGCGCCGATGGAGCGATGCGCTCACTTCCC
>JAGOHE010000081.1 GCA_017996315.1 Kiritimatiellia bacterium | reverse complement strand
AGGAGAAGAGGGCGGTAGAGGGGTACTCGCATCTGCTGCCTGGGTACGTCCGCCAGGTTGTCCAGCACGCCGGACCGCTGATGCATCTGCAACTAACAGCGCTGGACGAGAAACGCTTTCGGCTGACGCCGACGCGACCGCGGGCGTTAGACCCGCTGCTGCCAATGCTGGAAGCAAAGGGCCGCGACCACCTGGAAATCACGTTTTCGCGGCCGGGCCGAGGGGAAAATGGCGCGGTGTGGGTGCATCCGGGGGAGCCGGTGTTCGATCAACTGCGGTTCCTGGTGGACACGGCGGGGACGCCGCATGCGCGGCGAGGCGCGGTGGTGGTGGACCCGTCATCATCCTGTTCCTACCTGCTGCACCTGGCCGCCGTAACGATTGTGCGACGGGCCGATCCATCTTTGAAGGCCCTGGCAAACGACGAAGTGCTGGAACAATCGCTCATCGCGCTGCGGCAGCAGGAAGATGGAACGATGACGGTGCGGCCGATCGAGGAATTCCTGTTGCTCGAACCTCGCACGGGCGGGCTGCCATTGGACGCGCAACGGCTGGCCGTGTCGGCACAGGGGCGCATCGAGGAAGCGCGGGCATTCATGGTAGCGACGGTGGCAAAGGAGTTTGCGCAAAAGCACCGGGACCGGTTGAACGCGGACCTGGCTGGGCGGATTGAGTTTCTGCGACAGGGATTCTTTTACGAGCAAAAGGAGCTCGTCGAGGCGCGCACGGTATGGAGCAAACGACGGCGCGAGGGGCATCCTTCGGCGGAAAGGGAGATCGAGCGCATCCGGGACCTGCAACGGGCCTGGGAGAGGCGAGCGCAGGATGCAGAGCAGACGGTGCTGCGCGAGCCGGCGCTGATTGGGGTGGGGCCGGTGGAGTTCCTGGCCCACCTGCTAGCGCGGCCCGCGGCCAGCGACGAAGAGAGCCTGCGGTACGATGCGGAGGTGGAGCGCGTGGCGATGGAGTTGGTGATGGCGCACGAGCGGGCTTTGGGGGCACGAGTGCAGGATGTCCACTCGCCCGAACTGGCATTGCAGGCCGGACTGAACACGCCCTGGCCGGGATTCGACGTGCTGAGCCATCGCCCGGATGGCAAGCGCCGGTGCATTGAGATCAAGGGCCGGGCGCGGTTGGGGAATGTGCATATCAGCACCAATGAATGGGCGGCGGCGGCGAACCGGCGGGCCGAGTACTGGCTCTACGCCGTATTCGAGTGCGCATCCGCATCGCCACGACTGGTGGCGGTGCAAGACCCGTTCGCTAAGCTGGTCGAGAAGGCCGCTGGATTTGAACTGGAAGCGGCGGACATCCTGGCCGCCGGAGAACAGGTGATCATTTAAGATTTATGATTGAAGATTTCAGATTTGCCCGCGAAACACGCGAAACTGACGAAAGAAAATGGGCAGGCCAAGAAAATGTGAAATCACCGTTGACGAAATGGCCCCAACCGGGCTACGTTTTCCCATCATCTTCCTTGTCCGCTTCGGCGGCAAGGCGCGGGGCAGCTTTGAAAGAGGCTGCCCCTGCTCATTTTTTGGTTTTTCTCTTGGTCGCAACACACTGTGGTACAGGAGGTTGTCATGAAGACGGTCGTTTATTTCGACGCCTTTAATTTCTATTTCGGGGCCATCAAGGGCACGCCTTTCAAGTGGTTGGATTTAAGTCGAATGTGCAGCCTGATGCTGCCCAGGAACCAAATCATTGCGATCAAATCAGGGACCACGCAACCTTTTACCGGCAGTCTATTCGGGCCGGCGTGCTGGGCGCGTCATTGTTTCCAAACCCAATGACCGACGCGCAAGGGGCTTTTACCAAACCTGCCGCGTGGTGATTCTAGATTTTAGATTTGCCCGCGAAACACGCGAAACACGCGAAAGACTTTGACCAAATGAAATTAAAACATGCTGAAAATACGATGGTTGCGACGGCGGGTCAAAATGAGTGGTTGACGAGCCGGGGCGGAATGGTGTTTATTGATGGCACATCCCTCCGGATCGTTTCGACGACCGGACGCGGGGCAGCCTGTTCGCAGGTTGCCCCTGCTTATTTTGGGGGCCGGTTTCGGACAGAGGTGGCGGCATGATCACGGGCACGCCCACCATGATTTACGTGGACGGTTTCAACCTCTACTACGGAGCGCTCAAGGGTACGCCCTACAAGTGGTTGAATTTCGAGGCCCTGTTCGCGCGGGTCTTCCCGAACAACCGCATCGTCGGCATCCGCTATTTCACCGCGCCGATCAACGCGCTTCCTTCCGACCCGGACCAACCGCTGCGGCAGCAACGTCTTTTCCGTGCGCTGCGGACACTGCCATTGCTGACGATCATCGAGGGCCATTACCTCTGCCATCCCAAGTCCATGCCGCTGGTGAATCCGCCACCGGGCGGCAACCGGTTTGCCCAGGTTTTGTTCACAGAGGAAAAAGGCTCGGACGTCAATCTTGCATCCTATCTGCTGATGGACGGTTTCAAGAATGCCTACGACTGTGCGATTGTGGTTTCGGGCGACTCGGACCTGGCGACGCCGATCACGATGGCGCGGCAGGAACTCGCCAAAACGGTGGGCGTGCTCCTGCCCCAGCGCCTCAGCAATCCGCCCCAGCGGACGCGCCGCCGGTCTGCCCGCCTTCAGCAGGTCGCGTCATTCTTTCGCGACGGCATCCGCACGGGGGTACTCGCTGCGTCGCAATTCCCGTCGACCCTGACCGATGCCCACGGCACCTTCACAAAACCTGCTTCCTGGTGACACGATGAAAGATTACCCACGCTTGATTGAACACGCCTTCCCGCTGCGGCAGGCGTCCATTGATTCGGTCCACGAGAAGAATGTGCGGCACGGGCATATCTCCACGCTGCACATCTGGCCGGCACGGCGCCCCCTGGCGGCGTCTCGGGCGGCGCTGCTGGCCACACTGCTTCCTGACCCTGGCACGCCAGAAGCGCGCAAGGAACTGTGCGAGAAGATTGGCGGGCGGTTGCAGGACAGCAAGCCGGACAAGGAAGGCCGGGTGAAGGAGGAGACGGTGGGTGGCATTCTACGCTGGAAACGGGAGACAGAGAACAAGGATCTGTTGGACTGGTTTCGGGCGGAAATCCGGAAGGCGAACGGGGGCAAGCCGCCGAAGGTGCTGGACCCGTTTGCCGGTGGTGGCGCCATCCCTCTGGAGGCGATGCGGCTCGGGTGTGACGTGACCGCCGCGGACTTGAACCCGGTTGCCTGGTTCGTTCTAAAATGCACGCTGGAGTATCCTCAGAAGTTAGCGGGTCAGAAGAGGCTCTTGCCGGACTTTATTCGGCGAGACGCGGAATTCATGGAGGATTTCTTCAATCAGGTACATGGGCTGAAAGGAGCGCGACTCCGCGAGGCAATGGAGCGGCTCGGGCATCGGAACATGGGCGGGATGGTGCAGGGGGAAGTGAAGCTAGGCGACCAGGCGGAAGTAGCAGGCATTTCTCTTGAAGCGGATATGGCGTGGCACGTGCGAGCGTGGGGCCGGAAGGTGCTGGCGGATTCTCGGAAAGACCTGGCTTGCCTATATCCGACGTATGCCGAGTGGCAGCCATTGCAGTCGGGACAGGCTTTCGAGCCTCAGCCGATGAGGCTGATTGAGCCGGATGAGAATGGTGTAGCGGATGCTGCGAAGCTGAATTCGGATTTGGGCGAGGATTACTTGGAAAACAAGCGGAATCCGCGGTGGGTGACGAAGCAGGCTGTGGCCTATCTATGGGCGCGGACGGTGACGTGCAAGAACTGCCGCGCGACGATTCCGTTGCTGAAGACACGGTGGCTTTGCAAGCGGGACGACAAGCGGATTCGCCTGATCATGGAGCCCAATATGGAGCGCACGGGGATGCTGTTTACCATTGAGCGCAACGTGCCGGAACGCGGGGGCAATGGTGCGCAGAAGCGGGAATACGACAAGAAGCTCGGTTCGGGCAGCATGTCGCGGGCCGGCGCACAGTGCCCTTGTTGTTCTGCCATCATGGAGACGCAAGACATCCGATACGAAGGGAAGAATGGGCGGCTTGGACAGGTCATGACAGCGGTGGTGGTGGACGGGCCGAATGGGAAGGAGTATAGGCTTCCTTCGGAACATGAAAGACGTGTGGCGGAAGTCGGGGCAGATATGGTGCGCAAGGTTTTCGAGGAAATCCCATTCGGCTTACCAGAGGAGCCGCTCCCTCCCAAGGAGGCGCTTGGCTTTCGCGTCCCGCTCTACGGTTTCGATCGATGGCACAAGCTTTTTACGAATCGGCAATTGGTTGCGTTGTGTACATTCTTGAAGCGAAGCCGTGACTCTAGAGCTGCGGCGCGAAGGGAGTCATATCCGGACGCCTGGGTTGAAGCCTTGTCCGCCTATATCAGCATTGCGTTTGACCGACTGGCTTCAATGCAAAGCAGCCTCTGCCGCTGGGAAAATGGGAATGAATTTGTGGTTCAAACGTTCGCCCGTTTCGCTCTGCCGATTCTCTGGGACTTTGTAGAGGCTGTTCCCCAGGCTGAGTCCTCTGGGAGTTATGATGGTGGAATTGACTGGATTGCTCTGTACTTAAGCCACGCCTGCAAGTTCGCCGGAAGCGCTCCTACGCCCCGGGTCTTGAAGGCAGACGCCACCAGGTCAAAGGATGGAAATTATGACCTAATTCTAACGGATCCGCCGTACTACGACGCCATTTCTTACTCGGATTTGATGGATTTCTTCTATGTGTGGTTGCGGCGACTGCTTGGGGGAGTGTCACCGGATATTGATTCGGCGCTTTCTTCTCCTCTCAGCCCGAAGTGGAACCACGAAACGAGCGACGGAGAACTAATTGACGATGCTGCCCGGCATGGTGGCGACAGAGCGGTTTCCAAGAAGACGTACGAGGATGGAATGGCGCGGGCTTTTCAGGCGTGCCACGCATCCTTGGCGGAGCATGGGCGCTTCGTGATCGTATTCGCACACAAACATCCCGACGCATGGGAGACTCTTGTTTCAGCGGTTATCCGCTCTGGATTTGTGGTTGACGGTTCCTGGCCAATTCAAACGGAACGGGGAGCAAGAGCCCGCGCGCATGGATCCGCAGCCCTTGCCTCATCCGTGTGGCTGGTGTGCCGCAAGCGTGACCCACTGGCAAAGGTGGGCTGGGACAACAGGGTGATGGCTGAGATGCGCGAGAACATCGCAGCGCAACTACGCGAGTTCTGGGATGCTGGCATACGCGGGCCAGATTTCGTGTGGGCCGCCACCGGCCCAGCGATGGAGGCCTACAGCAAATACCCGGCGGTGAGAAAGGCGAACAGCCCGACGAATGAGTTCCTGTCGGTGAAGGAATTTCTGGACGCGGTGCGGCGCATCGTCATTGAGTTTGTGGTGGGCCGCGTGTTGCACATCGAGGCGGGGACCGACCGGCTTGATCCGGTGACCTCGTACTATCTGCTGCACCGAAACGATTTCGGATTTGAGAAGGCGCCGGCTGGGGCGTGCATCTTGTATGCGGTGAGCTGCGGGGTGCCTGACAAGGACCTGGAGCCGACCTGGAACTTGATCAAGGTGAAAGGCAGCACCAAGTCCGAGCCCGAAGAGCTCGAAGAAGAGGGCGCTGGCGCGGGCGAGGAGGGCGAGCCGCCAGCGGACGAGGCAAGCGGCGGCGAGTTCATCCTGCGGACCTGGAAGGAACGGAAGGAGAAGCGGATGGGCTACGAAGCGCCGGGCGGGCGCGAGGTGCCGGTGATTGATCGGGTTCACCGACTGATGCACCTGTGGCGTGACGGGGATGTGCGGAAGGTGAACGATTACCTGGACGACTACGCCCTGCGGCGGAACGACCTGTTTGTGAGGGTGATTCAATCGTTGATCGAGCTTTCTGAGCGCGGGAGCGAGGAGCGGGTGCTTTTGGAAAGCCTGAGCAACCACCTGGGCGCAAAGGCGGCCAAGGGGGATGCAACCATGCCGCTGGGGTTGGAGAATTTAGATTGAAGATTTTGGATTTTAGATTTCCCGCCCAAAGCAAAATCCGAATCCAAGCGACTTATGAACGAACAGGAAATGAAGGCGCGGACAAAGAAGTTTGCGCTGCGGACCATTGAGCTCGTGCTGGCGCTGCCGAAGAGTGAGCCAGGCCGCGTTATCGGCCACCAGTTGATGAAGTCGGGAACATCGGTGGGGGCCAACTACCGGTCCGCATGCCGGGGAAAGTCAAAGCCCGACTTCATCGCCAAACTTGCCATCGCCCTGGAGGAGGCCGACGAATGCGGCTACTGGTTGGAACTGCTGACGGAGAGCGGTCTGATGAAGGAGACGTTGATCCAGCCGCTCTGGAAAGAGGCGGACGAACTTTGTGCGATCTTCTCCAGTTCCCTGACCACCGCCAAATCTAAAATCTAACATGAGCAGATCTAAAATGTGGACGCCGTGGCACGAGGTGGTGACGCTTCGTGAGGAACTGAAGACGGGCGAACTCTCGATGGCCATGTTCGCCGCCGACCTGGATGAGGTGATACTCAAGAAGGGCAAGCGCCCGATCTATGAGGACCCGGCCAAGTTCTTCGCCCTGACCTACCCGACGTTCAACCTGCGCAACCTGGCGCGGGATGTGGTGCGGCGGCTGGCGGGAAAGAGCGACAAGGCGGTGCGCCAGCTTCACCTGACCTATGGTGGTGGCAAGACGCATACGCTGATCACGCTGTTCCACCTGACGGACGACCCGGCGAACCTGCCGGACCTGCCGGCGGTGGAGGAGTTCCGCACGCACATTGACCTGGGCAAGAGCCTGCCGAGAGCGCGAGTGGCGGCGATCTCCTTCGACAAGCTGGACCTGGAGACGGGGATCGAGGCGGCGGACCCGGCCGGGAAGGTATTACGGTTGTTTCATCCGTGGAGCGTGCTGGCGTGGCAACTGGCCGGCGAAAAAGGGATGGGCATCCTGAATGGCGGGAAAGGGATGGCCGAGCGCGACACGGCGCCGGCGGAGAACGTGATGATGGATTTGCTCGCGGTGGCCAACGCCGAAGGGGTGGCGCCGCTGATCCTGCTGGATGAAGTGCTGATGTATGCGCGGCAGAAGGTGGCCCAGGACAAGAATTGGCTGATCAAATTGCAGGCGTTCTTCCAAGCGTTGACCCAGGCGGCGGTGAAAACGGACCGGTGCGCGGTAGTGGCATCCCTGCTGGCGTCTGAGCTGAGCCGAATGGACCAGTTCGGATTGGAGATTACGAACGCGCTGAAGGACATCTTCGCGCGCCAGCAGGAAGAGCCGGTGGAACCGGTGGTGAAACAGGATGTGGCCGAGGTGCTGCGACGGCGGTTCTTCACGCCGGAGAGTATCAAGGACAAGGAAGCACTGCGACCGCACGCGATCGCGGCCTTCAAGGGGGTGAGCGCGCATGACGAGGCGACCAAGAAGCAGGGAGCGGAAGCGGAGAAGCGCTATGTGGAAAGCTACCCGTTCCACCCGGAGCTGACGGAGGTGTTCTACTCGAACTGGGTGCAACTGGATCAATTCCAGCGGACGCGCGGCGTGTTGCGGATTTTCGCCATGGCGCTAAGGGACTCGGCGGGGAAAGACCCGTGCCCACTCGTGGGGGCGAATGTGTTTTTGCGGAAGCGGGGCGAGGATGGCCTGTCGGACGCCATGCGGGACCTGGTGGACATCGCGGATGCGCAGTCAGCCCAGGGGCAGAAAGTGGCGTGGAGCGGGATTCTGAACCGGGAGCTTGGGTTTGCGCGGGATATCCAGCGGGATTTCCCAGCCCTGGGATACCGAGAGATTGAGCAGACGGTCGTGACGACCTTCTTCCACTCGCAGCCGTCGCCGCAGAAGGCGCATTTGCGGGCGTTGAAGATGGCGGTGGCGCCCACGAACCCGGACCGGATCGAATTGGAGAAGGGGCTTTTGCGGTGGGCACAGGAGAGCTATTGGCTGGATGACAAGTACTCCTCCACGGAAGGCGGGGTGCTGCCCGAGGAATGGCGGCTGGGGAACAAGCCGAACCTGACGCAAATCCACCGCGAAAAGAAACGGGGGGTGGAAGGCGACCCGGGATTGATTGCGGTGCGGCTGGACAAGGCTGTCCGGGATGTGAAGAAGCTGACAGAGGGAGCGTCGGCGCTGGGCGTGCGCGTGCATCACCTGCCGGACAAGCCGGCGGACATCGAAGATGACGGGAAGTTCCATTTCGCCGTGCTGGGGCCAGAGGCGGGGTCGGAATCGGGCAAGCCGTCGCCGGTGGCGCGGAAGTTCATTGACGAGACGACGGGCGCGGCCAAGCCGAGGGTGTATCGGAACGCGGTGATTCTGGCGGTGCCGTCGAAGGACGGGCTGGAAATGGTGCGCAGCCGGATTGCGGACCTGCTGGCGTGGGAACAGGTGGAGACGGAATTGAAGGACCAGGCCAAGAGCGGGAGCGTGGACGCCCAGCGGATGCAGCGGTTGACGGTGGAATTGGAAAAGGCCAAGAAGATGGTACCGGACGCCATCCGCCAGGCGTGGTGCATGATCGTGACGGTGTCGGAATCGAATGACATCCATGCGTTTAAGCTGAACATCACAGATGCCGCGCTGTTCACGACGCTGAAGGGAGACCCACGGTCGCGGCTGCAAGAGACCAAGATCACGGCGGAGTCGCTGCTGCCGGACGGGCCCTATGATCTGTGGAAGAAGGGGGAAACCCTGCGACGGGTCAAGGACCTGTCGGGCGCCTTTGCGCAGTTGCCGCATCTCCCGAAGATGCTTAACGCGTCGGCCATCGTGGACACGCTGGTTGACGGGTGCGTGGCCGGGGATTTCGTGCTGCAACTGAAACGACCGGACCGGAGCGCCAGGACCTGGTGGCGCACACGCCCGGATGAAGAGGCGTTGAAGGACTCGGACATGGAAGTCGTGCTGAGCACGGCGGCGGAACTGGCGGAAATCCCGGGTTCGCTGCTGCGGAAGGGTGTCCTGCCGGGGCTGTGGGAAGCGAAGGCGGAACTGCCGCTGGCGGATATCAAGGCGCACTTTGCCGGGGGAAAGGTGGTCCAGGTGGACCGGGGCGGATACACAGAGGGGCAACAGGTGCCCAAGGCCAGCGCCGCGGTGGTGGAAGCGGCAGTGGAGAAGGCGGTGATGGATGGCGACCTATGGCTGGTGTCCGGGCCGACTTCGCTGTTTAGGGAGCCGATTCCGGCCGGTGTGCTGACAGACACCGGTCTGCTTCTGCCTCCGCCAGAACCGATCGTGGCGGCGGCGATACTGCAAGCCAACGTGCCGGCGGCATGGAAAGACGGGAAGGCGAACGTGGCGGGCATCCTGGCCCAGTTCTCGGCCCAGCGCGGGAAACCGGTTCCGTGGTATCAGGTGCAACAGGCGGTGGATGGGGCCTTGCGGGCGCGCCTGGTGGAATGGCATGCGG
>JAGOHE010000080.1 GCA_017996315.1 Kiritimatiellia bacterium | reverse complement strand
TGCGTGTTTCGGTCAGTGTATCCACAGAGCGGGCCGCCGCCACGGTGGAGTTATTCACAGCCGTGGGGCCCCCTGGCTGTGGAGGCCGTCCCCCACGGCTGTGATTAACTCCAGATGCGCTATAAGGCTTGGACAGCCCGCCCGTCCCCGCCCGGCCGCACGAGCATTGAAACAGCGGATTCCGGTGATATAATAGGAACTTCGCAAACGGTGGATGTAGCTCAGTTGGCAGAGCGTCAGGTTGTGGCCCTGAATGTCGCGGGTTCGAGTCCCGTCATCCACCCCAGGCCCTTCCCCTTCCCCCTCCGGCGCGGGTCACTTCGCGTCCGGCTCGCGTTTGGCCGGACCCCAGGGCTCCACGGTAAAAATCATCGTGTCGCGATCCGTCAACCCATGGCGTTCGCAGATGGAGCCGTTGGACCGGACGATGATGGCCATCCGACCTTCGACCGTCCACCGGAAGCCCGCGAAGTGAGACGTTGGTTTTCCGTTCTCTCGCAGCTCGCAGGTTCCATCGGCGCGGAACACACGGGTATAAGTTCGGCCGTGCGCCGGATAGCTCCACGCGCCCACGATGTTGTCGGGCGCGATGGCAAGCAGGTCCGGGCGCGACGGATTCGCCGCCGCGCGGATGCGCGGGGCATATTTTTCCAGCAATGCCCGCGCGACGGCCTGTTCATCTCCGGAGGGATTCGGAGCGAAGGAGGAGGATGATCGGCTCCATTCCAGTTCCCACGCGGCGATTCGATCGCGCGAAGGGCCGGGTTGGAACGCTTCCCCCGCCTCGGCGGCGCGCACCAGGTCGGATAGAAACATGGCCCATCTCGGACGATAGAACGCGCGCATCAGTCCCGACCACTCGCGGGCGGAATAGTCGTTCAGGTTGCTCACGCGATCGCCCCAAGTGGTCACCAGCCTGCGCGCGTTCCGCTCCGCGACGTCGCGCTCATCATCCGTGGCGCCCCACGCGCGCGCATCGCGAAGCCATCGTCCCAGCAGAAATTCCGACCGCGTGGCGAGCAACTGGTCGAGATCGTCGCACAGCGCCAGCAATTCGTCCGCGAGCGCGCGCAGTTCGGCGGCGTCCTTTCGCGCCGCCGCGGAGACCAGCCGGGCGTGAAGGGTTCGGGCGTAATCGCCCAGCACTTGCCGACCCCAGTCCACGATGTCGTATCGGTAGGGATCGGGCGCGCCCGCGGGCGTCGCGGACAACAGGCCTTCCCATGCGGCGAGCAGGAGTTCGGGCGGATATGGATATTTCGTGGAGCCCCAAGTCCGCGCCTTGAGTTCGGGATCCAACGAAGGTCGCGCGCACAGGATGGACAAGTGGGGCATCTCGCTGGTGCTGGAATGCCCCGCGAGTTCGATCATGGCCACCCACGCCGCGACCAGCGCGGGATCGGTTGAGCCATAGCGGACGCGAACCACATCCGCCGCCCACGCGCGCGCCTCGCGCCCGGCCGGCGACCAGTTTTGATCGGCCGCAAGATCCCAGATCCACGGCAGCGTATCCACGCCTTCGGGGGTGATGGCGACGCCGCGGAATTGACGGCGCTGGGAATCGTTCCACGAGGCGGGGCCGACGCGCGTCAGGGTTTCGATGCGGTGATCGAGCCCGGAGTTTCCTCCGAAATTCATGATGATGGACCAGATCCACGGGAAGCCCCAGAACGCGTCGGAGCCGCGCCAGTTTTCCACCCGCTCGCATCCGAGATCAATCACCAGGACATGCTCGGGATCGAGCCGTTCCATCAGCGCGCGCTTGGGATTTCCGCCCCAGGCCTGAAGCATCCAGACCGACTCCGGATTCGCTCTTAGAAAGGCGTCCTGAATGGCGCGCCCTGCGGCGGGCAGATCCACTCCCCCGGCTGAGCCGCCCTCATGAAAAGGATCGCCGGCCCAAAATCGGATGGGCCCGAAGTGTTTCTTCTGCGCGGCATGAAAAGCGTCGGCCACCTGTGCGAAGAGCGGATCAACGGGGGAAACCATATGCGGGCGCAGAAAACCGCCCGCCCAACTCCCCTGCCCCAGCACTGCGGCGTCCGGATGGCGCGCGCCGAAGTCGGTAGGCACCATGCCGTAGTATCCCGGCAACACGGGTTCCATGCCGAGCTCACGCATGCGCCGGACGATGAACCGGCCCAGTTCCAGGCGTTGGCGCACTACCGAGGCCGGCAGAGGGCCATCGAATCGTTCCAAGTTCGACATTTGCTGCCAGGCCTGATGGCTGGGCCAGACGAGCCACGCGCGCGCTTCGTCTTCGGTGTATCCGAACTGAGTGAGCGTGTCGCTCCAGGTCTGCTCCACGCCGGCCAGGACCAGCGCGGCGTTGTACCCGTGCAGGGCCAGAAGATCCAGTTCGCGTTCCCATGCCGCGATATCGCTCCAGGCAAAGGTGTACGACAGGGTGCAGAAGTTGTACGCGAACCGCACCGGAAACGGGCTCACCACGCGAAGCGATGCCCGGGGAGGCGGCAGCGGATGGGGAAGATCGAGCCGGACCCCGCACCGGCTGAAATGCCCCCAGCCGCCATCGGCGAGATATCGCCGGAACGCGGAAGCGATGGCCACCGGCGTGTTGCCGCGCAGGATCACCCGGCCCGGCGCGCCCGCCACTTCAAAAACATCGTGCCCGCCATCCGCCGGAGGAATGAGCTCGATGGAAAACTCTGCGCTGCGACCGGGCGCCCATCGCTCAAGGAGCGCCCGGGACGTTGCGATCGCCGCCGGCTCGGAAGCGCGAAGGAGCGAACCGGACGACAAGACCGCCGCGGTGACCATGGCGAGACGCCGGACCTGTGCATTCATGGACAATTCTTCCCGCAGGTTGAACGCATGGCGCAAAGATTCATGGCCGTCATGGCGTGACAGGCGCCGGCGCCGGAAGCGCTGGGGCGGCCGGTTTCGCGGCACGAGCGGCGCGAAGACGATTCAGCGCATCGGTCATCCACGCCTGTGCCTGGGTGTCGCGTTCCTTGCGGTCCGCGCTGCCGAGAATGACGACAATCGCGCGGACCCCGTCGCGCTGCGCGGTGGCGGCGACCGAATACCCGGCGGCGCGGTAGTAGCCGGTCTTGAGACCGTCGCAGCCTTCAAAGCTGAACAGAAGCCGGTTGTGATTGCGCATGATGAATGGCTGGGCGGGCCGGAAAGCGCGTTCGCGCGTGGCCGTATACGTGAGCACACCGGGATGATCCGCCAGCAGGCGATGGCATAGCCGGGCAAAATCCCGGGCGGACGTCCAGTCCGCAACCTGATCTTCGCCGGGGGGTAGGCCGTGCATGGAATGAAACACGGTGCGATTCAGCTTCAACTCCCGCGCCTTGCGGTTCATGCGTTCAACAAAGGCGTCGCGCGAGCCGGCGGTGTGCAGGGCAAGCGCGAGCGCGGCATCGTTGGCCGATTGCACCATGGTGGCGTAGATCAGTTCTTCGACCGTGAACTCCTCATGCTCGGCAAGAAACACCTGTGAACCGCCCATCCGGGTGACTTCCGCGCTAACTTTCACCAGGTCGTTCGTCCCAATCTCGCCCGAATGGATCGCGTCGAGCACTACGTACAACGTCATGAGCTTGAGCATGCTCGCGGGATTGCCCCGCTCATCGGCGCGATCCTCCTTCAGGACGTCCCCCGTCGCGGCGTCGATCGCAATGGCGCCCAGATACGGCGTCCGGGCGATGGTGGCCGGAGCGGGCGGCGGCGCCGCGACGGAGGCCTGCACGGTAGCCGCACACACGATCATCCACCAACACCGGGTCATCACAGATTTCATCGTCATCCTTTCATGGGCCCGACTCTCGGGCTCAAAGCAGACGAACCTATACAAACGCACGCTGTCCAGCCAGCCGGAAAAACGTCAGGGCGCCGACCGCGCCGCGCGCAGTTGTTCCGATCGTCGCGGGCTTCCGGGCCGTAGCGTGGAATCCAAGGGACTTTCGGGCGCCGAAGGATCCATGGTAACGAGCGCGCACGACAAACGCTCTTCGAGATGCGCGGCGGTCATCGCATCCGGCGCGCGAACACGGACGGAAACCCGTGCGCCCGCGCTCCGAGTACCTCCGGCATCGCAGAATAATTCATGAATGCGATAGGGAATTTCCCACACCGTCCCGGAGCCGCCCTCGTCGCCCTCCTGCGTGTCCGGGATTTTTTGGGGCGGGCCCGCGCGGAGGCCCGTGAAGACCAGCGGATATTGATCCAGCAGGCGGCGGGGCTCAACGCCTTCCGGCAAAGCGCCGGGAAACACGCCGACATCGCGCAGGTCCACCGGCTTGCGCGTGAAATACACGATGGAGCGGTCCAGATCAAACACCGCCTGCAGCCGCGACAGCATTTCTCCGCCGATCATGCCGTGGATTCCTTGCGCCCGGATGGGCGCGAGATCGCTCACCATACACGCCAAACCGCGGACTTCGAAATTTCCCAGTCGAATGGCCTCCGGACAACAGTATCCCAGTTGGGACGAAGCGCCGCCCGTGCCGACCGCGTGTGAAAAAGTTTCATACACGTGCAACCCCGCGCGCTGGGCCAGGTCAACATCGATCAGGGGTTGTTGCGCGCCCGTGTCGAGCAGGAGTCGGGCGGACGCGCCGTTGATTTCCCCGGAAAACATGACTACGCCCATCCAGCGCACGAGTGGCACAGCCTCCCACCCGTGGCTTCGAAGCGCGGCCGACAATTCCGGAGCGGAAATCTCGACATCGGGCCGGGGCAACCACAGGACCGCCTGTCCGAGATCCACCAGCGCGCCGTGGTCTCCCAGCATATCAGTTCCCAGGATGCCATCGGCCCCCAGAGGGCCCCAGCCGTCTTGCACATCGAGGGAGCCGGCCGCCTTCCGAATTTTCCCACTGATGACCAAACTTTCAAATTCGGCGCAGAAACGCGGCGCTTCCCCCCCGATTCCAATAATGCGCTCACCGGTTTCGCGGCGAACCATGCCGAACTTGGCCAGCGAACCGGCGTACAGGTTGGATGTGTTGCATCCGGTATCCACCTGCATGCGTCCTGCGATGCCGTTGATTTCTACGGGTATAAAGAAATGCGATTGCGACGCGTCGGCGGAAAGAGGGATGGCGTCATACTTCGTCCGAAGAAATTCGTCCAGCCCCGGATTGGGGGCCGAACCATGTTCGGCCGCCGGCTTTTCCGCAGTTCCGGCCAGCGTCATCATGGCGAAGCACAGAATGGGGTTCCATGTTTTCATGTTGTGTATTCCCGGGCGGCAGCCCTGTAGTTGAGCGGACGATGAGTTCCGGCAGGCCGCGCGTGATGAAGGGCCTGCCAGACAAATTCCTTGGCCTGCTGGGCGGCCTCGGGCAGCGGATGGCCCTTGGCGAGACCCGCCGTGAGCGCAGCAGAAAAACTGCAGCCCGCGCCATGGGTGTGAGCGTCGGCAATTCGCGGCCGCTCGAAGATCCGCTCCGCCCGGCCATCGAAGAGGACATCCACGAGCATCGGAGTTTCCAAATGCCCTCCTTTCACGAGGAAAGGAGCGCCGTAACGTTCCGTCAAATCATGGGCCGCGCGGCGAAGATCATCCACGTCCGGAATCTTCCGCCCCCACAAGATTTCCGCCTCATGCAGGTTGGGCGTACACACCGCGCAGCCGGGAATCATCCGATGGAGCAACGCGGCCTCCGCATCTTCGCGCAGCAGGCGGTCTCCGCGAACAGCGACCATGACGGGATCCACGACGAGCGCGGTTTTTCTCGAAGCCGGCCACGCGTCCGCGACGGCATCTATGATTTCGCGGGAGAACAGCATGCCGGTTTTCGCCGCCGCCACCGGGAACGCCTCCAGAACGGCCTCGATCTGCGCACGCACTGTGGCGGCCGAAAGGGCTTCGACCGCCCGGACTCCCGCTGGATTTTGCGCGGTCACGCACGTGATGGCCGTGGCGCCCATGACCCCCAGGGTCTCGAATACTTTCAGGTCGGCCTGAATTCCAGCGCCGCCGCCGCTATCGGATCCGGCGATGGTCAACGCCACGGGAATGGATGGCAACGGGGGAGGTTCCATGGCGGTTAGAACTCCCGACGGGAGAAGCTCCGGCGCTCGGGGAGTTCCATGGGTTTGGGATCGAGGGCCAGGTGCGCGAATCCGAACTGTTCGACCAAATCGCGCAACAGCGACCGACTGATGCGCACGGAGTTTCCGGCGGAAATCACAACCCGGGCGCCATCCAATCCGGACGGCTCGACCACCAACTTCACCCGGGTATGGCCCTTGTGGGCGGCGAGCAGTTGGCGCAGCGAGCCAAGGCGCTCATCATTCACATGCCGCTCCTTCAGCCCGATCGCCAGCGCCTCGGTGCATTCCTCCGCCAGCGTGTCCATGGGCTTGGCGTCCTTGACGATGATGGACGGGCGGACCCCGGCGTGCGCGTCCTCGCCCTCGTCGCTCTGCGATCCGCGTCCGCCACCGCCGCGAACTCGACGCTCGACGGTGCCGCGAACCTGGACCAGCGGCCCCTTTTCCTTTCCGGCCGCCTTGACGACGCCGGGAGAGGCTTCCCCTCCGGAGGTTTCCGGGGCGGCGAGATCGGGCTTCAACAGCGGGCGCAACCGGCGGTAGTCATCCGGAAACACCACGCCCTCCGCGCGGCCTTCGTCGTCTTCCAGCGTGAGGATCGCCATGAATTCACCGGCCGACTTCCCATTGCGAATCATGATCTCCCGCACGCCCGACACCTGCGCGGCGATCGCCACCCGCGCCTGATCGGACAGGGAAGACAGTCGCCCCAGAGTGATGCCGTTGGGAAAATTCAGGTGATCGCGCTCCAGCCGATAGGCGTCGAGCGGATGGCCGGTAATGTACAGTCCGATGGTCTGGCGCTCGAATTCCACCAGCTCTCCATCCGACCAGGGGGATACCTGCGGGAATTCCCGGATCTCCGGAACCGCGGCGGAATCGCCGAACAAACTCAACTGCCCAGAGGCGCGATCGCGCGCGGCCGACTGGGCGGATTGGATGGCGCCATCGAGCGCGGCGCACATTGCGGCGCGGTGCGAACCGCCGCTGCGATCGAACGCGCCGCATTTGATCAGCGCTTCCATGGTCGAACGATTCACGGCGCGCGGATCCACGCGCGCGCAGAAATCAAAAAGATGCTGGAATGGACCGCCCTCATCCCGCGCCCGGAGGATCGTCTCCACCGCGGCTTCCCCCACCCCCTTGACGGCCTGCAGGCCGAACCGGATAGCCTCCCCGTCCACGGTGAAATCGCGTCCGCTGGTGTTGATATCGGGCGGCGCGATCTCGATGCCGCTGCGGCGGACTTCGTTCAGGTATGGCACCAGCTTGTCGTGATCGTGCGCTTCATACGTCAGCGCGGCGCACCAGAATTCGCGGGGGAAATGGCATTTGAACCAGGCGGTTTGGTACGCGACGATCGCATATCCCGTGGAGTGGGCCTTGTTGAATCCGTAGCTGGCAAACCGGAGCACCAGTTCGAACAGCCGCTCCGCTTCGGCGGCGCGGATGCCGTTCTTGATCGCGCCTTCGATAAAGGCGGGACGTTCGGAGGCAATCTGTTTTTCCTTCTTCTTCGAAATGGCCTTGATCAGCGTCAGCGCGCGGCTGAGCGGGAGTCCGCCGAGACGGCTGACCACCTGCATCACCTGCTCCTGATACACCATGATGCCGTACGTTTCCTCAAGCAGCCCGTCCACCAGCGGATGCACCTTTTCGACGGGCTCGATGCCTTTCTTGCGGCGACAGTAGGTCGGAATGAGTTCCATCGGTCCGGGCCGATACATGGCATTGGCCGCGATCAGATCTTCGATGCGGTTGGGCTGCATTTCCCGAAGGACGCCCTTCATGCCTTCGGATTCAAACTGGAACAGCGCGTCGGTCTGGCCGTTGCGGAACATTTCGAAAACAGCGTCGTCATCCAACGGAAGCTGCGAGGGATCGTAATCCTTGCCGGTATTCGCGGCGACAAATTCGCGGGCGCGCTGAATGACCGTGAGGGTCTTCAGCCCCAGCATATCCATTTTCATCAGCCCGGCCTTCTCGCACGTCGGGCCGTCCCACTGGGTGATGAGATCGTCGCTGTCCGACTGGCGGTAGAGCGGCACGAGGTTTTCGAGGGGCTCGTCGCAGACCACGACGCCCGCGGCGTGCACGCCTGCGTGGCGGGTCAGCCCTTCCAGCCGCAGCGCGTAATCCAGCAGCTCCTTGGCCTGGGGATCGTTCTTGTATTCGCGCTGCAGGTCGGGCGACGTCATCTTGCGCTCGTCATCCGAGGCGGGCGGCTTCATCCCCAGCGCGATTTCAAGGGATGACTTCGGGCCCTCGGGCACCATTTTGGCGAGTCGTTCCGCGCGCGGCACATCCCAGCCGAGCACCCGGGCGCAATCCTTGATGGCCGCGCGGGCCTTGAGCGTCCCATACGTGATAATCTGCGCGACGTGGCCGTATTTTTCGCGCACGTAGTTGATCACCCGCGCGCGCCCCTCCTGGCAGATGTCGATGTCGACATCCGGATCCTCCTTCCGCTGGGGATCGGTGAAGCGCTCGAACAGGAGCCCGTACTTGATCGGATCCACGGAGGATATGTTGAGCGCGTACCCAAGCAGCGTGGCTACGCCGCTGCCGCGGGGCGAAGCGGGAATATGGTGTTCGCGCGCGAAGCCCACAAAATCGTCAATGATGAGAAAGTAGGAGCTGTAGCCCTTGCCTTCAATGACGCCGAGCTCCCATTCAAGGCGCTCGCGATATTGCTTCGGAGGCTCGCCGTTCGGGAACCGGTCCCGGAGCCCTTCCCATGCGCGGGTGCGGAGGTATTGTTCTGGAGTCGAGCCATCCGGCGTACGGAAGAATGGCAGGTGTTTCCGGGAAAAATCGAGATTGAGATCGCACATTTCGGCGATGCGCGCCGTGTTGCGCATGGCTTCGGGCCAATGTCCCAGCCGTTGCTCCATTTCCTGGGGGCTCTTTAGATACAGCTCCTCGGAGTACTCCAGCCTCCGCGGCTCGCTCAGTTTTTTCTGCATCGAAATGCAGGTCAGCACATCATGCGCGCGCTTGTCGCCCCGGCGGAGAAAATGGACATCGTTGGTTCCCACCAGCCCCACGCCGATATCCCGGGCCAGCTGAATCAGCTTCCGGTTGGCGGGCTCCTGCTCGGGGACATCCTGATTCTGGATTTCGATATAGAAACGTTCCGGTCCGAAAATATCGAGATATTCGCCGGCGACCCGGCGGGCGTCGTCGTCCCTTCCCGCGAGCAGCAACTGAGGAATCTCGCCGCCAAGGCAGGCCGTGGTGCAAACCAGGCCTTCATGGAATTGAGACAGCAATTCGCGGTCGATGCGCGGCTTGTAGTAGAGCCCTTCGGTGAAGGCCCGAGAGCTCAGAATCATCAGGTTGCGCCAGCCCGTGGAATTCATGGCCAGCAGCAGCAAGTGATGGGCGGCGTCGGATCCGCCCCGGGAGGCGGTCCGGTCAAACCGCGAGCCTGGCGCCGTGTAGGCCTCCATTCCGAGAATGGGTTTGATGCCGCCGGCCATCGCCTGCTGGTGGAAATCAACCGCGCCGAACAAGTTGCCGTGATCGGTCACCGCCAGGGCGGACATGCCGTGCTGCTT
>JAGOHE010000079.1 GCA_017996315.1 Kiritimatiellia bacterium | reverse complement strand
GTTCCATCGCGGTCAGATGCGTATACTCTCTCATGAGATGGGTCTCCTTTTTCCGGGCTGGTTTCACTACGTCTCCTACCCGTTGAGACCCATCTTATCTCTGTTGCACTTGTATTGTGCATCTGCCTCCCTGGACGCTTGTCCAACGCGGGGTACAGGGCGGCTACGGGTTGGAAGGCGGTGTCGGTGACGGCGATGGCGCGCCAGCGGTCCGTTCGCACCAGATCGCTTCGATCGCGCCCAGGGCGTACCGTCGCGATCGCACGACACGCAATCCGGCGTCGTTCAGGCGGCGACGCACATCGCGGCGGCGGGGATATCGGAGCAGGCTTTCGGCCACATAGGTGAACACCGCGGGGCGACGGAACAGCGCCCAGCCCCACAGCCCGCCCCAGATCCGCAGGCCCACATCCACCACCCGGGCGTAGGGTTCCCAGTCCGAATGACAGAAATCGAGAAATGCCGCGCATCCTCCCGGCTTGAGTACGCGCGCGATCTCCCGAAGCGTGGCATCGAAATCGGGCGCATTGCGCAGGGCGTATCCGCCGGTGAGGATGTCCACGGAGTGGTCGCCCCAGTCCATCCGCTGCATGTTGCCCCGCGCATATTCGATCCGCGCCCCGCCCATGGCGCGCGCTTCCTCCAGCATGGCTTCGGAGTCATCCAGTCCCACCACCCGTCCGTTTGCGTAGCGCGCGGCCAGCGCCCGGCTCAGCGCTCCGGTTCCGCAGGCGATATCGAGGCAGACCGGCGCCGGATGATCCGGTAAACCGGCGAGTAACGCGCGTTTCCATGCGGCGTCGCGCCCGAATGAATACCCGCGGCACACCAACTCGTACCGGGGGGCGAGCATGTCGAATACCTGGCGCGTCAGCGCGCGTTTGGATTCCGCGGTTTCGAATTCGACCTTCCAATCGGGAGGTTTCATGCCGACGACGCGCTCCGGCGCGGGGGTCGGGAGGGACGGGCCGCCGGCGGCCCGTCCACGTCGCCGGGCTCCCGCCATTCGTGTTTGGGATACCGGCGCGCGTATTCCGGGCGGAGGGAGGGATAGACGTTGGCCCAGAAACCCTCCAAGTCCTGCGTGATCTGGACCGGCCGCTGATTGGGCGCAAGAATTTCCAGCGCGGGCGAGAGCCGGCCGCGCGCCAGGCGGGGCAACGCGCGGACTCCGTACAGATCCTGAATGCGCGCGGAAAAACGCGGCGGGCCCTGCTCCGGATACACCACACGAGCGCGATAGCCGTTCGGCAGCTCCATCCGCTCCGGCATTTCCCGGTCGAGCGCCGCCTGCTGGGCGGGTGTCAGCCAGCCGCGAATATGATTCCACACCTCAAGATCGCGCAGGTCCCGCTGGGAAAACGAGCCCAGACAAATCTGCTCCAGCAACAACCGCCGTTCCTCGGGACCCACCGCGGGTATGCCCAATTCGGGCGCATGCCCGGCCAACAGGTTGATCCGGCGGAGGTATCGTTCGACGGTATCATCCCACGCGCGCAGGTGGACATCACCGGCGAGAACCAAACCGGCCAGCAAGGCCGCGGCCGCGTCCGGCGGCACGTCGGATTCCCTCCGGGTCTCCAGCGCAAGGTCGTGATATCCCCTCACCCGCTCGGCGATCACCCGGTGCTCGACCGGGTGATATCGTACGGCCACCTGATCCATCATGGATTGCGGAAAGAGTTCCATCAGCCATTCCGGTTCGATCCGGGTGGCGAGGGATAGCACCACTTCAAGTTCCTTGCCTTGAATCTCCGCAACTTCCGCGGCGACGAGCAGCGTCGCATCGCGCACCGCGCTGCCCGAATCCAGCCGGCCTCGCCGTTGATGGACCACGGTGCAGCGCAGGGTTCCGCCATCCAGACGCCGCGCCACCTGATCGGCAAATCCCGCGAGGATACATTTCGCCACCTCGACATCCTCCGGCGGCGTGTCGTCCAGAGGCAGATCCTGCGCTTGCGCGATCCGCAAGAACAAGTCGTATACGGGCTCGACCGCGCGCGCCGCCTGGGCATGGATTCCGAGACGCGCACACTCCTCCGTCCGATATCCGCACCGCCGCGCATGGTTCCATGCGCGGATGAGCGCAAAGAAATCTGAGTTCGCCGGCCCCAACTGATCCTCACGGGCGTCCTCGATCCCGCGCCCAACGCGGCGAATCAGAATCCCCCGCCCCTGCGTCAACGCCGCGCACAAGGCCACGGTCCGCACCGCGCCCCGCTGACCCGCTTCGATCAGCATGCGGCTGTATCGGGGATGCAGGGGGAATGCGGCCATGCGGCGTCCGGTATCCGTCAACTCGCCCTCCGTCGAGATCGCGCCCAGATCCATGAGCAACCGTTCGGCCCGCTCCAATGCGCGGGGATCCGGCGGCTCCAGCCATTTCAGCTCGGCGGGATCCCGCACACCGATGGTCCGCAACATCAAGGAGGATTCCGAAAGATCAACCCGCCGGATCTCCGGGATTTCTTCCAGGGCGCGGGCGTGCTGGTCCCGTTCCGTCCAGAGCCGGTGGCACACGCCGGGGCCGGTGCGTCCGGCGCGTCCCGCGCGCTGGTCGGCCGAGGCGCGGCTGATGCGCTCGATGCGCAGCGTGTTGATTCCGCGATGCGGATCGTACGACGCGATGCGGGCCAGCCCGCTGTCGATCACCGTACGCACCCCGTCAATCGTCAGCGACGTCTCCGCCACATTGGTGGCTACGATGATCTTGGGCCGCGAGGATGGCGCCACCGCGGCATCCTGCTCGGCGGCCGGCAGTTCGCCATGCAGCGCGCACACCACAAACCCGCGGGCGGCGGGCCGTTCCTGTAATGCGGCGATGGTCCGGCGGATTTCATACGCGCCGGGCATGAACACCAGCACATGACCGGCCGCGCGTTCTCCGGGATCCATGCGCTCCAGGGCGTCAGCGGCCAAATCCCACGGGCGTTCCCGCTCCGTCGGTGTCCGGGCGAGGTACTGGATATCCACCGGATACTTCCGCCCCTCGCCCTTCAGCGTCACGCACGGATTCAGTTGCGCTTCCAACGCTTCGATGCCGAGCGTGGCCGACATCACGCCGATCCGAAGATCCGGCCGGCACGTTTCCTGCAGCCGTATCGCCAGCGCGAGGGTCAGGTCCCCGTAGAGATGACGCTCGTGAAACTCGTCGAACAGAATCGTATGCACGCCGGATAGCTCGGGATCGCTCTGCATCTGCCGCAGCAGCAATCCTTCGGTCACAAACCGAATGCGTGTATCGCGCCGGCAGCGGCTCTCGAACCGGATCTGATATCCGACTTCTCCGCCCAGCTCGCTCCCCCGTTCCGCGGCCACGCGCGCCGCCAGCATGCGGGCGGCAATCCGGCGCGGCTGGAGCACCACTACCTGGCCGGAGTCCATGCCGCCCCGGTCGAGAATAAACTGCGGCACCTGGGTGGACTTCCCCGATCCCGTGGGCGCGCGCAGAATGAATCGGCGACCGGCGCGGACCGCCGCTTCCACCGCGGATTCGAGTTCGAATATGGGCAGATCCCGGGAACGCATCATCCGCCGCGCCCCACGCGGCGGGTCGCCGCTGCGAGCATCTCCCGCGCATGATCGAGGGTGGCCCGCGAATCGGCCGAACCGCCGAGCATCCGGACCACTTCCATCTCGCGCTCCGCCCCATCCACCTTCGCGACGACCGAATAGGTTCTCCCCTCGCGCACTTCCTTGCTCACCGCCCAATGCGTCGTGCCGTGCACGGCGACCTGCGGCAGATGCGTAATGCATATGACCTGGCGTCGGCCGGCGACGCCCGCGAGCTCACGGCCCACGGCATGACCCATTTCGCCGCCGAGATTCGCGTCGATTTCATCGAAGATCAGCACCGGCACGCGGTCCTGGTCGGCCAGCACGGCTTTCACCGCCAGCATGACGCGGGAAATCTCGCCGCTGGATGCGATTGCGCGCAGCGGACGCATCGCCTCGCCCACGTTGGGCGCAAAACCGAATTCCACCGCGTCCATGCCCGAAGGCGAAGGCTCCGCCGGTTCCACCGAAACAGCGAACGAGCTGCCGGGAAATCCCAGGAACTCGAGTTCCCCCGTGATCGCATCGGCCAGTTCGGTGGCGGCGGCTTCGCGCCGTTTTCGGAGCGCCTTTCCTTGCTTTTCACGTTCGGCGCGCAGTCCGGCCAACTCCCGGTCCATGGCCGCGATCCGCTCGCCCCGGGTGCGAAGGTCCTGCAGCCGGGACTCGGCCTGCTCCATCGCCTGCAGGGCGGAAGCGACCGAACCGCCATATTTGCGCAGGATTTTCTGATACAACGCCAGACGGGCATCGAGCCATTCCAGCCTCGCCGGATCGGCCTCGATCCGATCCGCTTCCGATTGAATGGACTGGCTCAGCGACTGGATGCGCTGGTTCAGGTCCACCGCTTCCTCTCTCCAGTGGTCGGCCGCGGGCCAGATGCGGGCCAGCTCGTCGAAGGAATGAGCCAGGGGAGCAATCGCGCCAAACGCGGAACTCTCCGATTCAGTTAACGCGTTCGCGATCTGGGAACAGAGCTCGAGGATGCGCTGGGCATGACCGACGCGGCTGTGCTCCTCCCTGAGCTGCTCCTCCTCGCCCTCCTTCAGCTCGGCCTGGCGGATCTCCTTCGCGCGATACTCCATCAAATCCATCTGCTCAGCCGTGTTGCCCTCGTCCTGTTCCAGTTCAGCGCGATTTGTTTCGAGTCCCACAATGCGCGCGTGGATTTCGGAAAACCGCTCGCGTTCAGCCTCCAGCCCGCAGAACGCATCCAGAATGCGCAGTTGCTCGAACGGCTGGAATAGCGCCTGATGATCGTGCGGGCCGTGCATATCCACCAGTCCGTCTCCGATAAGCCGCAATCCCTGCAGCATGACGGGATGATCGTTGACGGTCATCGCGCCGCCGCCGGATCGGAGCACCCTGCGAATCAGCAACTGCCCGTCCTCGCAGGCGGGCAGGCCGAGTTCCGCCAGCGCGGCATCCGCGACCGCGGAATCCCGCAGTTCAAACAGCGCGTCCACGGACGCCTGTTCCGCGCCTGTGCGGATGATGCTCTTGTCGGCCCGCTCGCCCAGCAGCAACGACAGCGCCCCCATGAGAATGGATTTGCCCGCGCCGGTTTCCCCCGTAATCACATTCAGCCCCGGTTCAAAATCAATGCGGACGCTCTCCGCGAGCGCCACGTTGCGAATATTGAGTTGTTGGAGCATAACTGCGGTAATGCGCGATTCAACGAACCGTATGGATACCAGAACCCCGCGGCCAGCTCAAGACGCGAACATGCGTGAACCCGCGGCACGCGGTGTCCGCGAGGCCCGGCGCATTGACCGGCAAGAGGTCTTTTGGCTATCGTCAGGCATGACGCGTCGTTGCCGGTACGGTGGGCTCTTCCCGGGATGCGGGAGGATGATGGTTGCGTTTTTCCTGGCAGTTGGCGCATACGCTGGAGAACCTGAGGCCGCGAAGCCCACGGTGATTCCGTTGGAGTTCGAGCGTCCTGATATGCTATCCGGCGAAACAGTTCGGCTGGAGTCCGGCCCGCTCCCACCGCATGCGGCTCTTTGTGTCGAAATGGTAGTGCAGATCGGAGGTTCCTGGGATGGGGAATCATCCGATGATGGACCGGACGCGTTGATCGTCCGGCTGGATGACGGCCGCGTGCTTATGCATACGACGTTTTCCAGTTCCGGCGAGCAAAGCTTCCCCGAGCGGATCCGGATTGGCAGTCATCGAGGCCAGGCGGGGACAGTGGTCCTCAAATTCGCTGTTCCCCACACTGCCGAACGAATGGCACTGGTATTGAACGCGGAGTTGAACGAGCGCCTTCGGGAAAATCGCCACAACATCTATAACGAACGCTGGTTTCCGATACGAGGACGGATTGAGCTCGTCCCCGCGCCGTTGCCTCGACTGGAGGAATCCGCATTCGAGCAGATCTGGGAAGATTTGAGGCACACGGATGCCGGAACAGCCTGGGCAGCGGTTGATCGTCTGATTCTGTCGGATCCCGATTCTTTTCTGCCGCTGATTGGAAAGAAGTTGGATGAACTTGAGCGCCCGGACGCGGACGGCGGTGCGCATGTCCGGATCTCGAAGCTGGTCGCCGTCTTGGATCGCGGCATGCACCGCGATCGCGCCAGGGCGGCGCGCGAGTTGTCCGAGATATCCCCCGTGCATATCTCCAAGCTTCAAAAGGCCATAACACCGGAGTTGTCTTTGGAGGCGCGAATCCAACTGGAGGAAATCATCGCTGTCCTCCAACAGGATGGCCGGAAGAGTAATTATGATTATCAAAGGCTGCGGCGGGTTCGCTATGCGCTTTTGCTTATTCCCGGGCCAGAATCCCGAGCCCTGCTGGATCGGATTACAGAATAGATTCGAACCGTGACACCCCCCGCCCCACCCGCCATCGCGCCAGCGTCAAACCGGGCATCCGCAGGAGGGGGCCGATGGATTCGATGGTCCGCGTTCGGCCTGATCCTCGCCCTGTTTCTGATGCGGAATCTCCCCTGGCACCTGGACAACTACGACCAGGCCAAGCATGCCTATTCCTCCTACGAGATGATCGAACGGGGCGCCTGGTGGTTCCAGCATACGCCTTATCAGGACACGGCGACCAAACCGCCTTTTTCCGGATGGATTTCCGCGGGGCTGTACCGGCTCACCGGATCCTGGCCCTGGTCGTGGCGTTTCCCTTCGCTGATTCCCGCCCTGCTCCTGATGATCGCCCTCTATCGCGAAGGTGAACGCGCGAGTCCGGGGATAGGCGGCGCGCTGGCGGCCGGCGCTTTCGCATTGAACTCCTTCAGCATCCGGCTGGCCGCCCTCGTGCGGACCGACATGCTGTTGGCAGGCATCATTTTTGCCGCGGGCTGGATGATTTACCGCCGTCTGCGCGACGACGGATCATGGAGCCGGCGCGACCAATGGATGCTGTTCGGGCTGCTTTCGATGGGGCTGCTCACCAAGGGCCCGGTCGTGTATGCGTTCCTGCTGCCGGGGTTGGCGCTGATGGGACGGCGCTCCCGGCCCATCGCCGGCGGGGCCTGGCCCTGGCTGCTCTCCTTTGCGCTGCTGTTAGTCTGGGCCGCCGCGGGCATACAGTTCGCTCCGGGCTTTCTCGATGACGTGATTCTCAAGGAATTCGGCGGACGGTTCCAGGCGGGCGCCCACGCGGTCCACAGCTCCAAGCCTGTGTATTACTATCTCGGGCATTTGTTCTCGCGGGTATCGCCCTGGACGCCGATCTTTTTCGCACTTCTTTTCACCCGGTCATCGCGGGACGCGATCCGCGTCCGGCCCCACGTCCGTTGGCTGTTCATGTGGATCGCGGGCGGATTCGTGGTCATGTCGCTAGTTCCTTCCAAACGCGCCGATCGCATATTCCCGTTGCTCCCTCCGCTGGCATTGATGATCGCCACACTGGCGTCTCATCTGCCCCGGGAGCGATTCCCATCGGCCCGCCAGTCACGATGGATCCGCGCCGCGTTGCTTGTGGCGGCGCTCATTCATGTGGGGTACGCGGGGCAACAGGTGTATGACGCGCACAGGCACGACGCGGGCGCCTTGGTGCGTTTCGGCGAACATGCGCGACGTTGGACAGCGGAACGCGGGCTGACCATGCGCATCGTCCGCGCCACCAACGAAGGGCTTCTGATGTACACCGGCCAAACGGAATTTCTTTCGCTCGATGAGGCGATATCGCAGTGGAAATCGGATCGGGTGGACGCGTTGATGTTGGAGTCCGACCCGGCCGTCGCGCCGGCCTTCGAGGAAGGGGTCACCGTGCTGGAATCCGCGCCGGCTCAAAGGAACCGCGCCGCGTATCGTCTGATTGTCCGGCCCGACCGCGTCCCGCCCGATCCGCCGCGCGCCGACGCCGCCCGTTATGACCCGGCTGCCCTCTCCGCCCAGCGCAGAGTCCCGTGATAGAAAAAAGCTCCCCACCCCAGGGTGAACAGCCATAGACCGTACAGCGACTGTTCCACCGCCGTCATCATCAGCGATCGGGTGCGCGTCCATGTGTCATGGAACATCCACCCGCCAATGAACGTGAAGAGAAGGGCCCATCCGTTGGCAAACACAATGTGCGCCCATGCGAACGCGATCGCCGCCGCCCACGGGAGGACCCGTTGGGGAAGCAGATGCCCATAGCGGGATACCAGAAACGCGCGGTAGACAATGCCCTGGGGATAGACAGAAAGGGGCGGATACAGTACGCACACCGCCATCCAAATACGCGGCCGGCTCCGGGGAAATCCAAATAATACGTCGGCATCCACCCACGCCAGCAACAGGGTCATCACGGCCGCGCCCGCCAGAAATCGAAGCAGAATCCGCGTCAAATCGGCGCGGACGGCCGTTCCCCACCCCCATTGCGACCGCGTGAGTTTTCGCCCGAGCAGCAGATACACCGCGCAGGGCACGGCGCACACCCAGAGCACCGGAAGCACGATGCGGTCGGGGTAGCGCCACGCCCAGACCACGGGAATGCCGCCGTACAGCAGCAAGGCTTCAAGCCATCGCCAGCCCCCGGCGCGGACGCGGGGTGCGGACGCAGGATAGAGTTTTTCGGTGGACACGGCGTCCGGCTTCATCGCGATTAGAAAAAGCCCATGAAAATACTGACGAACGACGAGATCGGGGCGGTCTCGCGGAAATCGTCCAGCGTGGCGCGGGCTTCGTTGATCAACAGCCGGAACTCCGTGTAGAGGCCCTCATCCTCCAGGAGTTTGCCGAGGGTGCCCTCCCCGCGTTCCAGGTCGGCGGCGATCGTGCGCAGTGATTCCGCGGTAGCCTTCAGATCTTCATACACCGTATCGTCGTCGGACAGGAGTTTGCCGAGGGTGCCCTCATAGCGCGCGATGTTCTGGGTCGCGGCATCCAGGTTGGCGAGCACGGAGTCGGCGCGATCGTAGATCTCGCCGTCGTCCATCATGAACTTGCCCAGGGTGCCTTCTCCGCGGGAAATTTTATCACTGATGGTTTTCAGGTCCTCGGCAATCGCAGCAAGATCGTTGTACACCTGCTCTTCTTTCAGAAGTTTGCCGACGGTCCCCTCGCCCCGTTCCACGCGGCTTACAATCGTGTTCAGCTTCTCGACGCCGCTTTTGAGATTATCCAGAATTCCATCCTCGACCAGCGCCTTGCGGATGGATTCGACCGTCCGGGTCGCTTCCTCCACCAGGTCCACCGGCCGTACTCCGACTAATTTCGTATGCTCGGGGAGCTCGGGCTTGTCCGGAGTGCCCTCGAAAATATGCAGATATTTCCCTCCCAGCATGGATGCGGTGATGATTTCGAAACGGTAATCCTCCCGCAAATCCAGCTTCTCGTTGAGCAGCAGCGTCAGCACCACCTCCTTGTTCTCAATCCGGACATCCCTAATTTTCCCGACATCAACCCCGCGCAGCGATACGCTTTCGCCCTCGCGGATTCCCTGGACCTCCGAAAAGGACACCTCGTATTCGAAGGACTGGCTGAGAAAGCTTTGCCGGCTGAGCACGATGGTGAAGATGCCCAGCGCGAGGACGATCATGAACATGAAGAACCCCACGGTGACTTCGATTGAGGTTTCGCGAATTCGGTCGTGCGTGGTGTTCATGGTGTCTTCTTCTCCCAGGGGCCGTCGCGGGTGATGTACTGGGCCTCCAGAAAACTGCGCGCCAGCTCATGTGT
>JAGOHE010000078.1 GCA_017996315.1 Kiritimatiellia bacterium | reverse complement strand
ACCATCGTCACCGGCACGGCCGCCACCGGCGCGCAGGAGCACGTGTATCTCGAAACCCAGGGCGCGCTGGCCATGCCGTCCGGAACCGGCGTGCGAATCTGGTCCGCCACCCAGGCGCCGACCGCGGTTCAGCGCATGACGGCACAGGTGCTGGGCATACCGATGCACCGGGTCGAGGTGGATACGCCCCGGCTCGGCGGAGCCTTTGGCGGCAAAGAGGATCAGGCCACGACCTGGGCCGTCCTCGCCGCGCTCGCCGCGCGGCGTCTGCGGCGTCCGGTAAAACTGGTGCTGCGGCGGTCGGAAGACATGCGCTGGACCGGAAAACGACATCCCTACACCGCCGATTTCAAGCTGGGCCTCGATGCGCAGGGGAAGTTTGTGGCCTACGAAGCGATGATTTTCCAGGACGCGGGCTGTTCGGCGGATCTCTCCACCTCCGTACTGGAGCGAACGTTGTTCCACGCCACCAACAGTTATTTCATTCCCCATGTGCGCGTCACCGCCGTGTGCTGCCGCACGAACCACGTGTCGAATACCGCGTTTCGCGGCTTCGGCGGCCCGCAGGGCGTGTTCATCATGGAAGCCGCCATTGCCCGCGCCGCCGAAAAACTGGGCGTCGAAGCGCGCGAGCTGCAGCGGAAAAATCTGCTCCGGGAAGGCGACTCCCTGCCCTTCGGACAGGCGGTTCGGAACGCGCGGGCCACGCTCTGCTGGGAGTCGCTCGAAACCAAGGCCGGCGTTGAGGAGATGTACCGTCAGGCGCGAATCTTCAATGCCACCCATCGCCGGCACAAAAAAGGCGTGGCGATGCAGCCGGTCTGTTTCGGCATATCGTTCACCAACCGGATTCTCAATCAAGCCTCGGCGCTGGTGCATATCTACTCCGATGGCAGCGTCGGCGTGAGCACCGGCGCGGTGGAAATGGGCCAGGGCGTGAACGCCAAGCTCGGACAGATCGCCGCGCGCACCCTCGGCATCACGCCCGCCCGGGTGAAATTGGAAACCACCAACACCACGCGCGCGGCCAATACCTCTCCCACCGCCGCCAGTACGGGCACGGACCTGAACGGCCATGCTCTGCAGCGAGCGTGCGAGGATCTGCTCCAACTCCTGCGCGCAACGGCGGCCCGGCGGCTCGGCGCGGACGATCCCGCGCGCATCGCCATTGCCGGGGAACAAGTGCTCCTCGACGGCGCGAAAACGGACTTGGCCTGGCCGGCGCTGATCATCGGCGCCTATCGCGACCGAATCCGACTCAGCGCACAGGCGCACTACGCCACCCCCGGTCTGACCTTCGATCCCCAGACCAACCGCGGCGACGCCTTCGCGTATCACGTCTTCGGCACGGCGGTCGTGGAAGTGACCGTGGACGGATTGCGCGGCACGTACACCCTCGACCGCGTCCGTCTCGTGCACGACGCGGGACGATCTCTGGATGAACGCATTGATCGGGGCCAGATTTTCGGCGCGCTCTGCCAGGGACTCGGATGGATGACCCTTGAAGAAATCCGTTACGCCGAGTCCGGCCGCATGCTGACCGACACGCTGACCACCTATAAAGTTCCGGATCTGTTTTGGATGCCGCGCGATCTGGACGTGCATCTGCTCGACGAAGCCGTCCCTTCGCCCGGGCCCTACCAATCCAAGGCGATCGGCGAACCGCCTTTTCTTTACGGCATCGGCGCGTTTTTTGCCCTGCGCGAAGCGCTGCGCGCTTTCCGTCCGGGACATTCGCCCGCGCTGGAAGCGCCGATGACTCCGGAGCGCGCGCTGATGTTCCTGGCGGAGACCCCGCGCGCATGAACCGCGCCGATATCATCCGGGGCATGCTGATTTACGGCGCGGGCGACGGTCTGGCCGCATGGCTCGGCGGCGAATTTTCCTGGTCCCGGTTCGCGGGAATGGCCGGCATCGGAGCGACGGTCTATGCGTTCGAAGTCCCGGCGTGGTTCCGCCGGATTGACCGCACGGCGCCCGCCGGCGGCGGCGCGGCGTCGTGGCGGCGGACGGGCTGGGCCTTGCTCTACTTCAATCCGCTCTGGATCGCCCGTCACCTGCTCTTCATCCGTGTCTTCTCCGGAAACTTCGACCAAATTAATATGTCGCTGTTGAGCGTGGGCGCGAAGTCGTTTTTCTTCAATATCCCGCTGTCGGTCACCGCCAATTGGCTCATCCAGAACCGTCTGCCCCAGTCCTTCCGGTTCACGGCCAGCGCGTTGTTCTCGGCGGCCATGGCGGTCTATTACGCGTGGAGCGGACGATGGTTCCAGTAAGTGATGATCTGGTGGTGGCGCGGTTTCTCGCCGAGCGGGCGCGCCGGGGCGAACCGGCCGCGCTGCTGACAGTCGCCGAAGAACTCGGCCACGCCCCGGGAGCGCCGGGATTCAAAATGGGCGTCGGCGCCGACGGCAGTCTGTGCGGCACCGTGGGCGGCGGCGAGTTGGAAGCGCGGCTCGTGGAAGATGCCCGCGCGCTCCTCCGCGCGCCGAACGCGCCGGGCGAGGCGCGTCGTTTCGCGCATCATCCGAGCCCGGGATCGGAAGATGAACCCTCCGGCATGATCTGCGGAGGAGGCCAGACCGTGCTGGTCCGGGTCTGTCGGAGCGGCGATCTCCCTGCGCTTGAAGCGTGGAGCCGCGGCGACCGGGGCGTCCTCGTCATTGAACCTGACAGTCTGACCTTCAAACCCGACACCGGCCGGCCCGCCGGCGTCCGGTTCGAACAATTTGAACACACATGGCGATATGAAGAAGTGGTCGGCGCGTGGAACACGGTGCATATCATCGGCGGAGGACATGTCGGCCAGGCGCTCGCGCGATTGCTGGCGGGGTTGAATTTCCGCGTCGAAGTCTGCGATCCGCGGCCCGAGGCCGCGGCGGCGCTAAAGACTTCACCGGGGATCCTCTGCCGCCTCGAACCGTATGTGGAAGGCGCGGAGCGGATTCCGGAGGGTGACGACCGCTACGTCGTCATCGTCACGCCGGGCCACGCTGCGGATTATGAGGTCCTGCGCGCCGTGCTCCCCAAGAACCTGCGGTATCTCGCGCTCGTCGGCAGCGCCGGAAAAGCGCGCGTGTTTCGGGAACGGATAGCGGCGGAACGGGGCAATCCGTCGCTCATGGATCGCCTCCGGTTGCCCGCGGGCCTGCCCATTGGAAGCCGCACCGCCGCGGAAATCGCCGTCAGCATCGCCGCGGAAATCATCGCCTGCCGAAATCAGGGCCGCTGAGCCGACGCCGCCCCATCGTCCGCGCCCGACGAAATCCCTCCCGGCGCATGGTCCCCCGCCCGCGCGGGCAACGTCCGACACCGCGAGTCCGATCGCGGCCCCCAGCCAAATTCGCAGGAGCGCGCTTGGAAGCGGATGAATATAAAACGGAAGGAAGACGTGCGGGCGCGGGAACGGCGCGCGAAATTGAACGGAGCGAATTCGATTCGGAGGCTCACGAGGACCGTTCGAAATACTCCCGTGTGCGGCGGGCCGCCACACCGCTCAGCAGCAGCAACCCGGCCAGGTTAGGCAGCGCCATCAGCCCGTTCATGATGTCGGATATCGTCCAGACGGTCGCCAGTTTCAGTCTTGTGCCGACCAGCACGGCAACCGTCCACACCACGCGGTACGGGAAAATAGCCCGGACACCGAAGAGATATTCGATGCACTTCTCACCGTAATAGGCCCAGCCGATAATCGTCGAATAGGCGAACAGCGTGATCCCCATCGTGACCACGATCCCGCCCCAAGCGCCCGGCAGCCCCTGTTCAAACCCCGTGCGGGCGATGACCGGGCCTTCCAATCCGCCCGACCAAACGCCCGTCACCAGCAACACCAGACCGGTGCATGTGCACACGACGATCGTATCGAGGAAGGTTCCCGTCATGGACACCAGCGCCTGAGGCACCGGGTGCGGGGTGCGCGCCGCGGCGGCCGCGATCGGCGCGCTGCCCATGCCCGCTTCATTGGAAAACAAGCCGCGCGAAATGCCCCGCTGGGCGGCCATCAGCATCGTGGCGCCGGCAAACCCGCCGGCCGCCGCCGTACCCGTAAACGCGTCATGGAAAATCATGAGCAGCGCGCCCGGAATTCGATCGGCATAACGGATCAGGATGACCGCCGAGCCCGCGATGTAAATGAGCGCCATCCACGGCACCAGCCAACTGCTGACGTGGCCGATGCGGCGAACACCGCCGAGCAAAACCACTCCCGTCAGTACACACATTACGGAACCGCTGACCCACATCGGGATGCGGGCGGTTTCATGCAGCGCGACGGCCACCGCGTTCGCCTGCACCATATTGCCGATGCCAAACGCCGCGCACGCGCCCGCCACCGCAAAAAAGACCCCCATCCAGGGTTGATTAAGCCCGCGCGCCAGATAGTACATCGGCCCGCCCGACATCTCGCCGCGCTCGTCCACGATCCGATATTCCACCGCGAGCAGCGCTTCGGCGTACTTTGTCGCCATGCCGAACACCGCGGCCATCCACATCCAGAACAGTGCGCCCGGACCGCCCACCGCCATGGCGGTAGCCACGCCGACGATGTTGCCGTTTCCGATCGTCGCCGCCAGCGCCGTCATCAGCGACTGGAAATGCGTAAGTTCACCCGCGCCCCCTTCCGAACTGCGCCCGAACGCAATGCACAAACCCCGGAGCAAACCCCGAAATTGAATTCCCCGAAGCTGGAATGTCAAAAAAACGCCCGTCCCGACCAGCAGCACCAGCAACGGCACGCCCCAAACCCATCCGCAAATCCGATCCAGCCATGTGCTCATCATGCAAAAAGTCCTTGAGCTAAATGATTCCAACCACGAATGGCCTGCATATAGGTGAAATCACAGTGTGTAGCAATCAAAAATGCCATGCGGATGGACCCGGAGATGACCGCGAGTAACCAAGGGTGACAACCCGCATCACGGGAATCCCTGCTCCAATGTCTTCCGTCGCCCTCCCACGGTTTCTCTTCCAATTGGAGTCCGCGGGGAAGGACGGTCAGTCGCCGCGATGAATATGGATACGGAAGGAAGGGGCGCGGGCGGACGAAACGGCCCAGTCGTGGGCGATGCGGTGGCCGGGCATCCAGACAATTTCGCCGTCGCATTCCAGGACGAGCGCGTCTTTTCGATCGAGTCCGCGAACACGGGCGTTGGTGAGAATGTCCTGCACTTTCGCCGTTCCGCGCAGACCGAGGGGGCGGTATCGGTCGCCGGCGCGCCAGGGCCGCAGCACGAATTCACGCCCCAGCGCGCGTGTCGCGTCCATCCATGCCACCGCCGGCCAGCGGCCGATGCCGCGCTCAGGAATCTTGCGGAATTCCCGCGCCGGTTCGATCTCAATGCGCCATCCGCCATCGGCCGCCACAGCCGAGCCCGGAGCGGTCACCCGGATATTCATCGGAGCTGTGATTTTCTTCGATTCCGGCGGAAACACTGTGAGCCGTGGGGGTCTGCCGCACGGCTCGATCCGCCAACCCGCGGGCAGGGCTTCGCAGCGGCTATCTCCGCGCGCCACGCGATCCGCCTGTTCCACGACCGACGCATCGAGGCGCGCTGCGGGGTACCCCCGCTCCATCAACCATCGTCGGAGCACGCGCCTGCGCAGACCGGCGGGGCGCTGTCGCATCGCGCGGATGTCCAGCGTCCGCGCCGCGGACTGGAGCCTCCGGTATGCGCGGTCTACGACGGTTTGAATCCAGTCCTCATCATCGTCCCAGAGCGCCGCATTGCGGGCGAGGGTTTCCACGAGCGAAGGATTCAGCGCCCGGGCCATGTCCGGAAGCAGGTGATGCCGGACGCGGTTGCGCAGATATTTCGTGTCGCGATTGGTGCGGTCTTCGCGCCATCGGCGGTGGCGGGCGCGGAGAAAGCGTTCGATATCTGTCCGCGGCCAGTCGAGCAACGGGCGTACGATTCGAATCCCCCCCACGCGGGCGTCGGACGACATTCCGCGCAGTCCGCCCGGTCCCGCGCCGCGGGCAAGCCGCAGGAGCAGGGTTTCGGCCTGGTCATCGCGCGTATGGGCCAGCAGCACGCCGGCGGCTCCGGTGTGTTCGATTTCGCGCCGGAAGATGTCCCGCCTCGCCTCGCGCGCGGCCATCTCGACCGATTCGCCCCCCGCGCGCGCCCGGCTCCGCACATCCGCGCGCGCCACGGCGCAGGGCACACCGAGGCGGGCGCATGCGCGGCGGACGAATTCCGCGTCGCCATCCGCCTCGGTTCCGCGGAGTCCGTGATGCACATGCGCGACCCGGAGCGTCCAGCCGCCTGATCGCGCGGCGGAGGCCGCGAGCGCGAGCAGCGTCATCGAATCGGCGCCGCCGGAGACGCCCGCGATCCATAGGGATCCCGGCGGCGCCCAACGGGCGGATTCGCGTTCGAATTCGGCGATTCGATGCGCGATGGAGGGGGCGCGGCGCATGACCGGAACGCGGGATTATCGGACGGGTTCAATACGCCGGCGTCCGTCGAGGTACGGCGCGAGGGCCTCGGGGAACTCGACTGAACCGTCGGCCTGCTGTCCGTTTTCCAACAGCGCGACCACAAGCCGGGCCAGCGCGACGCCGGAGCCGTTGAGGGTGTGCACGAAGGCGGTTTTCCCGTCGGCGGTCTTGTACTTGATATTCGCGCGACGCGCCTGGAAGTCCTCGAAGTTGCTGCACGACGACACCTCGAGCCATGCGTTCTGGCCGGGGGCCCAAAGTTCGAGATCGTAGCATTGGGCGGCGGCAAAGCTCAGGTCCCCCGTGCACAGCGCGAGCACGCGGTAGGGAAGTTCGAGCCGCTGGAGCACGGCCTCGGCGTTGGCCACGAGGGATTCGAGTTCGTCGCCGGAAGTTTCCGGTTCGACGAATTTGACCATCTCGACTTTGTCGAACTGGTGCACGCGGATGAGCCCGCGCGTTTCCCGGCCCGCGGCCCCGGCTTCGCGGCGGAAGCACGGCGTATAGGCGGTCAGTTTCACCGGAAGCGGGCCGCGCAAGATTTCATCGCGGTAGATGTTCGTCACGGGGACTTCGGCCGTCGGAATCAACCACAGGTCATCGACCGGGCAGTGGTACATGTCTTCGGCCATTTTCGGGAGCTGGCCGGTGCCGGTCATGGATGCGGTGTTCACGAGATACGGCGGCGCCACTTCGGTATAGCCGTGTTCCCGGGTATGCAGATCGAGCATGAACTGAATGAGCGCGCGCTGGAGGCGAGATCCGAATCCGGTGAGCAGCGGAAATCCGGAGCCGGCGAGTTTCGCCCCCCGCTCGAAGTCGAACAATCCGAGCCGCTCGCCCAACGCCCAGTGCGGCTGGGGCGGGAACGACATCGCGCGCGGCTCGCCCCACCGGCGAACTTCGACATTGCCGGTCGCGTCGCTGCCGACGGGCACCCCGGCGCGCGGGAGGTTGGGCAGGCGGAGCAGCATCGCATCCCGGTCAGTTTCGAGCGCGCGCGCTTCGGCGTCCAGCGCCTCGATCCGCGCGCCCAGATCGCGCATGGCGGTCTGCGCGGCGGAGGTGTCCGCGCCGGACTTTTTGAGGCGGCCGATTTCCTTCGACACGGTGTTGCGTTCGTTCTTCAGCGCCTCCACCTCCGTCAGCCGGGCGCGGCGGCGGTTATCGAGATCGAGCAGCGCGTCGAGATTGAAATCGTGGCGGCGATTCGCGAGCGCTTCACGCACGCGCGCCTCGTTTTGTCGGATAAATTTCATGTCGAGCATGGCGGTCTCCCCTCGTCGCGCCGTTCGGGCGCGGCGGCGTCCATCATACGGCCTGCCCATGCGCAGGGCAATGCGGTACACTGTCCGCATGGGCGAAGGCATGCGCATCCGGGTTTTGAACGACCACGTGATCAACAAGATCGCGGCGGGCGAGGTGGTGGACCGCCCGGCGTCGGTGGTCAAGGAGCTGGTGGAAAATTCCTTCGACGCCGGGGCGACGCGGATTTCGGTGGACGTCGTCTCCGGGGGGCGGTCGCTGATCCGGGTGACGGATGACGGTTCGGGCATGAGCCGCGATGACGCGATGTTGAGCGTCGAGCGGCATGCCACGAGCAAAATCCGGGAGGTGGAAGATATCGAGCGTATTGCCACCCTGGGGTTCCGAGGCGAAGCGCTGGCGGCGATCGCGGCCGTTTCGCGATTCACGCTGCAGACCCAACCGCGCGGCGCGGAGGAAGGCACACAGATCCAGATCGCGGGAGGGCGCGTGCTGGAAGCGGGCGGCGGCGGGTTTCCGGCCGGAACGTCGATCGCCGTGCGCCAGTTGTTCTTCAACGTGCCCGCGCGCCGGAAATTCCTGCGCACCGACGCGACCGAGTTCGCGCATGTGCGGCAGACGGTGTTGGGCTATGCCCTCGCGCGGCCCGAGGTGGGAATGTCGCTGGCGCATGACGGGCGCACGATGCTGGATGCGCCCGCGGGAGATGATCTGCTCGGGCGGCTGGGGCGCATTCATCCGCGCGCGGTGGTCGAGTCGCTGCGGCGGGTGGATCACTCGCGGGAGGGGGTGCGGGTGCATGGCTACGCGGGAGTCCCGATGGCCAGCCGGGCCGACCGCTCGGAGCAGCACCTGTTTGTCAACGGCCGTCCCGCCAGCGCGCCTCTGGTCTACCACGCGTTGTCCGAGGGTTATCAGACCCTGCTGCCGCGCGGCCGGCATCCGATGGTTTTCCTGTTCATCGAGACCAGTCCGGACGAGGTGGATGTCAATGTGCATCCAACCAAAAAAGAGGTTCGATTCCGGCGTCCCGGCGCGGTGCGCGATGCCGTGATTGAAGCGCTGCGACGCGCGTTGATGCAACCGGAATCCGCGGAGGATGCGACCCGCGCCGTCCCCGATGACGCGCCCCGGCCTCCTCCCCCCAACGCCCCCCAACTGCTCATTCCCGATTTGCCGGCGATCTCGCCGTTCGCGTATCCGCGGCTTCCCGCCGCGCCGCCCATGTCGGTCCCCGGGAACGCTCCGTCACCGGAAGATTCCACCCCCGGACCGGATACGGCCGATGCCCCGACCGCCGTGCCCGAGGCGCCGAGGCCATGGACCTGGTGCCGCGTGGTGGGACAGGTGGGCGGGTTGTTCGTGGTGATGGAAACCGATGAAGGGCTGGTTCTGCTGGATCCCCACGCGGCGCATGAGCGCGTGCTGTTCGATCGCTGGCTGGCACAGTCGCTCGCGGGCCAGGTCGCATCCCAGGGTTTGCTGGCGCCCGAGACCCATCACCTCTCTCCGAAGGACGCCGACGCGGTGCGATCGGTCCTGCCCGAGCTCCGCGCGATGGGATTCGGCATTTCGGAATTCGGGGGCGATTCGTTCCTGGTGGACGCCCTGCCCTCCGTGCTAAATCTGGTGAGTTCCATCGGTTTGCTTCCGGAAATTTCCCGTTCGCTGGACGAGGGGGGCTCGCGGGGCGGAACCGAGCGATGGATTCGGGACCGGGTCGCCACGGCCGCCTGCCGCGCGGCCGTCAAAGCGCGCGACCGGCTGACGTTGCAGGAGATTGAGCGGCTGGTGATGGATTTGGCGGTCAGCGCCCGCCCATACACCTGCCCGCACGGACGGCCCACGATGATTCACTTCCGTTTTCCGGATCTATACCGGAAATTCGGCCGCCTTACATAGGTTCTGCCGCGTCGCCCGGGACGCCGAAGGGATAGCGTTCAGCCAGGTCATGCTGAAAACTTTCCATCGCCAGCGTGTAGCGCGCTTGCTCGTCGGGCGACAGGGCGCGGGCGTTGATCTGCTGCAGCGCGCGGTACGGGCCGTGGGCCATGCGAATCTGCTGGTATAGGCCCATCAGGATATCCTGTCCCCACCGGCGATAATTCAGCGCGCTCAAACCGCTTTCTTCCGCGCTCACACCGAGAAACCGGGTGAGGAACGAATGATCTTCGCGGGTCAGATGCGCTTCATTTTCGAGGAAGGCGGCCGCGGATTCGATGTTCCGAATCACCAGCGCGAGGTACCGCAGAAAATCCTCCTCCTGCTCGACCACGGG
>JAGOHE010000077.1 GCA_017996315.1 Kiritimatiellia bacterium | reverse complement strand
GACATACCGAAGCGGTCTTCGAAGCGGTCGCGCCCACGGGCCTGATGGGCGTTCTCGGGCACTGTCTGATGGACGAGTCCGGCGGCTATGCCCCGCTGGCGGTGCCGTTGGACGACGCGCTGGCGGAATGCGACGCCCTGCTGCGCCGGCTCGAGGGCGAAGAGCGGCTGGCGCTCAACATCGCTCCGCGGTTCGCGTTGAGCTGCACCGAGGAAACGCTGCGCGAGGCGTCCGCCTTCGCGCGCTCGCGCGGGCTGCGGCTGCACACCCACGCTTCGGAGCAGAAGGCCGAAGTCGAGGAAGTCATCCGCCGCACGGGGCGGCATAATGTGGAATATCTCGATTCCACCGGTCTCACCGGCCGCGATGTCGGTCTTGCCCATTGCGTGCACCTGCTCCGGCACGAAGCGGAGCTGCTGCGGGAAACCGGCACGCATGTGTTGCACTGCCCCTCCGCGAATATGAAACTCGCGTCCGGAATGGCGCCCATCCCGGCGTATCTCGACGCGGGCATTTCCGTCGGAATCGGCGCCGACGGGGCGGCCTGCAACAACCGCCTCGACATGTTCGCCGAGATGCGGCTGGCGGGCCTGATCCAGAAAGTTCGCCTGGGCGCCGATGCGCTTCCCGCGCGGCATATCGTCCGCATGGCGACCATGGGCGGCGCGGAAACGCTGGGCTGGGAGCATGAACTCGGAGCGTTGCGCGAAGGCTGGCGCGCCAATCTGATCCTGCTGGACCTGGATCTGGAACACACCCTGCCCGAAGGGGATCCCGCCTCCACGATCGTCTATTCCGCCGACAGCCGGAACGTGGCGTTGACCATGGTCAACGGGCGTATCCTGTATGAAAACGGGCAGCTCACCACCTTGGATGAGGACGCGCTGCGGGCGGAAGTGAAGCTCCAGCGCAAGAAACTGTTTCAGCGGGCGGGGCTGGCCTGAGGGCGCGCCGCGCGCGAATTCGAAGCCTACTCCGGCTCGAACATGTCGAGCACGAGTTTTTCCCTCTCCCTGCGGCCTTCCTCGTATAGCGCCAGGAATGCTTCGCGCACTTCCTGCACGGGAGATTGCAGCGCCACCTGCTTGAAAACGTTCAGCATGCGCTCATCCAGATCCAGGGCCAGACAAATCACTTCCGAGGGGCTCATGTCGGGCCGAATCCGGCGATCCGATGGGGAAACGGGTTCCGGCGCTTGGGGCGCGTTCTTGAACCAGGTGTTCAGCACGGACTGGGGCAGGCTCTCTTCAAGGGCGTCCATCTGGTCCGCCATGCGCTTCTCGTGGTCCACCAGATACTCGAGCAGTAACTGCACCCGTTCCCGTTGAACCTGATGTTCAAGTTTCTGGTAAAACTCACCGAGTTCCCGGTGAAATGAGCGGGCATGGGCCACCACATCACGCGCTTGCTCGAGAGGCATGGTTCCCGCTCCTTTCGCATGGGGCCCGGCTGCGCATCCGGACCCGCGATTATTTCATGACTTCGGTGAGAGCTTCGATCCGGCTCTGAAATTCGGGATTCTCGCGCAGCACGTCGAACTCTTTCCGATTCAGCCAGATCAGGGCCGTGCGCACGTCCACCTGGTCCAATCCCGTCGACAGCGCACTCATGGCGCCGGCGGAGTCGCCCATCTTCGCCCGGGCTTCCGCGAGATGGAAAAACGCGGGCGGCACCTGGGGGTTCTGGCGGACATATTCGGTGAGAATCTCCGCGGCTTCCGCCCATCTTTCCTGCTTCCTGCGCACCGCTGAGAACATGAGCGTGGCCTCGGCGTTTCCAGGATCCTGCCGGAGCAGCGCATCATAGGCATCGGCCGCCATATCCAAACGGCCCGTCCGGTAGAACAGCAGCGCGAGGTTCTGCTGGGCGGGCAGATAGCTCGGATCAGCCTCGATCGCCTGGCGAAACAGGGCTTCGGCTTTTTCGTTCTCAGCCTGGCCCATGCTCGCCACACCCAGATTGTTCAGCAAGCCCGGTTGCCCGGAATTCGCCTCGTTCGCCTCGGCGAATACGCGCTCGGCCTCGGCAAAATTCGTCATGCGCAGATGACAGAGCCCGATTTTTTCCCGGATTCCCTGCAGGTTGGGCAGGATGTTCAGGGCGGTGGTGTATTCCTTGAGAGCGGCTTCCCAATTGGCGTCCGTATACGCCCGCTGCGCCTGGCGCAAATTGAAGGCGGCCTGCATGACCCATTTGGGTGTCAGGACCGCGGGCGCCACGCCGGCTTCCGCCTCGTCCATCTGGGGTTCGATTTCATCCAGCACCAGCCGCCCGGAGGAGTCTATCTGGATCTCCATGCCCGTGCGGGGCGGCGGAGCGATTTCGACGCCCCCGATGGGAGGCAAATCCCGGCCGCGGCTCTCGATGATCTGCCGCCGTTGGACATAAATGAGCAGCCCCAGGATGACCAGAAACGCGATCAGGATAAAGAAAATGACCGTCGTGGACCATCGGGTGCTGAAGACCTGGTCCAGCCATGGGTGGTCCCTGCGAATCTCCTGTTGATCCTCGTTCTCCACCCCGTGCGGTTCGTGAGAACCGTAGATATCTTTGCGTTGGTCAGCCATACCGATCTCATTCTAGCCCACACCTTCCTCCCGGCTCAAGCGGATAAATACCCCCGTGCGCTGGAGCCGGATGGTTTGAAATTGTATGATTCCGCCGTCATGCGCCCTTCAACGCCGCCGGCATCGAATGCGCCGCTCGTGTGGTACGTCACTCCCCACGGGTATGGCCATGCGGCGCGCTCGTGCACGATCATTCGCGCGTTGGTCGAGCGCCATCCCGAAATCCCCGTGCTCCTGTGCAGCACGCATCCCGAATCCTTCCTCCACAACCGGCTGCCGCCCTCCGTCCGCATCCGCCCGGTCGCGCTGGATAGGGGATTGGTCATGCATGATTCGATCCGGATTGATTTCGACGCCAGCCTGAAGGCCCTTGCGGAACTGGCGGAGGGGCACGCGGAGCGGGTGCGGGCCGAAGCCGACTTTCTCGCCCGCGCGGGCGCCCGATTGGTCGCCGCCGATATTCCCCCCGCCGCGTTGGAAGCCGCCGCGATGGCCGGTGTGCGCGCGGTCGGACTGGGCAACTTCAGTTGGGGCTGGATCTACCGCCATTACGAACGCGCCGATCCGCGCTGGCGTCCCTTCGCGGACGCCGCCCGCCGCGGCTGTGCGCGCGCCGACCTGCTGCTGCGCTATCCCGCGCACGAACCCATGAGCGATTTTCCCCGGATCGTGGACACCCCCGTGCCCGCGGCCGTCGGACGAACCCGCCGGGAAGAGATGGCCGCGCGCTACGGGCTCGATCCAAACCGGCGATGGGTGCTGATGTCGTTCCAAACCCTGGACCTGCCCGAGGTCGCCCTGCGAAGCATGTCGGACGCGAAGGACATCGAGTGGATCAGCGTGCGTCCGCTGGAATGGGAAGACCGGCGCGGATTCACCGCGGTGGACCGGGCGGAGTTTCCCTTCGCCGATGTGCTCGCCTCCAGCGATCTGGTGCTGACCAAACCCGGCCACGGAATTTTGTGCGAATGCCTCGCCTCGCGCAAACCCATGGTATGCGTCGAGCGGCCCGACTGGCCCGAAAATGACGTGCTCATGGACGCCATCCGGCGATATCTGCCTCATGATTCGCTCCGCGCATCGGACTTCCTGCGCGGTCTGGCCCCCGCCGCGGTGGAAGCCGTTGCCCACGGTCCAGCCGCGCCGGAACCGCCTCCGCCCGCCGACCCCGGGCAGATCGCGGAGATGCTTGTTGAGCAATGGACGGCCGGCTGATTCCGGTGGCCGGCGCCCGCCGGCGGACGATACGAGACGTGGCGCGCGGGGCATTCTCGCGCCGTCCTCCGCTGGAAGAACCGCGATTCATGGACTACATTGCGGATCGACGGCCACAGGGAGGACGTTTTCGTACCGCGGCAAGGAGGAGCCATGAGCCACAATGCTTCAACACGATCGTGCCCATGCGGAAACCGGCGCGCCTATTCCGCGCGGGTACTCGACGGGACCCAACGCGCCGCCGCGCGGGCCATGCTCTATCCGCTGGGATTCACGCGATCCGATTTTCGCAAGGAACAGATCGGCATCGCCTCCACCTGGAGCCAGGTGACCCCCTGTAACATGCACATCGACGCCCTCGCCCGCGTAGCCGCGGGCGGAGTGGAAGCCGCGGGCGGCAAGGCGACCATCTTCAACACCATCACCATTTCCGACGGAATCTCCATGGGCACCGAAGGGATGAAATACTCCCTCGTATCGCGGGAGGTCATCGCCGATTCCATCGAAACCGTGGCCGGCAGCCAGGGATTCGACGGACTGGTCGCCATCGGCGGATGCGACAAGAATATGCCCGGCTGTCTCATGGCCATGGCCCGCCTCAATCGCCCCGCGGTTTTTGTGTACGGCGGCACGATTCTCCCCGGCCGGTATCGCCAGAAGAAGGTGGATATCGTCTCGGTATTCGAGGCCGTCGGCGCCCATGCGCGGGGATCGCTGTCGGACCGGCAGCTTGCAGAAATTGAGCGGTGCTCCATTCCCGGCCCCGGTTCGTGCGGCGGCATGTATACGGCCAACACCATGGCGTCGGCGATCGAAGCCATGGGCATGAGCCTGCCGAACAGTTCCGCGCAGGTGGCGGTCTCGAAATCAAAACGGCTGGACTGCCAGCGCGCGGGCGGCGCGGTGATCGAGCTGATCCGGCGCGGAATCCGCCCGCTCGACATCATCACCCGCGAGGCCCTGGAAAACGCCATCACGCTCGTGATCGCCCTCGGCGGTTCCACGAACGCTGTGCTGCATCTGCTCGCCATCGCCCACACCGCCGGAGTCCGGCTGACGCTCGACGACTTCACCCGCATCGGCCGGCGGGTGCCCGTGCTGGCGGACCTCAAACCCAGCGGGACCCACGTCATGGCCGAACTCGTGCGCATCGGAGGCACCGCGCCGCTGATGAAGCGGCTGCTCGAGGAAGGGTTGATGCACGGCGACGCGATGACCGTCACGGGACGGACGCTCCGGCAGAATCTCAAAGCGGTGCGCCCCTACCCCGCGGGCCAGCGGGTGATTCGTCCGTTCTCGGACCCCATCAAGCCGACCAGCCATCTCGTGATTCTCCGGGGCAATCTCGCGCCCGAGGGCGCGGTGGCGAAAATCAGCGGCCAGGAAGGCGAACAATTCCGGGGCCGCGCCATCGTCTTCGACTCGGAAGAAACCGCGTTGCCGGCGATCCTGGACGGCCGGGTTCGGGCGGGACATGTGGTGGTCATCCGCTACGAAGGCCCGCGCGGGGGGCCCGGGATGCGGGAGATGCTCTCGCCGACTTCCGCGATCATGGGCCGGGGACTCGGAAAAAGCGTGGCGCTGATCACCGACGGACGGTTTTCCGGCGGCAGCCATGGCTTCGTGGTGGGACATGTGACCCCCGAGGCCTTCGGCGGCGGACCGCTGGCGTTCGTGCGCAACGGCGATGAAATCGCCATTGATGCCGTCCGCCGCACCCTGACCCTCGAGGTCACCGCCGCGGAACTTGCGCGCCGCCGGCGGCGCTGGCGCCCTCCCGCGCCGCGCTACACGCGTGGAGTGCTCGCCAAATTCGCCGCCCAAGTCTCCTCCGCATCCCAAGGCGCCGTCACGGATCGCGGCGCCTCCGCCTGACGCGAGACGCCGGAGGCCGAGTGTCGCCTTTCATGACGTGTCATTGAATGGCGCTCGCTTCGTCCTTGTCGAATCACGAACCTGCGTTCGCCCCCCCCTCGCAGCCCCGCCGTTTATGCTCTATACTGCCCCCATGGACTCGGTTTTTGACATCATCGGCCCGCCCATGGTGGGCCCGTCCTCCTCCCACACTGCCGGCGCGATCCGTATCGGACGGGCGGCGCGGGCGCTGCTGGGCGCGACGCCCGTGCAGGCTCGGATCGGACTGCACGGATCCTTTGCCGCCACCGGCGCGGGGCACGCCACCGATCGCGGGCTGGTCGCGGGGTTGCTCGGATTCGCCACCGACGACGAGCGGATGAAGGATGCCCTCGATCATGCCCGCGCGGCGGGACTGACCGTGGAATTCGAGGCCGTTCATCTGGGCGACCAAGTCCACCCCAACACCGCCAGCATCGAGGGGGTCACCGCGGACGGCGTCCGGCGGCGCCTCATCGCCTCCTCCCTCGGCGGCGGCATGGTGCAGGTGGTCTCGGTGGACGGATTCCCCACCTCATTCACCGGCGCGCTCGATACCCTCGTGCTCTGGCATTCCGACGTCGCCGGATTTCTCGCGCGGGTGACGTCCATCATCGCCTGCGTCGAAACCAACATTGCCGCCATTCGTACCGCGCGCCGGCACCGGGGCGAATCGGCGCTGACCGTGGTGGAAATGGACGCGCCCCTGCCGGCGTCCGCGCTGGACCTGCTCGGCCGGCTGCGCAGTGTGTCCGAAGTGCGGATGCTGGAGCGGTTCTAGCCACGACCATGAAGAGCGATCTGAATTTTTCCACCGCCGCCGAGCTGCTCGACGCCTGCCGATCGCGCGGCGCCTCGATTTCGGAAATCACCCAGCTCCGCGAAGAACGGAGCTCCGGGAAATCTCGCGCCGAGATTCGCGCGCGCATGCGTGACTACTGGCAGGCCATGTCGGCGTCCATCGACGCGGGGTTGCGGGCCACCGGCCGTTCGGCCAGCGGGCTTTCCGGCGGCGACGCGGCCGCGCTGTGGGCCTACGCGGAAGCCGGTCCCGCGTGGGGCGGCGCGGACCTTTTCCGAACCATGGCGTACGGCTTCGCCGTGCTGGAAAGCAATGCGCGGCATGGACGCATCGTCGCCACCCCGACCGCCGGTTCCGCTGGCATCGTGCCCGCCTGCCTGCGCGCGCTGAAGGAATCGCGGAACCTGGAGGAGGAGACGATCGTCACGCTGCTCTTCACCGCCGCCGGGATCGGCCATGCGATTGGCGCGCAGTCGTGTTTCTCCGGCGCCGAAGGCGGATGCCAGGCGGAAGTCGGCAGCGCCGCGGGCATGGCGGCCGCGGCGGTCGCCGAGGGACTCGGCGGCCAACCGGAACAGGTTTGCGCGGCCGCCGCCTTCGCGCTGATGAACACGCTCGGCCTCGTGTGCGATCCGGTGGGGGGCTATGTCGAAGTGCCCTGCGTTGCGCGCAACGGATTTTTTGCCGTGCACGCGTTTCTCGCCGCCGGCATGGCGCTGGCCGGTGTGCGCATCATCGTTCCCCTCGACGATGTCATTATCGCCATGCGCGACATCGGCCGCCGCATGCCGGGAGCGCTGAGGGAAACCAGCGAAGGCGGCCTCGCCGCCACTCCAACCGGACAACGCTATCGTCCCGCGCCCGCCCACTCCAGCGCGCCGCCGCCGCCCCCTCCCCGGTAATCCGACCCAAAACAAAAGAGCGGCGAAGAATAATCTTCACCGCCCTTTAGTCATCGCTTCGAACCCTAAGGATCGAAGCGCATCGGCTTACTTCTTCTTCGCGACCTTCTTCTTCGCGACCTTCTTTACCGGCTTCTTCGCGGCCTTCTTCACGGCTTTCTTCTTTGCTGGCATCTTTATCCCCCCTTTCTATTTCCGGGCTTCCGCCCAGTTGCGTTCTAACATTCTTTCAATTCTCGATGCGCTTGGTACGGCCATGACCATCTCGAAGCGACAACCACAAAATGTTGTTGTTGATAATCTGTGTGCATCCAGATGATGCGTCAATAAAAAAAGTAAATTTATTCAAAAATAATTTTTCCAGTCCGCTATCCATACGACGGTACCCGATCTCTCTCCATCCACGCGTCAGAGGCCGACCCGCATCGCCTGAAGAATCACCGGGCCGAGCAGCACGAGAAACACCGCGGGAAAAATAAAGCCAATGAGCGGAGCGAGCATTTTTACCGGCGCTTCATTCGCGGCCTTTTCCGCGTTGAGAAATCGGCGTGTGCGCATCTGATCGCTCTGGATGCGGAGAATGGCGCCGATGCTGACGCCGAGTTCGTCGGCCTGGATGAGCGAATGCGTCACGGTTCGCAGGTCCGGCTGGTTGACGCGCTCGGCCATGTCGCGCAGCGCTTCCCGGCGCGTCTTGCCCAATTGCACCTCGCGGAACATCCGGATGAGTTCCTCGTTCAACGCGTCGATCGGACGCCGGTCAATGATTCGCTTGATCGCCGTCATGAAGTCGAGCCCCGCTTCGACGGAGAGCGTGAGCAGGTCGAGAGTGAACGGCAATCCCAGTTCGATTTCCTTGTGCCGCGCGCGCAACGCGCCCGCCAGCCACATCGGCGGCCGCACGAACATCCACGCCAGCGCCAGCACGGCGAAAATTCCTTCGCGGGCCTGCAGGGCGGCGCCCATCCGTCCCGGCGCCGCCGCCAGCGCGTAGTGCAGCGGAATCAACAGCAGCACGCCGAAGATCGGCATCAACAGCCGCAACGCCACCAACTCCCGCCCATCCACCAGTCCCTCGTACCCGGCGGCGACGATCCGGCGCTGGAAATCATCCCGCATCCGCGTGAAGAACGGCCAGCGGACCCATCCGAAGAAATTGGGCGCGAACGGCAGAAGCAGCCGGAAGGACAGCGGCAGCCGGCGGGTCTGACGGCGGCCGTCCGCGAGGGTCACATAGGTGATCTGCGCGCCCTGCCGCATCACCCACCCCGCGCCAATCCCTGCGGCCGCCGCCCACAGGAGGCCGATCAACAGACCGGGAATGGTGAACGCGTTCATACCTTGATCATCACAATCTTGCGGATGACCAGCGCACCGCAGATTTCCAGGAGCACCACGACCGCCAGCACACCGATGCCCATCGCGGAGCGGAAGAAGGGCATCATCATCTGGGGATCGATCAGCGTCATCGCAAACAGCAGCAGCGCCGGGACGGATCCCACGACGATGCCCTGCAGCCGTCCCTGTGCGGTGAGCGAGCGGATTCGCTGCTGAATGCGCATGCGCTCGCGGATCACCGACGCGATCTTTTCGAAGACTTCCGTAAGATTGCCGCCGGTCTGGCGCGCGATCTCGATGGACTGGTTCATCAACTGGAGATCCTCGCTGCCCACGCGGTCTTCCATGCTGCGCAGGGCGTCCTCAAACTTCACGCCGATGCGCACCTGCTGCAGAAACAGGGAGAACTCCTGCGCGATGGGATTCAGCCCCTGTTTGACCACGGTTTCAAAGGCCTGCAGGATGCTGAACCCGGCCTTCAGCGCGCTCGACATGCCCACGAGGCTGTCCACGAGCTGCTCGTTGAATTTCTTGATCCGCCGCGCGCGCAGCACCCGGAAGATCAGGCGCGGCGCGGCGAGGGCGAGCCCCGCGCCCGCCGATCCGAACAGCAGCCCGGTGAACACCGCCCCGGCGTCTCCAAATCCGCCGAAGGCCAGGTAGCACACAAGAAACAACAGCACCGCCGTCACCCGCGCCATCTCGGCGATCCGCCGCGGAGGAATGAACAGGAACAAGTCTTCGAACTGGCGCGAGGCCTCGGCGCTGTAGACTTCATCGTACGCGTCCAACCCTTCCCGCGCGGCGCGCGCGAAGGCGTAGGCCAGCAGGCCGAAGCAGGCGGCGAACACCAGCGGAATGATCACTAGACCCGCGTCCGCCATCAGATCGCCCCCTCCGACGGATCAAATATGCGCCGGTTGATGGTGATGCCGCGGGCGGACATGTCTTCGACAAAGGTCGGAACGGAACCGGTCGGGAGCAGCCGCCCGAGCGCGCGCCCTTCGGGCGAGAGGCCCGTTTGCTCGAAGATGAAAATATCCTGCATGGTCAACTGGTCGCCCTCCAGCCCCACGATTTCGGACACCCGGCTGATTTTCCGGGTGCCGTCGCTGAAGCGGGATTCATGAACGATCACATGAATCGCGCTGGCGATTTGCTCGCGGATCGCGCGCAGCGGCAGATCCATGCCGGACATGAGCACCATGGTTTCGAGGCGGCTGATCACGTCGCGCGGAGAGTTCGCGTGCACCGTCGTGAGCGACCCGTCGTGGCCCGTGTTCATCGCCTGCAGCATGTCCAGCGCCTCTC
>JAGOHE010000076.1 GCA_017996315.1 Kiritimatiellia bacterium | reverse complement strand
AAACCGCGCAACGCAAACTTGGACGCGGAATACACTCCCATCAGCGGCAGCCCCAGCCAGCCGACGATGGAACTGACATTCACAATCCGGCCCGCGCCGCGCTCCCGGAAGACGGGGATGAAGCGATTGGTCAGTTGTTGCAGGCCGAATACATTGACTTCGAACTGACGCCGCGCGATCCCGCGCGTCACATCCTCCACCGCGCCGGGCTGGCCATAGCCGGCGTTGTTCACCACCGCTCCGATCGCTCCCCCGAATCGCCGCAGTGTTTCGTCGGCCGCGGCGTTCACCGAGGCCTCATCCGCCATTTCCAGCGCAATCGGCTCGAATCCCGCCGCGCGCAATCGTTCGAGATCCTCCGCCTTGCGCGCCGTGGGAATCACCTCCCACCCCTGCGCGCGCAACTGCTCCGCGGCGGCCCATCCAATCCCGGTGGAACAACCGGTAATCAACACCTTCTTTTCAACGGGCGGAAATCTCATGCGTGATCCTCAACCGTGGCCGAATAAATCGGCGGGCGGCGCGTGCGGGCGGATGCAGTCCTCGGCATCGTGAGCGACATTGTTCACCGCGCGGCTGACCGGGTAGACCTCCAGCGGCCCGGTTCGGGCCGGATTCATCCAGCCTTCCGGAAGCCGGTCATACGGCACCGACTCATCCAGCCAGACCGCTTCCTGGTCCGGCGGCAGAATCACCGGCATCCGATCGTGAATCGGCGCGACGGTTTCCGACGCCGCGGTGGTCAGAATCGCAAACGCGCCCCGCTCGCACGCCAGCGACGGCGCATCCTCCGCGCGACAGGGCATCCACAGGCCGGCGAATGCGAACAGAGCGCGATCGGGCCGCGCAAACCGGTAAGGCTGCGCCGAGCGCGCGTCATGGCGGCGCCACTCGTAGAATCCATCGGCCGGAACGAGGCACCGCCGCGAATTGACCAGGTCCCGGAACGCCGGTTTCTGCGCTGCGGACTCGGCCCGGGCGTTGATCCAGCCCCGGTGATCGTCGGGCGCCCACACGGGGGACGGCAGCCCCCATCGCATCCAATACGCCACGCGCCCGCGCGTACCGTCGCGAATCACCACCGGCGCCTCCTGCGTGGGCGCGATATTGAACCGCGGCAGGGATCCCGTCTCGCCCGTCAGATCGCACAAGAAACGCGCGGACAAGTCCGCTTTCGATACGGTGAGCGTATATCGTCCGCACATGCCGGGAATTTACCCCCACCGCGTTTCTCGATCAATCTTCCCCCGCAAAGTCAGTTTTCCCGCGCGATCGCGGACAAACTCCGCTCCGCACAGACGGACGCCGGTACCGGCATCAGCGCTATGAGCGGAGTCGGAAGATGCAACGGCGGCCGCGTGATCCGGATGAATTCCACCGAGCGGTCCGGACGCGTCGCCCGGTCGAATATGCACCAACGGAGTGCGGGGTCACCGGTCGCGTTGGAATGGCGACGGCGGCCGGCTCCCCCCGGGGGTCAATGCTTGGTCCGCAACCGGGCTTTCGCCTGCTTGAGCTGAAGCTGCTGCTCCTTGGATAAGGCGGGGTATTCCAACTTCAAGGATTTCAGGGTTTCGACCACCACCGCTGCGACCAAGATGCGGGCCAGCCATTTCCGGTCCGCGGGGATCACGTACCAGGGCGCCTGCGGAGTGGCGGTGTGGCGGATCATGTCTTCAAACGCGTTCTGATACTCGTCCCAGTATTCGCGCTCATCCACATCGGCGGTCGAGAACTTCCAATTTTTATCCGGACGCTCGATACGATCCAGGAATCGCTCCCGCTGTTCCTCCTTGGATACATGCAAAAAGAATTTCCGAATCACCGTTCCCTGCCGGGACAAATATTGCTCGAAATGAACGATGTCTTCGAACCGCTCGCGCCAGATGTTCGGTGTCCGGCAGGGCTCGGGCAGTTTCTGCCGGTCCAGAAAACCGGGATGCACCCGCACGACCAGCGTTTCTTCGTAATAAGACCGGTTGAAAATACCGATCCTCCCCCGTTCGGGCAAACGACAGGTGGCGCGCCATAGAAAATCATGATCCATTTCCTCCGCGGAAGGTGTCTTGAAGGAAAACACCTGGCAGCCCTGCGGATTTACACCCGACATAACGTGCTTGATCGTGCCGTCCTTGCCGGCGGCATCCATCGCCTGGAAGATCAGCAAGAGCGACCACCGGTCATCGGCATACAACCGGTCCTGTTGCTCGCGCAGCTCCTGGAGACCCCGCGACATCCACTCCGCGGCGGCATCCTTGTCGTCCATGGATCCGGTGCGGTCCGGGCGATGATCCTTCAGCTTGAATTCCCGGCCGCTGGTGACCCGGCAGTCGGCGACGAGTTTCTTCAATGCGCGCATGATCGTTCCGCTCCTTCCTATTCCCCCATCGTGCTGGAACACCCGCGGTTATTTCCACGCGAAGGTCGCCAGCACCGGATCATGGTCGCTGGCGCCGCGTCCAGGCCGTGCGGGCGCAAATGTGAAATCGCTGTTGATATGCATCGCCCGCACATCCTTGAGCCGCCGATGCAGGGCCGGGGTCACAAAGAGATGGTCAAGGGTCTGCGCGGTACCCATGTAGACATAGGTATAGGCCGCCGCGGGGTTCTGTTTGAGCTGATCATCGTGCAGATTGATCAGCCCGGCGTCATACAGCGGACCCAATGAATCCGCGGGTGTTTTCGGAATCGCGTCATCCGGCCTTGGAAACGTGTTCAAATCGCCGCCAACAATCGCCAGCGCGTCCGGATCGCGCTGCATCAGCAGCGTCGCCAGCCGCGCATTAAAGGCGGCCTGCCGCTTGCGTTGCTCGAGAAAGTCCTGGGGCTGGCTTTTGAAATGATTGTTCAGCAGATAGACCGGCTTGCTCCGAATTCCTTCCTGCGCGGGTTCCACCGCCAGCACCTGCACCCCGCGGCTGAGGGCGCGTCCGCCGGCAGGAGTGGACAGGTTCAACGACCGCACCGGCGCCGCCCGGAAGCCGTAAAACACCAGTTCATTCCCCTCGCTGATGTATTGATTCGGATCCGCGCCAAGCAGCGGGTCATCCGCCGCGGGCTCATGAATGCGGACCCGGTCTGGACGCCAGATATAGCCGCAGGTGATGCCGCGGCGATCTGCGCCCGTCCGATCCAGCCCGGCACGATATTCCACACCCCCCTGCTTCTTGATGTGCTCGGTCAGGTCGGCCAGAAGATCCGGCGTTCCGTCGGCATTATCACGCGGCGTGTATCCGGAGCCCGCGGGCTGCACATCTTGATCTTCTATTTCCTGAAGCAGGATGACATCCGGCGCCTTGAGGTCCTGCAGAATCTGCCGGGCCAGTCCGGACAGTCGCGTTCGATAGTGCTCCTCCGATGCCGGAATATAGTCCTGAATGTCCCCCTTCCGGTTGCGAAAATCATTGTCGTCGTGCGGATCGTCATAAAAATCAAACAAGTTTTCGACATTGAAGGTGGCCACGCGCAGCACGGCGCCGGCGGTCTCAACCGCCGGAGGCTGGTTCGCAGTCGGATCCGCCCCGGAAACCAGCTCCGGAATCTGGCTTAGTAATAAAACGGGATGATCTTCTTCCATCGTGGCCCCGCCGGCAATATCCCGGACGAGCCGGTCGAAGGTCGTCGGGGTCAGCGTCTGTCGTTCTCCAGAAGGGGGCGGCGTCTTGGTCAGAATAATCATGCCGGTCCCGGAAACGGGCGGAAGGCCCGCACCCAGCGCCTGCGCTGCGCGGAACGGGCGGCGGGTGTAGACATCGGGCCGCCGAATAATGGGATTCCCGGCGGCGAGAAACGCGATCTCACCCCGCGGCATGCCCGCCCAGCCTTTCAGCGGACTGATGGCCTGCGATCCGGCGGGTAAATGCAAACGCATCCCGTCACGATCCGCCCACCAATCCGCCGCCGCATCGTTATTGTCCGGCGGCGCCACCACGGTGCGCGCCAGCTCGCGGTCAAGATCCACCCCCCGGCGATGGATATTCTTCACCTGCGCGAACCCGAGCCGGGCCACATCCTGCACGATCAGCGCCCGGCCTTCCAACGTCAACTCATCCCCCAGACGGGGCTGATACCGCTCCGTTGCGCTCGATTCCGGTTCCTCCGGTTGGGCTTCCAAAACGACGAGCAATCCGTCCGATGTCGCCGGGTCACCGTCGGCTTGCGCCGGGGTATTCTGGATGAGAAACCGGGGACCGAAGGTGTCCGACTCCCATGAATCGGAAATCACGGTATGCACCACGCCCCGCACGGTGACCATTCGCTTGCGCGCCGCCGCGGCACGCGCCTGGCCTATGGAGATCGGCTCCACCGCATGCGTCGAAACCGCCGCGGTCACCAAGAGCAGCAAAGTTCCAATCAGAGCTCGTTGTTTCATTCCGGTCTCCAAGACGTCTCGATGCCAGTCCGTATTCTTGCCCCACAAACGGATCGGCTGCGAGATCAATTCCGCGATGCGGGCTGTATTTCAGCCGTGCGCCGGGCGGTGGAGCCGGCCTGTTCGTAGACTCGGACGTAATCAATCTCGTATCGCTGGGGCAAATTGGAATCATCCACCTGGCCGCCCCATGATCCGCCCAGAGCGCAGTTGATCAGAAGATACTGGGGTTTTCGGAACGGATTTTCCGGCCCACGGCCGGCTTCATCAATCTGGAACGAGAAGTATTTCTGGTCGTCAAAGAAGAAATCAATGCGCTCCGGAGTCCATTCGATCGCATACACATGAAAATCTTTCCATGGCTCAACGACCTTGATCTTTCCGCCCTTGCTGTCCTTGATCCGGCCGCTCTCGGGTTTCCGGGGCGGGTAATGCATCGTCCCATAAATCGTATCCGGTGTATGGCCGACGAATTCCATGATGTCAATTTCGCCGCACTTCGGATAGCCGACTTGGGAACGCTGGACCCCCAGCATCCAGATGGCCGGCCACACCCCCTGTCCCCGCGGCACCCGCGCCCGCACTTCGATCCGGCCGTAGGTCCATGACGCCTTGCCCGCGGTGGTCAGGCTCGCGGAGGTGTATTCCACGGTGCGCTGTCGCCGCTGCCATCGTGATGACGAGCCGTCATGCCGCGGATTCGGCATATTCTCCCGGTGGGCTTCAATCACCAAAAGCCCCTTTTCCACACGCGCGTTCTTGAGCCGCCGCCGCATGTAGTACTGCACCTCGTTATTGCGCACGTATCCTTCTTCATAGCCCCACTTCGCCGGATCGGGGTGTCCGTCGCGATCGAACTCATCCTGCCAGACCATTCGCCATGCGCCGTCCGCCGCGTTCGGGGCGGCGAGGCCGCAGGCCATGGCGATCATCAAACCAACCATCCGATGAATACGTGTCATGCGTTTCACTCTTTCAGGGGAACCTGGGCGCGATTGCTCATCACCTGTGCAACGCGCGAAGCGGCCGGGCATTGTATCGTCATCCAAAATTCGGCGCGTCAAAGAAAACGCGCTATGCTTCCCGGCATGCGCGAGCTGGAATCTCAACTACTCGCCGACGGCTGCGCGGGCGTGCTGCTGTGCGCGGAACGCGCGCCGCATGCGTTTTGCTGGGCCGCCATGGCGCGGCGGATGGATGGCGGACGCGCAACCGAGACGGTGAATCTCGCATCCGGCGACGATCCGGCGGACTCTGTCCTGCGTCTGCGCCGGATGCTCGTGTCCTGCATCCTCCCGGCTGGCGAATCGGAAAATTCCGGCGGTTCCGGCTGGATAGCGGGCGCGGGCCGCGGATGGCGCATGCTCTGGGCCGAAGCCACGGCCGGAATCATAGATGCCCTCCCCGAGCCGCTCGATGTGCATGGCGCTGCGCTGGCGCTGCAGCCCGGAATTCCGTCGCGCGCCGCTCCCGCGGAACTACTCCGGGCCTTCGGAGCCCCCGCGCTCCACGACGAACCACCGCCGTCGGTGGAAACCTGGACCGAGCTGCTCTGGCGGGTGGTGCACGAAGCGTCCGAGCGGGGTCTGGATTGGGAACACCTCGTCGCTCTGCCGGAATCCGGCCGGATCGCGCCTTCGTTTGAGCGATGTTCCTTCGATGCCGGCGTCCTGCGGGCGCTTCCGGAGGCGCCCGGGGTCTATGCCATGCTCGATGCGCGCGATGACATGGTCTATGTGGGAAAATCGGACTGTCTGCGGCGCAGACTCGGCGAGTATTTTCAAACCACCCGCACTCCGGATGCCAAAACGATCGAGTTGCGGGACCGCGTCCGTCGGCTGGAATGGCAGGTAACCGGCTCCGAGCTGGAGGCGATCCTCTGGGAAGACCGATGGATTCGGGAACGAAAGCCCTCGGTCAATATCGCGCGGGAAGTGCATGAAGATGCCGGGCGCTATGCCGCGCACTGGGCGCCGGTCGCGCTGGCGCTACCCTCGGTCAAACCGGGATCGGTTGAGTGCTTCATCCTCACCCCCGGTCCCTCGCCGCTGATCCAGATCCGGGTGAACATCCGGCGGCCGCCGCGCCGGCGACTGGAACGCATTCTATCCGCCATCCAAGATTTGGATGGACGACCCGTTCCTCCATCCAAGGATTGGACGGATTGGGGCGCGCGCGGTGCGGAACTGGCGCGTCGCTTCTTCGGTCGCCATCGTGCTCGGCTTCACTGGATGGAACTGGCCGGGGCAACCAGCGACGACCTGCTCGCCATGTTATGCCGCGCCGCCTCCGAACCCCTGGATCCGGCGGAATGGAGATCATCCCCGCCCTGATCCCATGCAACCTTTGCTTTCGATAGGGACATAGAAATAGTGGAATGTCCTTAGTGGTTTATATTGTTCGTGTTGCGCGGATACCAGTACCAGCCACTGCTTCTGTGTCCCTAAGGACACTACTTCTGTGTCCCTAACCTGACGCCGGAGCTTCTGAGCCACTACTTCTATGTCCCTTACGCCTGATACCTCGACTCCCTTAGCTTCAGTGTCCCTAATGCCCGCCTTTCGCCCGCCTGATGAACGTTCGAATTGGAGCGTTCGATAGGGACATAGAAATAGTGGAATTACTTTACCGGTTTATGTTGAGCGTGTTACACGAATTCCAATGCCGGACACTGCTTCTGTGTCCCTTAGTTTGGGGCTTGAGTGGATGTACTGTCGGGATTCTGAGCGAGGGCACGAGCGATGTCCCGGGCACCCAGCGCACACAGGGCAGCGCAGACGCAGAGGACCGGATGTATCGTGCCCATGGATTCCCATAGGCGTCCGGCGATGGGCGGCGCGAGGATCGCTGGAAAATGCGCGGCGAAGATCAGTCCGTACACCCTGCGCATCCATGCGTGTCCCCACCGCCGGGCGATCAACGCCGGATGCATCGAAAGCACTCCGCCATAGTTGAGGCCCATCAGCCCCGTAAACAGCAACAGCGCCGACCGACCGGATACGAATATCGGCGCAGTGACCAGAAACGCGGCGGTGATCCAGAGATTGAGCGCAAGCATACGGTGGATCGGGAATCGGTCGGAGCACCGGCCCCACAAAATCCGGCCCAGGGCATTGGTCAGCGCGAACACGGCGACCGTCGAGGCGCCCCGGCTGACTCCGGATCCCTGCATGTGTTTTAGATTGGCAGCGATCGTCAGGCCGGTCATCAGGCCGGCGCTCATGGTCAGAAACAGCGCGCGGAACACCCGGTCGCCAATCAACCCTCGTACGGTCGGCGACGGGGCAGGCGACGGATCAATTGCATCCGCGCGTCCGGTGCCTTCATGGGGCGGGCGCATGGCGAATCCCGCGATGCCGGTGAGCACCGCGAAGGCCAGGCCGAAGGTCTGCAGAGCCTGAAATATTGTCCAATTCCACGACGAGAACATCCGGTCGGCAAGCGCGCCAACGATCGCCGCTCCGCCGCCAAAACCGGCCAGCGCAACACCGGTGACGAGTCCCTTGTGCCGCGGAAACCACGCCATCGCCACATGCACCGGGATCAAATACACCAAGCCCACCCCCACTCCGCCGAACACGCCCACACAGAGCGTGATCCAGCGCGCGTCGGCAATGCCAAGGCCCGCGAGGATCCAGCTCAATCCGAAGAGAATCCCGCCGGTCACGGCAATCCGATGCAGAGGGGCGCGAATGGGGCAGAAGCCCTGGATCGTGATCGCCAGCGGAAATATCGCATAGAACAGGCTGAACGGCACCTGGGCGCCCGCCTGATGAATGGCGGTTGCGGCCTTCAGCGGCTCAATGAATTCAGCCCAGGCATAGGTCGCTCCCAGACAGACCTGGAGCACAAGCGCCGACACCAGTGCCATCCAGCGAAAGCCCACGCAGATGCGGACCCCACCGCGTTCTCCGCTCATGCTTTTTGTCCCATAGAACGTCGCCGACCGACCGGCGAGAGCGCCACCAACGCGCCCGCCAGCATCAACGCGCCCGCCGGATAAAACGCGACGCCGGGCACTTCCCGAAAGAGCAGATAGCCCCACATCGCGGCGAGAATGAACTGGGCGAGGTTCACCAGCGTCACCGTTTGCGCGCCGATCCCGCGAATCGCCACCAGCAGCGCCGAATGGCCCAGTACGGTTGGGATCAGCCCCAACCCGACTACGCACCACAATTCCCGGATCCAATCCGGCCGCACGGGCGCGGCATCCAGGCCGGCCCAGGGGAGGCAGACCGCAGCCGCGACGGCGTACAGCGGGACCACGTAGAGCCAGGGCGATGCGATGTCGCGATTGCGGCGGCCTAAGGCGAGATAGGCCGTTAGAAAAAGCATGGACACAAAACAGACCAGATCGCCGCGCGCGGGCGGACCCGATCTGCGAAGATCCGCCCATGCCAACGTCACCAATCCCAGCGCGGCCAAACCGATACCCGCCCATTCGGCGGGACGAATTCGCTCCCGGAGCAGACTGAACATGAACAACGGCATGACCACGGGCGACAAATTCACAATCAGCGAGGAATGCGCAAGGGGAACCATGCGAACTCCAACAATCCATGTCACAAAATGCAGCGCCAGAAAAATGCCCGGAAGAATCGCCTGTCCCGCCGCCTTCCGGGAGGCTCCCGGATGCGCACGCACGGCCGAGATCCACAAAGGCAACAGCGCAACCGCGGCGATCGCCAGCCGCGCCGCGGTCAACCAAACCGGCGGCATCGAGCTGAGCCGGATCAGCACCGGCGATGCCGAACAGCTCAAAATGCCGAACACCAGAACAGCAATGGAACGAGTCCGAGTCATACAGAAACCTTAAATCTAGCCCATCGTCCGGAGTTTCGCCATTCGGCGGCAGCCGCGGAAGGGCGCAATCCCTATCGTTGGGCCCTTCTTCGTGCCTCTACCGCGCTTGCGAAGATGCCCCGCAACTGCCATCTTATGCTCATGGAACTCAATGGATCGATCGCCTTGGTGACCGGCGGCGCGGTGCGGATCGGACGCGCCATTGTGGAAGAGCTGGCGTCGGAAGGCGCCCGGGTAATCATTCACTATCGGTCATCGAAGAACGAAGCCGCGGCGTTGGAACAAGCGATCCGGAACCGCGGCGGTTCGGCGTGGAGTGTTCGCGCGGATCTCGACGATTCCGCGGACTGCGCGAGTCTCATACCCCGTGCCGCCGAGCTCGCGGGAGCGCCGGTCCAAATTCTGGTCAACAACGCGGCCCGGTTCGATAAGGACACTCTGACCGCCATCACCCCGGAGGGCCTCCAGCGCGAATTCCAGACGAACCTTTTTGCTCCGCTGATCCTCATGCGGGAGTTCGCCCGGCAGGAAATTGTGGGATCGGTAATCAATCTGCTGGACCGGAGAATCGCCGGCCTTGACCCGCGCGCGGCCGCGTACTGCCTGACCAAGAGCGCGCTTTGGGAAGCCACGCGGCTGGCGGCGTTGACGTGGGCGCCCCGAATCCGGGTGAATGCTGTGGCCCCCGGTCCCGCCTTGCCGCCGCCCGGCGCCGGACGAAAAGAACGGGTGCGTGATCTCGCCGGATATGTGCCGCTGGGGCGCGATTGCCCGCCTGCCGAAATCGCCGAGGCGGTGATTTTCCTGCTTCGTGCGCCCGGCATCACCGGCCAGTGCCTGTTCGTGGACGGCGGACAACACCTGCTGGGCGATCCGCAAGGGTATGTGACTGACTCCGGGCGCACCGAGT
>JAGOHE010000075.1 GCA_017996315.1 Kiritimatiellia bacterium | reverse complement strand
CGCGCGTGCCTTCCCCCGCATCATAGGAAGCCACGATTCGCTCCCGAAGGTCCAAGGATAGGGCTTTCATGCCCCCAACCTATCATGAGCCCGTGTCGGCTACAATATAATTTAATACGCTCTAATTCACGCAAAGTGATCAAAAGGAAACAAATTTTTACTTCTTTTTTAGGGGTGGGCTCATGGCCAGTTCATGAGCGCATTTGAGCTTTTGGGTTGGGGGGCCGGGACGCAGGAAACGCATAGGGCGGCAGCGAGCCGGCGGAAGGCTGGGCAGCGGATGATTCAGCGTTGGTTGGTCGATTCCAGGACCATGAATACGTCGGCGGCGGCGAGTCGGGATTTAGAGTCCGATGGCGATATCCGATACGGCGTCTTCGGTGCCGCCCAGCGCTCGATTGCGGCGCGCCTGGGTGTCTATCGCGTACGTACGTCCGTCCGATTCGATCACGATCGCTCCGTCATGATCCGTGCCGAGCACTCGTTCTTCGCCTAATCGTTCCCGGTAGAACCGCCGGGTCAGTTCATACACCCCTATGGCGGTTCGGCCTTCGTCCGCCAACACGGGACGGGGATTCCCAAATTCGAAAATCGCCACTTCCGGCCGAACTCGATCGAGCAATGGCGCCGTTGCCCGTTCGAGCGTGGTCACGGTCAACTCCCGGCTCGTCCGGCCGACTCCGGAGGGATTCGCGGCTCCCTGATGCGGGACAACCAAGATCTTGGAGTTCAAGACTTTGTCGTTCGACATCGCCAGTCTTCTCTGTCCCTCGTAATGCAGCGCGCCTGGCAGGAGGATTGCGACGTCGCCATGGACGATCCGCAGAGCCAAGCCATTATTCTCAATAGGGTGTTCCGCCGCCGGCTCCGGGGCGGGTCCGAGGACTTCGATACGGAATGGACCGCTATCGGATGATTCTTCGAAGAGCGTCGTTCCGGCGCCGGCGGCGATTATCCGGATATCCCATTGCGCCCAGCGATTGACCCAGGACTGGCCGCGCGGGCGAAGCGCCTGTATCCAGGACGGACGCCGCGGCCATTGGGGGTTGCCGATCAGCTCATGGTATGCGCGCTCGATTCGATCCGCGGCCAGTGATGCGCCAGCCGACCCCTCCCCTTCCAGCTGATGTGTAAAATCTTCCCGCGACATTCCGGGCTCCAGCCCGGCCATCATGGGAGGGATGACCAGGGTTCCCACCCGCAGTTGAGCCAGAATGGTGGATGCTCCGGCGGATCGCTCGGGCAGCGGCGAAGTGAGAATCAGTCCGTCGATCCGGCTGGCGCCGATGGTGGACAGAAAAGGCAGAATTGTTCGATCGGCCTCGTTGCGGCGGCCCCGTTCGTGTTCGACAAAGCCCGTATCGATCAGAATACGCTTCCCGCCGGGGGATTCGACCAGAATGGCGCTTCCATATCCCACCGAAAGCACGGTCGCGCGCATGCCGGACGGAGGACGGGAGGTCGAGGGGGCCAGCGCCAGAGGGCAAATCCCGAGCATCGCGAGCGCCGTGGCCAGGATCGCGGGCGCGCGGCGGCCGGACCAGCCCCGACGTTCGCACCATCCGCGCAGCGCGGCCCAGATCGGCCGGCGCCATATCCATGCGGCGACGAATATGTAGTACACGGCAATCTCGACCTCGCTGGGGCGGCGCACGATCGGGTAGGGAAAGACCTTGGCGAACACATGGGCCAGCCATAGAAAGATCGAGGAAAACAGCCAGTTCGCCGCGTTCAACAGCAGCGCGATGAACGGGCCGACCCCGGGAATCATGCCCAGCAGTCCCGCGATCGCCCCCAGTTGCACCACCACGCCGATCAGCGGGATCGCGATCAGATTCGCGAACGCGCCCGCGAACGGCCAGCGGCAGAAATAATAGGCCGACAGCGGGACCATCATGCCGACTTGAATGGCGACCTGCGCGGCGATGAACGCGCCGACTCCGCCGGGCAGGGCGCGGAAGGCGAAGCGCGGAGGTACCCCGATGCCCCGGCGATCCATGGCCGCCGAGAACCGGAAGACGATCACTGCGAAGACCAGCCAGGGGATGAGAAAAGAGGGAGCCGACACCAGCGCCCATCGGACGATGCCGATGAGCGTCGTAGCCGCGGTGAACACAATCACCACCAGGAACCGGTTCCCGCTCAGACCGCCCAGGAGATTGTGCGACGGCGTCGTCAGCAGCGCGAGCGACAAGATGGCGCCGAAGGACAGCGTGAACGAAGGATCCACCAGCACCAGCGGATTGTGCATGAGGATCAGGAATGCCGCCACGGGAACGCCCAGCAGCGCCGACGAACGCAGCCCCTTGTCAAAGTAGGCCCACGTCAGCAGGAACAATCCGTTCATGATGACCGCGCGCAAGGTCGAAGGCCGGGCGCCGGTGATGATGGCGAAGATAACGAGCGCGAAGATGACGAGGGGCACGGAGACCTTCCGGGGAAAGCGGAGCAGGGAGAACAGTCCCACGAACATCACGGTCAGGATCGTGACATGCAGCCCGGACACCGCGAGGACGTGATTCACGCCCGACGCTCGAAAATCGTCCGCGATGCGCGACTCGCTCCGGCCGATGCCCAACCGCTCCGCCCACGGACCGGTCTCCCGTTCCCCCGGATATTGCGCGCCCTGCAACCCATAGCGAAGGCCCAGCACCACCCCGCCGAGGAACGCGGACTGCGGGTACGGCATGGTGGCCTTGAACTGCTGCAGCACCCGATCGCGCAGTTCGAGCGAGATCCGCACGATCCACGCGCCGGGGCGCGGCGCCTGGCCTTCGGGGGCCACAATGCGCACCGGAGGCGGAAGATCGGGCGACGCATACGGGCGCATGAGCCCGAAAATATTGTAATTCTGCATGAAGCGCCGCGCGTCGAAGCCGCCCGGATTCTGAGCCGATTGCGCCACCGTCAATTCGCCTTCCGCCACGATATCGGCGCCGAAGGCGGAGGTGCGCGCGAACGAAGCATAGCCGGCCATGTCCGGTTGCACGGTGACCTGAATATCGCCGCCTTCCACCCGGTAGAATGGCCCGTGGGCGGGATATTGGATGAACTCTGGAGTGACGATCAGAATGGTTTGAAAGTCGTATACCCGCGGATCGCCGGTAATCCGGCCGAATACGGTGACGGGGGATTGCGCGCGGGCGGCCCGGACGAACGAGCCGATGTGATTCGAAACCCGGTATATCGCGACCGAGCCCCGGTCGGGCCCGTCTATCCATTCCACGCCGGTAAGACGCGTGAACGGCTGATGCGGAATGACCTCACTCCCTGTCGGAGCGGCGGCTTCGATCACGATCGGATCGCTCACGACCGCGGTGCGCACCACCCGGAACTGCCATCGGCCCTGCGCATCCATTCGGGGAACACCCTCGGCGTCGCGCTCGGGGATGCGCGCGTCCAGCTCGCCGAGCAGCCGGAATTTAAGGTCGCGCTCCAGCGGCCCGGTTTTTCGAATTCGCACGCGACTGGTATCGGGCATCGCGGCGGAGAGATGCAAGGCGCGCTCCGATGCGTGAATGCGAAACTCTCCAATGCGCATATCGGGCATCGTGTTGGCGCTGGTATGCCGGGTCATGCCCAGCAGCACCGCGCCCGCGCACAGCAGCGGCGCGGCCAGCCGGCGGGCCGCGCCGGAATTCGCCTTCCCCCGCCCCGCGAGGATGAAGGCCAGCGCCGCGGCGCCCATCGTCAGGGTCGTGGCGGCGCGAAGCCATGGCAACACGGCGGGATCCAAAGGATAGAGCCGCATGACGGCCAGACCCACCATGAACGCGTAACAGCCGAGGATGACGTGGGCGGTCCGGCTCATGGGCGCGGCTCCGGTTCGGCGATCGGCTCGTAGGATACTTCGCTGTAGTACTCGGCATTCGACCGCCAGATGGCGGACGATTCAACTTCTCCGCGAAACATCGCCCGGGCGGTGTTCCGGTAGTCCGGATGGGCGAAGACCACGATCAGCCCCAGCACCAAGGCCACGCCGAGAATCCTCAACAACATTTGGGCGCCTGAATCCATGCTCTTTCCTTTCGAGCGCTACCGGGGCGTCGGTTCGTCCTCATCCTCATCATCCTCCGCCGGCGGGGGACGACGCAGTAGGTACATGAAAATGAACACAAACGGCAGCACGGGCAGCATATAGACAACCCCATGCTGCGTGTACAGGATTCGTTCGCGGCTGAACACCAGCCAGCCCAGAAACAGCAGCGCCCCTGCGGTATTCAGCGCCCACACCCATCGCCGCAGTCCATCCGCGGTCATGCGATCCTCATCAGGTGCTGAACCACGGCATCAACCTGTGCCTCGTCGCAAGGCTCCGTCGCGGTGAAGTCCCGGATATGCCGCGCGGCTTCGTCGGGCCGCAGGAGGGGAAGGTCGGCGTCCGAAATCCGGAAGGTGGTGCGCGGCGAACGAAACACCACCAGCGGATGGATCTCCGGACTTCGCACTCCGGCGCGCCGCAGCGACTCGCGCAGAAAATTCGCCTGCCGCCGCGCTTGTATGATCGGATTGTGAAGACGAATCGGAGGTACTCCCGGCGCCCGCGTTTGCGTCCACTGTTCATCCCCCGCGCCCCCTTCGATATGTCCGCGCCAGTTCTTGGTTTCCACCAGGAAAAGCCCTCTGGGGCCCACGACCAGGTGGTCTATTTGAGCCGACGTCCGTCCGTTCCGGATCAATAGATCATTAAAGATATAGTGTGTGTTATCCAGCGTCTGGGACAGCGCCCGGGTCACGTCCGCCTCCCCGCGCAGACCGGCGCGCACCGATTGTTCCTCACCCCGGTTTTCCCGAATTCGAAAAGTATGAGCCACCGCGAAAATCAATCCGGCGACGCCCAATCCGAAGATCGCCGCGGAATCTCGAACCCACCACAGGATCGCCCCGGCCAGCAGCAGCGCCCCCGCCCCGATCCATTCATACCTGAGCAGGCGACTCAATACATCGGTCTCATGCATCAGGGCATCGCGCTTCCGGGCCAGCGAGGTTTCTTCTGTCAAAATTCGGGCCATCGTCAGGAAGCCGGTGGGGTCGGTGCGGGAGTCTCCGCGGGCAGCCGTTCGATCAACTCCGCGCGCACCGCCCGTGGCATATGCTCGACAATGCGGATCCGCACCCGGTCCCCCGGCTGTGTGTCGGGCACGAAAACCACGAGCCGGTTGATCCGGGCGACCCCGTTCTTGTCGGGATTGCGGCGATCCTTTTCAGTGACGGTCACCACATGCTCCGATCCAATGGCGGGCATGGGTGAACGAGGGGCTGCTGCCGGTTCCACTGCAGGCGTTGCGGGGGCGGGCTCAGGACCGGAAGCGGGGGTTGCGGCCGCGGGAACTGCCTCGGGCGCTGTCGCCGGGACCTCCGCCGGCTTCTCCGGCTTGGGCAGCACCTGTAACAGCTCGCCGAATGCGATGCGCGCTCGCTCGTCTGTGACTTTGAATTCGATATGCTGGCCAACGGATGTTCCTTTTATGAATACGGTCTTTCCGTTGACTTTGACGATGCCGTCGCCTTCCTTACCCACCGCCTCCACCGTGCCGCGGAGGGTCTGCCCGACCAGCCCCGACCTCGCGGGAGGGGTCGAGTCCCGCGTTTCCGGCATACCGGTTTGCGGCGCGGCGGCCGGGGCGGCGGGAATCGAAGGTGCGGCCTGCTCGGGAGTGGACGATGGAGCAGAAGGGGCCGGGGCCGATGACAGGCGCTCGATCAAGGCGGCATCCGCCGTGCTCCGCTTCAGCCGGGTGACCTCAATAATGGCCATATCGCCCTTGGCCGTGTCTTGAACAAAAGTCACCAGACCGCCGATGCGCGCAATGCCGGAAGAACCTTCCCGGGCGTTGTCCGTGATCCGAACCTTGTATCGTCCGCCCACCACTGCTTCGGCGGACGGATTTTGAATGGTATCCACCACGCTCAAGGCGGGAAGACCGGCTGCTTCGGGCGACTTGGCTTCCGTGACTGCCAGGATGACTTCCGGCGCCGACTTATTCGAACGCATGATCAGGAAAACCACCCCGCCTACCGCCACCAGGCAGAGCACGAGAAGCGCGATCAACGCTCCCTTGGGAAATCGATTGGACGGGGAAGATTCAGGAGACGTAGGCGCTGGGCTCGCGTTCATTTTTTACCTCCATTCGGATTGGGGAAGAATCCGGTATGCGCCAATTTCACATACCCGGGTCGCTTTGTAAATCTCCCGTAGGATAAATCGCTCAGACCGGGCTCCGTTCGGTGTCTCAACCAACCGCGTCAAGTCGTTGAGGGTCCGCCGTTGCGAATCGTCCGTCGCCCTTCGATCCGAATGCGCCCTTCCGCGATCCATTGGAGCGCTTCGGGATATGCCTCGTGCTCCTGGGCCTGGATGCGGGCATGGAGGGTTTCCGGGGTATCGTGGTCCAGCACTGGAACTGGGCGCTGGGTGATGATCGGTCCGGTATCCGTGCCGGAGTCCACGAAATGCACGGTGCATCCCGCGACCTTGGCGCCATAGTCAAGCGCCTGCTTCCAAGCCTGCAGCCCGGGAAACGCGGGCAGAAGCGAGGGATGAATATTGACGATACGGCCTGCGAAGGCTTCGAGGAAGCGAGGTTTGATGATCCGCATAAAACCCGCGAGGGCCACATGGGTCGTCCCATGCGACTGCAGGAGCTTGATCATGCGATCCTCCCCGGCGCCATCCAGCTTGGTTTTGAACGGCGACGCGTCCACATGCGCGGCGGGCACACCGGCCCGGCGGGCTCGTTCGAGAATAAAGGCGCCCTCCACATCGCTGGCGACGCAAACCACCTTCGCGGATAGCCGGCCCACCGCCACGGCATCGAGAATGCACTGAAGATTGGTTCCGCTGCCGGAGCCAAGCACCGCCAGATTCATGTACGCCTCGACCGCTGCGGGCCGGCTTTCCGGGATTTCGCCTTCCGGCGAGGCGCGGACTTGGGGGTACGGGTTGGCCGCGCGGCAGAGGGTTTTCGTGCCCCGGGCTTGCTGGCCGACCGGCTTGTCCGAACGGTGCTTTTCCGGCGGGGCGCGGCGGGTTTCCGGGGGACGGCTTTCGATTTTCGTTTCGGGGATTTTTTTGCAGGAGGCGCCGGACGGGAGGGAGTCTTCTTGGATGCCCGGCGGTGTTCTTGGATTGTCTGGCGATCCGCCGATGCGCTCTCGGTTGAGAGTTCCCGCACATACGGGCCGTGGTGCTCCTCGGGCACGTCCGGCCCTTGGCGCTCAAGCAACTCGCGCAGGCGGAGCAACGCGGAATTCTGAATCTGTCGAACTCGTTCCCGGGTGATATGGAATCGCGCTCCGACATCCTCCAGCGTCTCTTCCGTCGCCCCGTCGAGGCCGAACCGATATTTGAGAATCTCCCGTTCCCGGGAATCCAATCGGTCCATGAGCGAAAAAACCTCTTCCCGCAACTGACGGTCGCTGATCTGGTCGAACGGAGAGCGGGCGCGGTCGTCGCCGATAATCTCCCCGAAGGTGCCGCCCTCCTCGTCGCCAATCGGCGCATCGAGCGATGCGGGTTTGATGGCGACGGTGGTCCAGTGGTTAACGGTGGCTTCGGGCACATGCAGGTCGCGAGCCACTTCGGCGGGCGTCGGCTCGCGTCCCAGTCGGTCTGCCAGCTTGCGTTCGCTCTTACGCATGCGCGAGATCTTGTCGATCAAGTGCGCCGGCAGCCGGATGGTTTTGCTCTGGTTGGCCAGTACGCGCTTGATGCCCTGCTTGATCCACCATGCGGCATAGGTGCTCAACTTGCCGCCCTTTCGGGGATCGAACCGCTCCACGGCCTTGATCAGCCCGATGTTGCCTTCGGAAATGAGGTCGAGCAAGGGAAGCCCGTAACGCGCGTAGTCCTGCGCGATTTTTACCACCAGCCTCAGGTTGGCCCGAATCATCTTCTGCCGGGCGGCTTCCTCGCCGCGCTTGATCCGTGCGGCCAGCTCGACTTCCTCTTCCGGCTTCAGAAGAGGAACCTCGCCGATCTCCCGCAAATAAATTCTGATGGTCCTATCGTGCTCGCTCATGCGCTCATGGGTTCCCTTGCGACACGGTGAAGAAGCTCCAAAAGAAAAGCAAGACTATTCAACCGGCTGACACCAATAGCCTCCAAAAGAGCCTCCAAAAGGGACATAGAAATAGTGGCCCATCCAAAGGGGACATAGAGATAGCAGCCAATAAATGAAGCGAGCCTGACGATTTGGAATTGCATACAAATTTTCTGAAGATCGGATTCGACTAGAGCCATTAGAACGGCGCATGACGGAACTTTATTGCCAAAATTTGAACCCGACACCACCATTCCTATCGTCGGCCGCTATTTCTATGTCCCCATCGTCGGTTACGTGCTTGTCCCCTCGTTTGTCCTTTGCTTGACGCAGATGGTGGCGCAGGCCGAAGCACCCCAAAGGCACCCCCCCCAAAGGGACACACCCCAAAGGGACATAGAAATAGTAGCTACAAATGAAGCGAGCACGATGACGGGGGTTCCATGCAAGTACTATGAAGGTCGGATTTGACTGGAGTGATTAGGACGGTGCTGTGATCGAGAATTGTATCGCCGTGAATTGGTCCTGTCACAACCAAGACATGCCGAGGCATCAGCAATCGCGATGCTGAGGCGAAAACGCCGCATCAGGCTGGATCGATAGAAGTGTATTTGAGCGACGATTGACGTTGGCTTACACCCCAGACGCCATCCTCAATCGTCTCCATGCATAGATCTTCTGCCCGCGTTGCCCTTCCAACCGAGCGGCTCTATGACCCACAATGGCTTGCGTGGAGCGATACCGGCTCATAACCCAGTTCAAGTACAATCGCGATCCGATGACCAGACCCTGCGTCCAATATCTCACCCGCCGATCCGCCGCAGACGATACTCCGTCCTCACCATCGAGCGCCCGGCCCATGGCTTCCCGAAGATCTCCCAACTCGCCGATTCCCATGGTCTCGCGTAGCATCGGCAGTCCCACCGCCCGTACATGCTCTTCAAACGGATGCCGCCCGGTCTGCCGCCAGATTCCGTAGGATCCATGCCGGTACGTCCCGGCCTTCCGAACGATGCCTGCTCGTACGGCATTGTTCTCGATATAGGTCCAGCAATTCCATACCGCAGTACCGCTCTCCAGCAGCGAATGCTTGAACCGGTCCGCCCAGAGCGACCCCCGACGGCGCACCCGACGAGTTCGGTTGTACCAGACCGTGAAGAGTTGCTGCAGATGCCGCATAAACCAACTCACATCACGGCTGCGCGTTTGCCAGAGATGGCAGGCCGGACTGCCTGGTTCGAGAGTCCGCTTTCCACGATGGAAGGCGTTGTACCGACGGCACATTTCCTCCGGCCCAGGTTCCTCGGCCGGCGCGTACACCAGGAGATGGAAATGGTTCGACATAATCTGGTAGGCCACCACACGCACAGTATAGAGCCGACCGACCCGACGCAGGAAGCGAACGAATTGCTCCTTCTCGATATCCCCGAATGGAAGATCCTCCCGGGTTCCGCAAATACGGTTATAGCAGTGGTACCACGTGGGCTGACTATCAATCCGGACTCTGGCCTGTCGCATGGGTTTGTCCTCCAATGGTCGTCTTGACCCTATGCCCTATACAGACGCGAACCCCTCTGATTTCCCAAAAATTGTGAAAATATTTCTGCTCCCGACAACAACATCAATATCAAGGAGTAATGGGCTCGTTGTTTCTCTGTCCCTTTCACTGTCCGTCCCTTTCTCTGTCACATCGCCGTGGGCGCCACCGCGCCTCTATTTCTGTGTCCCTTCGGCTGTCCCTTCGGCGGCGTTTCTCTGTCCCTTCGCCGTGGGCGGCACCATGCCTCTAATTCTGTGTCCCTTCGGCGTTCCTTCGGCATCTTCGGCGTTCCTTCGGCGTTCGGTGGCGTCGCCTGCGCTCACAACTTCTATGTCCCTTTCATTGTGACGAGATTCTGGTCGGGATTCTGTGTCCCTTCGGGGATTTCCTTCGGGGATTCGGATGCTCAGGGCCGACGCATCTAAATTCCGAGAAGTTTGAGTAGATAGGCATGGTTCCAGCCTGCATTTTTCTGTTTACCGCGGATTCCCCGCTTTTTGGTGGTCTCTCGCTTGAGCAGATTCAAGGCGAGG
>JAGOHE010000074.1 GCA_017996315.1 Kiritimatiellia bacterium | reverse complement strand
TCGCCCACCGGCACATCGGCGCCCAGGCCGTATTCCGTGCCTTTCCGGTCCTCGTTATCCCACCAATGTTCGCCGTACAGGGACAGTACCGGTTTACGGCGGGTTTCCGCCTCTTCCAGGGAGCGGTCAATCTTCGGGTCTTCGGGAGACAATTCCTTCGCCTCACTGAGCCAAATGCGCGAGTGGCGCAGATCGCCCATCATCAGCGCGTTCGCGCCGCGGTTGAAACGAAGGTCCGCCCGGTCCACGCCCACCTCGTCCAGTTGGGCAAACTGCTCCTCGGCGGATTCCAATTGCCGGTTCCAATACAGTATTTTGGCCAGGTCAAGCCGTGCCATGGCAATGGGGTTCTGCTCGCGCAGGTGTTGAAGCAGGCGATCCGCATCCCACGAGGGTGATATCGTCAGGGCGGGAATGGACTCAGCGGGGGTCAAGCCGGGAACATGAAAACCCGCCGGGTCATCACGGAACACCTTTGAGAAGCTCGCCGCAGCGGCGGATCGCAAGACTTCGGGATCTCCCGGAAGCACTCCCAGCGAGTGGGTTCCGTCGTCGCCCTCCGGATACACCAGCATTGGTTTCGATGTATCGGACCGCGCCGGAGCTGACGCGGACAACGCCTGGGTCACGCGTTCCTTGTATTGGTCACGGCTTTCCGTCCCATCCGCTTGCGGCAGACGGTGGGTCCACACTCGTCCCGTGGCGCCGCTCTCCCCCAGCTTCGCGCGCGGACGCGGAGCGGGTCCGGACGACATCACCCTCCAGGCGCCGGACTCTGTCATTCGTGTCAGCTCGGCTTCATCGGGATATCCCGGCGACGCGCCGCGCCGCTGGTCGTCGTCCGCCGCATAGGCGGCCTGGCCGCCCAGTTCCTTCAACACGGGTTCAAGCGCCTGAACCGCGGCGTTCGAACCGCGACGCACGATCACCATCACCCGCGGTTCTTTGCCGGAGGGTTCATCCGGAGACGACACCACCTTGAATTTTTCTTCGGCCAGTTTTCGGAGCTGGCCGACCATCTGCTCCACGCGCACCCGTCCGGCATACGGCCACTCGACCGGGTCATTGTAGAGCAGCACCGGCACGGCGCGCTTCGGATTGAACCGCGACAGATGGCGCACCTTGGACAGCGCGGAGGGGAACCGGTCGTGTTCCGCCAGCGAGAGCGCCAGGCGACGCATCACCTCCGGATCTCCGGGACGGCTTTCCGCCAGTTGGAGCGCCCATTCCGCAGCCTCTTTGGAATGGTCCGTTCGCGCCGCCAGATCCCGCGCCGCGCGCAGAGCGGGAGCAAAGGCCGGGGATCGGGTGCACAACTCCTCGTAATGCGCGCGCGCGGCGTCGGTATCGCCCGTGGCTTCCATCATCCGCCCGGCCAGCAGGGCCATCGGCTCATAGCCGGGATCTTGCTTCAGGTATTCCATGGCGCAGGCCAGGGCATCCGGATATCCCTCGGGGTCGCCCGCCATTTCAAGATTTTCGGCCCGATATCGCAGCAGGTTGCGCGACGGCGCTCGTTCCAGCCCCTCCCGGGCGCAATCCGCCGCTTCCCGATACCGTCCCAGCGCCGATTCGATTTCAGAGCGCAGCTCGTAGATTCGCGGATCTCCGACGGCATCGTTCATTTGCGCGAGCAGATCCCGCGCCTCTTCGGCCCGCCCCATGCGATAGAGCATCGAGGCCATCTCTATGGTGTAGTAGGGTTGATCCGGATGGCCGGCCCGCAACACGGTCCATTGGTGCAATGCCTTGGAACGCTCGTCGATCGCCGTCCACATTTCGGCGACATAGGATCGGAATACCTCATGACCCGCCTCCACCCGTTCGTTCAGAGACTCGGCGACCGTTCGCGCCTCCGCGATGCGGCCCAGCTTCAGTAAGCTTCGGAACCGGCGCTGGTGCAGCAGCGGCGCATCCAACCCTCCATCCAGCGCAATGCCAAAGTTCTTCACCGCGTCTTCCCACTGCCCCTCCATCTCCGCTTTCCACCCGTCCATGCCCGCGCATACCGCAGGAGACGTCGCCCGACTCCTCCACGCTGTCAGCGCTTCGAGGGCGGACTTCGGGCCTTCGGTCTGCTCGATCAGCGAAACCGCCCACACCCAGCCTTCGGAATTCGGATTGCGTTCCTGCACCCGGCGATACAGCCGCAGCGCCCGGGCTGGATCATGGCGCACCCGGAATTCGTCCGCCGCGCGCTCCAATGCTTCCGTAATCTTGCGATCGGCTTGGGGACGCTCGCCCACAATCTGGTCCGCCCGGGCGGCCACCTCTTCGGTCATCACCGCTGATCCGCACGCGCCCAGCGTCTCCGCCAGCAGGTCGCGATCATGGTCGGTCCATTGGTCCGCCGGACGATCGAGTACGGGCTTCAACAGGGGCGGAATTTCGCTTTCCCGTCCCGACAACGCCAGCACATGGCAGAGATACAGGCCGGTCTCGCCCGGATCTTCGCCGCCGACCAATGCTTCGCGCAAAAATGGCTCGGAGGCCACCCATCGGCCCATGTTGATCAACTCGATCCCCGACGGAGCCAGCGGCTGTCCGGGACGCTCGCGCCGAACGAACGCGATCGCCTCATCGGCTTCATGATCTTCGATCATGTGGGCGGCGACCTGAATCAGGAGCGCGTCGGAATTGGGCACGTTGAGCATCACGGCTTCGCGCAATTCCGCCAATCCCTCCGGGCGGTTTTGCATGGCGAGCAACGCCCACCCGAGATCCTTGTGGGCGAGACCGTCGTCGGGCTTTCGCGCGAGCGCTTCGCGCAGCATCGCAACGGCTTCCTCGTTCCTATCTTCACGATAGAGCATGGCGCCCCGTTCGCGCCAGGGCACGGGATCCTCCGGATCGGCCTGGGCGATGATTTCGTAGGCGCTCATGGCCTCATCCACCCGCCCGGCTCGATTCAGCCACGCGGCCTGATCCCGCCGCGCCGCCAGATCATCGGGAAAGCGTTTGAGATGCTCCTGAATGACGCGCAGGGCGTCATCCGTCCGTCCGGAATCCCACAGGGCCACCGACCATTCGCGGCGAACCATGGGATGATCGGGATCCAGGGCCACGGCGCGTTCCAACGAGGGCGCGGCTTCCGCCGGTTTACCCCCGCGCAACAGCGCCTGACCGGCGCCGCGCCAGCCGGGCGCGTAGGCCGGGTCCAGTGCGATCGCCCGTTGGGAAAGCTCCAGCGCCTTCGCGGTATCGCCCGCGGCCAATGCGGCTTCCGCTTCGCGAGACAGGCCGACCACCGACTCAACCTCGTCCGCGGCGCGCGCACACGGCGCAGCGGTCAGCAGGCACAGCATCAGTCCTCCGCACGTCCAATACCGGATGTTCATGGCCGCTCCTCCAAATAATCCGCGCGGGTGGCGAGTTGGACACCCGGCGACCCCTCGTCGCTGGGAATGCCGGCCACCATCCATCGCCGGCTGGGTATCAGATGCTGAAGATGAGCCATGACCGCACCCCCCGGCGGGCCGATGTCACGCAGTACGATCGCGTCGTCGCCCTCGGCTTCCATCAGGCTCCGGGCCATCGCATCCGCCTCGGGGAGAGCGATGATGTGAACCGGCGGATACCCCAGCGCGCGAAACGCGTCCGCCAGCGGAGCGGATCGCCCGTCCAACGCCACGCGCCGCACGAGAGGATGCAGATTGCGCGCGCGCAGGGCGGCATCCACCGCTCGCGCGACCATCTCCGCGTTCTCGGCCGGACATTCCGCGACGCGGCACACCACGGGAATGGTTTCCACGCCGGCCGCCGCCGCCTTCAGCAAATCCTCGCTCTGCGCATCAGACACCCGGCTGGGTTCCCCGGCGTTGAACATGACCGGCAACCACGCGGCCGCCGTATCCCGCCGGGATTCCTCAACCGAGGACCATTGATCGGCCAAAATCCAGCGCACGGGATGGGGCTCGGCGTGAAAGGCGGTCACGGCCACCGATCCGGCTTCCCCGCCGCATCCCAACATCCCGCTCCCGGTCCTCGCCGTGAGCGGCACCGGACCGGCGGCCGCCCGGCCATCCACCGAGAGCCAGAGCCGGTTGCCGCGCAATCGCAGGCTCAATGCGGCGGGCCCGCCCGACGGACGTTCGATCCAGGCCAGCGTCTGCAATCGGTCCGGCAGGCGTTCCTGCAACCGGATGCCCTGCGGCTCAAGCACGGCGCGCACATAAGAGCGGGGTCCGCGGTATCGCGCGTACACGGCCGCGATGCCCTCCGCATCCGGAGTCAGGGCCACGCGGATCTCTCCGTCGCTCCAGTTCGCCGTCCGACGACGCCAGGCCAGACTTCCGGCCGGGAGCGTCAGTTCCGGGCGATCCGCCCATTCCGCGCCACTCTCCATCCGCCAGTCCTCCGCGGTGCCCAGCTCCAGCGTTTGCCCGTTCGCCGGCCGGTCCTGTTCGAGCCGGGCCAGCAGGTCGTCCCCGCTCCAGTCGCCGCGCACGCGCAGGCGCGTCAGCGCCCATGGATCGCTTCCCGCGCCGTTGAACGACTGCCCCGCGCGGGAAAACGCCATGCGGAACAACCGGGTCACGGCGTCGCGATTGATGCGCTCCGCCAGCGGATCGGCCTCCGGCCCCGCGCCGGCATCGGCAAAGGGATAGAGAAAGAACGGGGGCGGACGGCCGATCCGCGCGGCGAGTTCGGAGGCGGAGGTTTCATAATCCGCCAGAATCCGCTGCGAAAATTCGGCGTCGGTTTCCGTATGGCCGTTCACCGACCGGCGTCGGGACAGATAATGTCCGCCGCCGTTCGCATGGCGACCCGCATGATCGTTCACGGCCCGGTGGCCCATGCTGCCCACGTCCCACCAGGGCAGTTGGGCAATTTTCCGAAGATCCCGCGGTCCGAGAAAGAATCCGCTCCAATGGTTCAGGAACTGGGTCGGGATGGCCAGCGCGGCGCGATAGCCTTCGCGCTGAAGCAGCGGCGTGGCCCGAATGAAGGCGTCCTTGCGCCCGCCTTCAAAAATAAGCAACAGGGACCGGCCGGGCAACGGCGCGCGCCCGGCGAGAAACGCCTCCGCCTCCGCGGGGCTGATGGTGCGGTATCCTGCTTTTCGCAACGCGGCCAGATGCTCGCCGAGGCGATCGGACGTGGCGTATTCGGGGTCCGTATCGTGGCGGGCGAGGCCGGCGTAGCTCAGCACGTGGAATCCTTCCCAATTCCGCCAATCCTCCGCCTTCGTTTCCGGAGGCGGCGCGCGTCGGAAGGCAGCCCGGCCCACAGGCACCGCCAGGGCGATCAACACCAGCCATTGCAACAGATAGGACATGATTTTTTTCATGGCATTAACTCCGTGTGTCCCACGATCGGCGGGCGCAGGTCACCATGGCCCACGGCAGCTGCCAGACGAGGATGAACATGTAGTAGAAACAGAACGGAACGCCGTAGATCCACAGCCGGGAGCGTTTGAGCATCAGGTAAACGCTGCTGATCAGCGCGCTCATGATCGCCACCCCGGCGAGATAGGTCAGCGGCGTTTGCCGCTGAGCCAGGGGCACATAGACCAGCGCGCGGAGCACGATCATCGGAGCGAGGATCGGCAGCAGAAAGCCGAGATAGAATGAAATCGCCATGAACGGCGGTCGTCGCCACATGAAGGCTACGGCGCGCAGGCTCTCCCGGAACCAGGATCTCTTCCAACGCATCTGCTGCCGGAGAAACGTACGGTGGTCTTCCGGCACCAGCGTCGTGCATCGCGCCTGCGCCTCGTATTCCACATCGTGACCGCGGCGCAAGAGCGCGTTCGTCAGCCCGCGGTCATCGCCAAAGGTCGCGCTCTGCCCGAGGAACTTCTGGTTCAGCCATTCCGGAAGCACCTCTTCCAGCACGTCGCGCCGATACGCGGCCAGCGGCCCGGACAGACACGTCACCGATCCGAACAGGCTTTCGGCGGCTTTCATCACGCGGAAGGAAACGAAATAGCGCACCGCCTGCATCCGGGTGAGCGAGTTGGTCCATTCGTTTTCCGCCTCGCAATGGCCGGTCACAGCAGGCACCCGGCGACGCAGCATGCGGCTGACCAGCATGCGCAGCGCGTCCGGCGCCACGAAGCTGTCGGAATCCACAAACGCGATAATCTCGCCGGTCGCCACCTCCACTCCGGCGGCCATGGCATGCCGCTTGCCCAACGCCTCGGACATCCGGATCACGACGGTTTCGGGATACCGCTCCCGGGCGCGAACGAGGGCTGCGGCGGTTCCATCGGTGCTGGCGTCATCCACAATCACCACCTGCAGCCGGTCGGCCGGATAATCTCCTTCCATCAGGTGGCGAACGGTTCGTTCGATCGCCGCCTCCTCATTGCGGGCCGGAACCACCACGCTCAATTTCGGGAGCTGGTCGGGCGGAACGGATTCGATCTTCGGATAAAACGCGGCGAAAAGGAACCGGGTCAGCAAATACCCTCCCACGAGGATGCTGTAGAAGAAGACCGGCACATCGAACCAGAAGGCGTATATGTTTTCGTATTTGATGGCCAGGATGAACAACACGGCCAGCAACAGCACGGCGGCGGCGCCCCAGCGCAACCCGGGCCATACCCGCCGACCCAGCCGCTCGGGCAACGGTTCTTCAAATTGCACCCCGACGACGGACGAGTCGGACTCCGGGTGTTTCCGAACCTCCCCGCTGATGTTCAGCACGCCCTGGACGAACTCTTCGGGCATGACGCCGGCCGGAATCTGGAACCGCATCCGGATCCGGGTCTCATCCTTCGGAAGATCCGGAGCGATGATCCGGATCCCTCCTTCCCCGATATCGAGCGAATGGCCGTGGATGACCCTTTCTTTCTCTCCACTTCCCACGGTAATCGTCACTGGAAACGATGAAAAATACCTCGCCCATGCGCGGCGATCGTGGAAATCGGGTCGGGAACGGGCACGTAAACGTCTCTCGGTTGTCAGCTGGGGGCTGAGTGCGGGCTCTTGCATAAGACTCTCCTTTCCCGCCCCTCGTCCGACGCCTAGCTGCCTCCACCTTGGATACTTACTTCAACGCCGACAAGGAGCCCATTTCTGGTCCTTAAAACAAGGTCTGACCATACCCGCGGACTGTCAAACCGTCGAAGCCTGATATTTTTTTCCTGACATCGGGTGATGAAAAGGAGAGAACCATCGTAGCCGTTGCCGCCGCGGCAGAAAATCGGCATGCGCTGCACCTCCGGTCGTGAGCGAGAGAAAGCCACGAAACCGGAACGGCATGGTCCCGAGCTACTTACTTCCGATCCCCATGCGGCGACCCTCCCAAACCGCCGTGCCGCCGACCGCCGGCCGGTGTTTAGAAGCTAATTTTGAATTCGGGCCCTACCCTAATTTCTAAAGGAGGCGCGCTTTGAAAACTCAGCCTGCAAATTCTTGGGCGACAATCTCTTCCGCGCGGCGGCAGAGTTCGCGGCCATAGTCGGTCCAGATGCCCTGCCCCCAATAGCGGAAGCAGCTGGTCTGGGCGCACATCAGATGGAAGAGCGCCCGGCGGAATCGGGGATCCGTGGTCGGCACGGGCGGCGTTCGCCCGTCCAGCGCGGCGTGGAATTTCGCGCTGGCCCGGTCCATGGGCGCCAGGACATTGTCATAACCGCGCACCCAGGAGATGTCGCTCGTCCAACTCCCGCCTTCCATGTGGAAGCGATGGTCTTCCTTGCGGGCGTCTTCGATCGCGCGGGCAATCGCTTCCGGCCCGGCGCCCGGGTTGACGCGTTTCCATACGCGGTGCTGCCAGATCGGCTGCGCCGCGGGCAGATCGGATTCGCGGATGCCCATGCGCTCCAGCAGGTCGAGATACTCGGTGGCGTTCATCAGCGGCACATCCGACCCGGAGGCGGCGCGGACGACTTCGATGTACTTGGGAGGAAATTCGTTCATCATCACGCCGCCGTTTTCCCCGTCGGCGATCTGGGTGACCAGCGGCGGCACGCGCCGGCCGGCGAGTTCGGTCGGATGGAGCGTCTGCGCTTCGTACCACGGTTGCATCTGCGCCACCAATTTGGTGTCGCTGCCCTGGGTTTTGATGATGGCGATGATGGAGGCTTCTTCGCCCGCCGAGTTGCGGCAAACCAGGCGATGCGGCATATGGCGGTGCGCGGGGCCCTGTCCGCTCTCCGGCTGTTCAATGGTGTGCTCCTGGACCAGCACCCACCGGTAGCCGCAGTCGCGCAGGGTCTTCACAAATGCGTACGCCACATCGGGGTGATTGGGCAACGCCATTTCCGAGGGAGAAAATCCCCGCACCCGGGCCAGCGCGTCATCGCCGAAGATCGCGGCGAAATGATGCTGCCAGGCCTGCACATGACTGCGGAAATCGGCGATGGGCGTGGAGGGCGCGACGGCGTGACCCCAGGCGGTGCCCAGCCAGTCCACGCACCCCGCGTATCGGGGATCGCATGTGATCCGGCGCAGGGCGTCCAGCACATCGGTCAGCCCCATCCGGACCAGCCCGTGCCAGAGCGTTCCGGAGTAATCCAGCATGACGCGCGGCTGCAGACCGTCTTCCACGAGCTTGGGGATGAATTCCCCCATGCGTTTGTAGCACCAGTGAAACACCGGGGCGTTGTGATTATCGCCGATGTGCTGGTGCTCCATCATGTGCTGCAAATTGCTGATGATCGGCGCCGACGCAAGATCGCCGCCGCCGGCGGGAATGAGCGGCTGGTGCATGTGGAGGGCGATGGCGCAGGCGGCGCGGATCTGCGCGGCATCCGCCGGGGCTCCGGGGGGCGCCGCGGGCGGGCGGCTTCCGGCGATGCGCTGCAACTCCGGTTCGCGGCCGCAGATTTCCGGCCATCCGTCTCGTTCTCCATATGCAGTGGTCATGGCACGTCTCCTGGTGCGGGGTTCGCTTCCAAATCATGAATATCGGCATCCGACAACGGACGGGCGCTCGTGATGTTGATGTGTTCGGGCGAAAGCATCCCCCCCGAGAGAATCATCCTCAGCGCGTCCTCGGTGGAGAGATCCAGTACCCGGACTTCCGGCCACGGCAGCAGCAGCATCGAGCCCGATGTCGGATTGGGGACCGTGGGGAGAAATATTTTGGCGAAACGGGCGCCCGAAGAATCCCGGAACGTTCCGGTGACAAACGCCAGGGCGTACATCCCCGGACGGGGATGCTCGATGACCACCACGCACTGGAACGCCTGGCGCTTGTCGGCGGCCAGCACCCGGACTATTCCGCGGGTGCCGGAGTAGATCGATCGGACGATGGGGATTTTCTCCATCAGCCCTTCCACCCACGAGATGATGCGCCGGCCGACCACGCGCTGCGCCAGAAGGCCCAACAGGTACAACCCGATCAGCATGACCAGCACCGTGGCCAGAATCACGGCGTATTCCGGCACGGGCAAGTTGCGGGAAATTTTGAGCAGCGGGCGCACATAACGCGCGGCGAGATCGAAGATCAGCCGCAGAATGGCCACGGTGACAAAGAGGGGAACCAGCAGCAATAGACCGGAAAAAATTCGTGATCGCGAAATTTTCATAAAGAAGCGGCGGCAAGACTACAAAGACGAAGGGTTCCGGTCAATGATCCCTTGCGCCGGGATCAGCGGCTCAACCAGTGGTCCGCCGTGTAAATGATGAAAATAATCCCCACCAGCGCTCCGGTGACCGCCCACGCCAGATACGCGGACTGCTGTCCGTTGTTGGGCTCCAATGAGAATAGATACCCCAGTAACGTCCCGATGAGGGCGATGACGACCAGCAGCCAGATCAACCATCTCTTGTTGCTAACCAATCTTTGCGGCATGGGCTTAGGGTATAGAAATCTCTTCAGGAATTCAATCTCAACGATATTCCGGCGGCCCCGCTTCCGGCCGCGGAGCCGCCCCCCATCCGTCACCGGCGCGTCAGACGGCGTCCCGCAATGCTTCGACCCGGTCCGTGCGCTCCCACGTGAAGGTCTCGAGGTCCTTCTTCGACGTCCGGCCAAAGTGACCATAGGCCGATGTGGGCTCGTAGATGGGACGAAGCAGATCCAGTTCGCGAATAATTTCGGCCGGCTTGAGTCCGAACACGTTCCGGATCGCGCGTTCTATGCGCGCTTCGGGCGCCGTGCCGGTGCCGAAGGTGGTGACGTGCACGGAAACCGGATCCGCATGGCCGATGGCGTAGGCCAGTTGCACTTCGCACCGGCGGGCGAGGCCGGCGGCCACGATATTCTTGGCGATATAGCGGGCCATGTACGCCGCGCTGCGGTCCACCTTGGAGGGATCTTTTCCGGAGAACGCCCCGCCGCCATGGCGACCCATACCGCCATAGGTGTCCACAATAATTTTCCGGCCGGTCAGTCCGCAATCGCCCTGCGGGCCTCCGATGACAAAGCTGCCGGTCGGATTGATCAGGAATGTCTTCTTCGA
>JAGOHE010000073.1 GCA_017996315.1 Kiritimatiellia bacterium | reverse complement strand
GCCCCCCCGTGGCTTGCCTGGATTTTTGAGGATTCGTCGGCTGATAAATCCCGGATTTCGACTCCTTCTGGCGGCTGCGTCCGCCAGCGCTGCCCCGCTTCATTCTCCGTAAGCAAGCGAGGGGAGAGGCTCATGCGGACCGTCCAGGCTCCGGCGGTCTTTTCCAGGAAGCTCAGAATGGCATGGGCGTGACCCTCCCGATGCCCACCTGCGCGAGGTTCCCAGATTAGAATCCGTTGCCGTCCCCCGGAATCGGCCTCCCCGGCAACCTTAGAGTGGATGGATGAATTCATTCGAAAAACATCTTCGGGCGTGGTGAGGCGGATTTTTGCTGGCCGCCCTGGCCGCGATCTTCCTGTCGCTCCCTCGTCTCGCCACCCATCGGATGCTATCGCCCCGATGCCCGCCCGTTTGAGGCTCAGAGACCAGCCATCAGCAAGAGGAGCTGATGGCTATGACCCGTGCAGATCCGGACAAGCGACTGCGAGCGGAACGGTGAATGATATTGTCATGCAGCGGCCGGGTGCATAGACTCGCGGTGCATTGCCCATCATGTTCAGTACCTCACGGCGACACGGACGCGCGGTCAGTTATTTATTGTTAACTGACTGGCTGGTCATTTTGGGAACATTCGGGGTCGCTCTCCGGCTCCGCCACTATGCCTTGGGAATGGATATTATTTCCCTGGCTCGCCGACATGTGATTCCCGAAGTCTCGGTGGTCGGGGTATATGCCGTTCTGTTTTTGGGAGCCTTTGGAGTACTCGGCCTGTACAAGCGCCGGATATGGCTCGCCCCCCCCCTGCATATGCTGCAGATTCTCAAGGGATGCGCCGTTTTGATCTTGGGTTACCTTCTGCTTCAAACGCTAGTTAAAGTTAATGTATTCATCCAGTCCCGGCGGGTAATTCTGATCTGGGCCGCCCTGTTAACCGTCGGAATGTGCGCGCATCGCCTGCTCCTATTCCCTTTCCTGCTGCGCGTCGCGTCTCGTGCCGGCCTGCAACGGCGTGTCGTGCTGATTGGCGACAGTCTGGTGGCACAGGACTTCCTGCATCGCTTGAGTCAGGATAAGACCTACTCGATGCTGGTACCCGTGGGCATCCTGACCGACAAGACCGAACCTCTGATCAACCAAGGCATCCCGCGGTTAGGCAAGTTGTCGGATCTGCCCGGTATCGTGGAACTGTACAACCTTGAGGGGGCGATCATCACCGATCCCCAGCTTTCCCATGACGCGCTGATGTCCCTTCTGGAACAGTGCATCAGCCTCTTCGGCTGGGTGGATGTCCATTCCACAAAATCCGCGGTCTGGCATGAGCCGGCGCTGGGGCCGGACACCTACTTTGACATTCCGTTTGTTCGCCTGAGCACGGTTCCGCGCAATCAATTCTATTTGCACTACAAGCGAATGACGGATGCATTCGCCGCGCTGCTGGGGTTGATCGTTCTGTCCCCCCTGCTGGCCGCGGTCGCAATACTGGTGAAGCGATCATCCCCGGGTCCGGTTTTTTTCACACGGGAACGCATAGGCGAAGGGGGCCGCCCCTTCAGGTTCTACAAGTTTCGCTCCATGCGCGTGGAAGCCGAACACGATACGTCTCGCAAAGAGGCCATTTTCAAGCTGATGAAGGATGATTCCGCGGTGTCGGCAAAGGTGGTCAACGCGAGCATGATCACCCCGATCGGCCGCTTCATCCGAAAATGGGCGCTGGACGAAATCCCGCAGCTTTGGAATGTGGTCAAGGGCGACATGTCGCTGGTGGGTCCGCGGCCTCTGCCGCCGGAGGAATACGACGCACAAGATGAATGGCAGAAAAAGCGATTCCAGATCAAACCGGGCTGCACGGGCTTATGGAAAGTCATGGTCGCCCGCCACGAGGGCATCAGTTTTTCAAACACCGCCCTCTACGATCTGTATTATGCACGGAACATGAGCCCTTTGCTCGATCTGGATATTCTCTTGAGCACCGTGTTCGTGATTCTGCGGGGAAAAGCGGATGGATAGGATGCCGGGCGGGGGTCGCAGTCTGAAATTCGGTACAGATTAGGTGATGTCCTCCGTCGGATCGCCCTCCACTCTCCGCCCAAGCTCGTCCACCTTCCCCACGACCCGTGCGGGGTTCCCGACCGCGAGGGCAAAGTCCGGAACGTCTCGCGTGATCACACTGCCGGCGCCAATCATGGCATAGCGGCCAATCGTCACACCCGCGAGTATGGTAGCGTTGGCGCCAATGGATGCGCCTTCCCCCACTCGAGTGGGAACCAGCCAATCGCTTTCCTTCCGGCGAAGCGCTTGGATCCGCGGCATGCGCGGGCTGCGGGGACATCGGTCATTGGTAAATACCACATTGGGCCCGATGAAGGTGTAATTTCCGATCGTCACGCCCTTCCAAATCAAGGCGTTGTTCTTCACCGTAACGCCATCGCCCAGCACGGCGCCCGTCTCGATAAAAACATGATCTCCAATATTGCAATCGCACCCCACTGAGGCTCCTGCCATGACATGCGCGAATGCCCAAATCGTCGTGTTCCGTCCGACAACATCGGTCTCGACAATCGCCGTGGGATGAATGAATGACTTGTTATTCGCTGACATACACAATCTCCTCATCACCGGGGTCACCGCCCCCGGCTACAGAAGACGCCTTCGGACCTCGGACCTCTGACTTCGCCGCCGTCATCTGTCCTATCCCCTCCGCTCCACGCTCTATGCCCTACGCTCATCGTCTCCCCGCTCCGCGCTGCCGCCCAGCCCGCGCCACCCCCCGGCTTCCCGTTCGAACACCAACCGATCGCGGATATAGTCCTTCTCGTCATAAAGGCGGTCCGCTACCACCATCAAAATCGTGCCCGGTTCGAATTCCCGGAACACTCGCCAGACATGGGGATAGAGCAGCAGCGCGCGACGAACCGTGGCCGACGATGGGTTATCCTCCTCCGCGGCAGGCCAGTTCGCATCTGTCAATCGCAGGGTTTCATGTGTGCCCTTCCCGTCGTCCAGGTCGAACGTGCATCCCCCCCGCAGGGCCACCACGATTTCCTCGGTCTCGTAATGCGCATGGTTCCCACGCACATCTTCCGGCCGCATATCCGATTGAACCAGAACCTTGCCGATCGTGAACGGCAACGCATTCTCCGGTCCCTCGCCGGGCTGGAATTGCACCAGCGCCCCTCCGCAGTTGCCGTGTCTCGCCGTGAACGCAATTATACGATAAAGTTCCCCAGAAGACGGAGGACGGAGGACCGAGGACGGAGGACTGCGGCCTTCGGATGACTCCTGGTCAGTGCTCATGAGGAATCCATTTCTCTGGATGTTGCATCATCGCGCCCAGCTTGCCTCCAACGCCTCTGCATTTGTCAGCGAGCTGGTTGAATTCGCTTTCCACTATATAACCGCATCGGAACGCTGAGTGCAGCCAGTGCCTGGTTTCGTTTTGCTCGCCATCGCTATCTGTCAGCTTTGAAACAAAATGAGCTGGATATTTCCGCTTGCTCCACGCTTCGGCGATATTCCCTCCTATCGACCTCGATGAGCGGCGCACCTGATCAGTCAGTGAATAACGTTCTTCAGCCGGAAAGCCTTTGGAAATGGCGAAGATCTCCTGCTGAAGCTCAAGCGCCTCCTTGTATACGTCCAAATCTTCAAACGAGAGTATTCGTCCCATCTCCGTCCTCCGTCCTCCGTCCTCCGTCTTCCGTCACCCCTCGATCAACTTCCGATACATCCGGACATACTCGGGCAGATACTCGCGCAAGGTCATCTTCGGCGCCCAGCCGAGCGAGCGTGCTTTGGAGCAATCTACCGAATAGCGGATGTCCTGGCCGACACGGTTGGGGACGAAAACAAAGGCCTCCTTGGGCGCCACGCCGACCGCCTCCGCAGCCATCGTGGCCGCCTGTATGACGGAATGCTCCTCGTTGGATGAGATGTTATATACCTCCCCCTCCTTTCCTTTCTCCAACACGGTCATGAGCCCCTCGCAATTGTCGCCCGCATAGAGCCATTCGCGGCGATATGACCCGTCGCCATGGATGGTCATTTTCTTGCCCTGCAGGAGAAGCTCGATGGTTTTAGCCAGCAGCTTTTCCGGATACTGTCCAAAGCCATAGTTATTACAGCTCCGGCATATGATGGCCGGCAGCCCGTAGGTGTTTCGCCAGCCCAGCACAAGCTGCTCCGCCGCGGCCTTGCTCGAAGAATAGGGATTCGACGGATTTAACCGGTCTGCTTCCGTGAAAGATCCCTTATGGATCGAGCCATAGACCTCGTCGGTGGAGATGTGCAGGAACAACGGCCAATCGGTCGAATCCTTGGCCCGAATTAGTTCCAGCAGATTGTACACCCCGCGTACGTTGCTGTGAAAAAACACATCGTTGGCGAGTATGGAGTTGTCCACGTGCGATTCCGCGGCGAAATTGACGATGGCGTCTACGCCGGGCGGAATGTGGGTCATCGTGGCAATATCCGCTTCGATGAACTCATAATGAGCCCTGCCCGTAAAATCGAGGTCGGTGCGGGCGGCATAGGTCTTCTTGTCCACATTCACCACCTGATAGCCGCGCCTCAGCGCCAGGCCTACGAAATACGACCCGATGAACCCCAATCCGCCCGTAACCAGTAGTTTCTTCATATCTCTTCTTCCTTTTATAACTAGGAATCACACGAATCCATATTCTTCTGCCAAACCGTACATCTGCTGTCCAGCGCGGGGGATGCCGGGAAGGACCTATCCCGCTCATTCGTGTCATTCGCGCTATTCGTAGTTTACCCCTCAACGCAACGGAGAATCATTTGGGCAACATCCTTTGCGAGCGTGCCGCGCACGGCGGGGCCGGAGGGCGGGATGTGGCGCTTTTCGAACCGCACCAGCCCAACCTTGTCCGGTGTGTCCACAAACTGCATCCTCCCCTTCTTCGCGAGATACTCGTCCAGATACGGCCGGCGGCCGGTGAAGATGCTGTACACCGGAACTCCCAATACCGCCGCTTCGCGGTTCATGGTCCCGCCGCCGCTGATGAGCACATCCGACTGCCAGATCAACTGCAGGCCATCCACCGCCTGTTCCAGAAAATGCACCTGTCCTGGCGCAAAATGGGTTCCGACAAAATCTCGATCTTCCCGCGTACGACTGATGAACAGGGGCCAGGCGCCCGGTGTCGCCACCGCGCGGCGGAGCAACTCCAACAGGATGTCTTCGCTGCGCGCATCGTGATAATTTGCCACCATGGCCGATGGACGGATCGTGACCAAAATCGAATCTTCGGGAACGCCCAAGGTCTTTCGAAACCCCGGTTCCGGCTGGAATAACGGCAAATACAGCTCTTCCTTTAGCCCCTCATATCGCCGGACCTTGGGCATCGGGAAATTCTGCGCTCGGAGCACCTCATCCGGAATCGGCGACGGCATCAGGATTACGCGCGGAAGGCTCTTGAAAATATGCGCCTCCGTATATTCGTAGTCCATCATGACCAGCGATGGAACCCCCATCGTCTTGGCTGCGACAATCTGCGTCCGCGAGCCATGGCTGATCGCCAGGTCCGGATGGAATGACGCCGCCACGCGCCGCAATTGCCCCGCGCGCTGGATCAGATTGAGAATCTTGCCCATCTTCTTCCCGCCGCCGTGCTTTCCCACCACCGTATGCGGAATATTCCACAGCCGGCACATGCCCACGGTCTGATTGAAATCGCGCACCGTCACAAGGATATCCGCGCCCAGCTTCCGCAGTTCCGGCAGAATCGGCCGGAACACCTGCACGTGCGGAGAGTGGTCAAGATCAATCCAGATTTTCATGGGGGTGGTGTCAGGGTTACATGGGTACAGGGTTGCAGGGTCGTAGATGAATGATCAGACCCCAGATGGCAGCGCTGATTCGGCAGCAGCTCATTCCTCAACCCTTCCACCCTTCAACCTTAACTAACGCATAAAACATCCAGCATTGCACCCAGCGATAATAATCAATCGTGTTGGTATATCTTCGATGCACCTGATAGATGAAGTATTCGCGGCGCGGATTCCAAAACGTGTCCCTGATGCGGGAGAGCACCCGTCCTCGCATGTCGTCGCTGCGCTCCGGCGCCAATGCCGCGAGTTCGGTCAGAGTCAGTACGGCATGAGCCATGGCGTGGCCGTCCCAAGGATAGATGCGATCATGAAAATACTTAACATATCCTTCCGGAGTAAAGAAATGGTCCAGATAAAACTCAAAGCCTTTCCGCAGCGCTCCTTCATACACATCGGTTCGCATGGCCTCCTGATACCGGTGCAGGGCGAGCAGGTTGTAGCCCGTATGATAGCTATCAATCCACCCATTGCGCGCTTCTGTTCCATACAGCCAGGATCCGTCCTGCTGCTGCCGGCGCGCGGAAAAGCGCATCGATGCCGCCGCCGGTTCCCGGAATCCCGCATCTCCCGTAAGACTATGCAGCCGTGCAAGTAACGCCGCTCCCAGCATGTTGGCATTGTGAATTTGGGTGCGATCGAGCGGGGTATATGAAAAACAGAACTCGTCTTCGGATCGTTCGCGGTTCAGGTCATTTAAAAGAAACCTGGCGCTGGACACTGCCACATCGCGATACCTCGTTTCTTCTGTAACCTCGTAAAGGTCGAGCAGGGCTTCGGCGATATACGCGGTGTTGACGATCGTTGGGGTGCCCGCCGGAAAGACGGCGTTCCGGTTTGGCCAGTCAAAATTATATCCCCATGCCGCGCCAGAACAGCCGGTCGAACAATTATTTATAAGCCAATGAGCAAATTCTTTGGCCCGGTTGAGGTCTTCTTGTGCGCCCGTGCGCCGGTACTTCATCACATACGCGGCCACCAGCAGCCCGTGCGCCTTGGGGTTGACTCCCGGCCGAACGCCGAATAACGGACGCAGGTTGACCGGGCAACGCTTGAAAAACTGCAGGGCGGCCACTCCCAACCGCCGATCGCCCAGCGTCAGCGCTTTCACGAACGGACTGTTCAGACCATCGTGCGGATCAATGCCCTGATACCCGGTTGACGCCAGGTGGCGCTCAATCCCGTCACGAAGATCATGGATGGCGATTGTCATAATGGCCAGCGGTGGCCTGATCCTCTTTGATCAGGCAATGGGCGCGGATCCGGCCGATCCGTAGACCACCATTCTCCGCTCTTGTAGGGATCGAATGGTGTCGAAGGTCATTTGCATGGACGTGCGGATATCATCAAACGGAATCGGCGCGGGGCCGCCGCTTTTCACGGCCTGCAGAAAACATTCGATCTCCTTCGCATGTCCTTTGTCCTGGCCGCGGCCGCGATACTGCCCGGCCCGTCTTCCGAATTTGCGGGTCATTCGGAAGTCCTCGATGATCACCGTTTCCCCCGCACAGGCGACTTCGAGATATTCCTTGGGGACCGATGAAGCGCCATTCGCGTAATAGGCCACCGTGGCAATGCTGCCGTTGGCAAACGCGAGATTCACCGACACGCTGTCCCAATGGTGTTCCGGGTCGGGGATCACTTGCGCGGCCAGCGATACCGGCCCGGCGCCCGCCAGATGCATGGCCAGATCTAAGAAGTGGCACACTTCTCCGAGAATGCGACCGCCGCCAACGGCCGGATCCTGTATCCAGCTGGATTTCGGAATATGCCCCGCATTGATCCGATACAGAATCGCCCGGGGTGCGGTGGAACTGAGCTGGTGTTGCATCCATTCGATGTGGGGCGAGAACCTCCGGTTGAAGCCCAGCATGAGATGCCGGCCGGCCTCCTGGTGGACGCGCGTGATCTCTTCCAGTTCTTCCTCCCTTAAACACAGGGGTTTTTCCACAAACACATGTTTTCCGGCGCGCAGTCCGGCCAGCACCAACTCGGCGTGCGAATTGTGCCGCGTGGCGATGAACACGGTGTTAATCCGCGAATCCGTCAGCACTCCATCGGCGCTGGAGGATGCCGTTTGAAAGCCGTATTTTTTCGCAATGTGCTGCGCCATCACTCCCTGCGCATCGGCAACACCCACAAGCGTGGCGGATTTAGCGGCGGCCGGAAGGATAAACTTCTGGGCGAATGAGCCAACGCCAATGACTCCCACCGACGGCGTCCCCGCGGGCGGCGGCGTTGCCGGTGCGGCGGCCGTCGGCGCGATCTCAAGCGGTTTGGCTGTGTCGTAGCGCAATAATATTCCAACGTAGAATTCCGTCTTAGCCGCGATGAGATCGAACGCCCGGATCGCCTGCTCGAAGGGGAAGGTGTGAGTGACCAGCGTATCCAAGGACAATTGGGGAGCGAGACCTAAAAAGGCCCGCAAGTTGCGGTTTTCCGTCCAGCGCACATAGCCGATCGGATAATCGAGTCCCTCATCTTCATACCGGGTGTTGTAGCGGCCCGGACCATAGGAACAGGACATGCGCAAATCCAGCTCCTTCTCGTAATAATTCGTCCGCGAAAATCCGGTCGGAACGGCGCCCACGACAATCACGCGGCCCTTCTGCCGGCAAAGCTGACCCGCAAGTTCCACAGGATCGAGGCTGGAAGTACCCGCGGTGATAATAACGGCATCCGTGCCGAATCCATCACTCAGGGCGGCAACGCGCTCGGCCAATCCCGGGTCGTCCCGACGCACCGCTTGTTCGCCATGCGCGCGGGTAAACTCTACCGCCGGATCGGACACATCCACCCCCAGTGCCTGAATGCCAGCGCTTCGTAGCAATCGCATCGTCAGCTGCCCCACCAACCCCAGACCGATCACCACGCAATTTTCACCCAAACGCAAATCCGCCTGCCGCACCCCCTGCAAGGCGATGGCGCCTACCGTCGCAAACGACGCGGCGGCATCATCCACCCCAGCCGGAATCGGAGCGCAAAGATTCTCCGTCACCACCGCTATTTCGCCGTGCGCCGCGCCCACTCCACCGCAGGCCACCCGATCACCCGCGCGGATGCTCCGGACTCCAGCTCCGACCGAAATGACCACACCCGCGCTGCTGTAGCCCAGCGGCGCGGGAGTATCGAGCTTGTTCATGACCTTCTGGTACGTCGTCGCCAGCCCATCGGTCCGAACGGAATCCAGCACCTGTTTGACCTGCTCCGGCCTCTGGCGCGCCTTCTCAATCAGATTGCTGCGCGCCGCCTGCACCTTGCTGCCCTCAGTCCCGGCGCTGATCAGTGAGTAGGTCGTCCGAACGACCACTTGTCCGGCGCCAGGAGATGGAATGGCCACTTCTTGAAGGTCCATCTTTCCATCGCGAAGGTTTTGACTAAGTTGTTTCATGCGCAGTTCCTTGCTAGCTTTTCGTTCTTTTCGACAGGATATCGGAGCGAGCCGCACCCGCGAGGCAACACACAGGCGTGCTCAATTGAGCTCCGCCGCCATGATTCAAGTCCGGAGCGGCTCCAGCCATTCGCTTGTGTGGTTCAGGTAGATTTCCAGCGTGTAATTCGATTCATACCATGCGCGATTTTCACGCATGGTTTGTTCCAGGATGTCGGGGTGTTCGATATAGAATTGGACGGCGGAGGCGATGGTTTCGGGGCGATTGTCCGTCAACAAGGTTCCATGAACACCATCCCGCATGGTATCCGGAATCGCCCCCACTCGCGTCGCAATCACCCCCACTCCCATGGCCATGGCTTCAAGAATCGTCAGGGGCTGACCATCCCATTCGGTAGGATGAACCAGCAACGCAGCGCGTCGGTAAAATTCCCATTTGGCGTTTCCCGTAACCCGGCCGGCAAAGCACACCCCATCTTCCAGCGCGAGGTCCGCGATGATTTGTTCCACCTCCGCTTGAAAATCGGAATCGCCCCATTCCCCCACCAGGGTCAGCCGCACACGGCACCCGGCTTTCCGGCACCCCGCGACAGCCCTGATCAAGGACGCAATGCCCTTGGAACGGCTGAGCGCTCCAACATATAGAAGCTCCATCGGGCGCCGGCGGGCGCGCTGGGAGAAATCACCGGGAGATGCCGGACAGTCTATGCCGTTGGGAAAAACCACGGGGCGACGGAATCCATACGCCGCATGCGCAGCCGCGACGCTAGCCCCCAGAAACCGGATGCTGGAAAGCCGCCGCAAGGCCCACAAACCTATCCGGCGCTTCCATCCGGGATGCTCCAGAAAAAGAAACCGGGCTCCGGCCAACTCTCCACAAACCCGGCTGCCCATGGCCCGCCCCATGACGATCAATGGGACCGACCGCAGAAACGCGCCAAAGTTTTTGGGCAACGAGAGGTAGAACACGGAAGGCCGGTGACGGAGCAACAAGCCCGCGCCGCGCAGAATATAAGCGACTCCAAACCCAAGGTTGCCGGCCGTCATCCGTCCCTGGGTCTGCTTGTTCCCCCCGGCGCGCGAGTAGGTGCGGACAATGCCCCCCGGCCGACCGGAAAACTGCTGCGC
>JAGOHE010000072.1 GCA_017996315.1 Kiritimatiellia bacterium | reverse complement strand
TCAACGAAACGCGGGTCACGTGCCAAGGCCGGACCAGCCCCAGTAGCTGCTGATACAATTGGGTGTCTTGCATCCGCCCATCATATTCGCCCCCTCAAATATCACACGGAATTTCCGGAAGAACCAACAATTAAGATGCGTCGGCCCTGAGGCACAATCTTCTGGAGGCATTCGACGTTTAGCTTACAATGACCCAATGACAACAAACATCGTCATAGCCGTCGCTATCGCTTTGGGATATGGCGCGCTGAGTGCGGGCGCCGCGCCGGAGCGGGGGTATTCCATTCCCATGCTTGATTTAGCTCGGGAATCGAGTCTTTTCACCACCGTGGAACGCCGGGAGACCTACTTGGGGCACCCGTCCACGGTTCTATTCCGCGATGGGCGGACATTGCTTGTGGCCTATCCCGACGGCCACGGCCGCGGCAATCTAATCCTCCGGCGCAGCCGGGACGCCGGGAACACCTGGCAGCCGGTTGCCCTGGCCAACCAACGTGTGGAAGAGACTCCGGTCTTGTATCGCCTGGATATGCCCGGTGGAGCGGAGCGGGTGTTGCTGGTGACGTGCCGGCCGCGCGAGGGCGTTTTGGAATGGATGTGGAGTGACGATCGCGGCGATACCTGGTCGGCCCGCCAAAGCTGGAAGCTGGAAGGCACTCAAGGCATCATCGTGGCCCTCGCTTCGTTGTGGCCCATCCCCGGCGATACTCCCGCGTGGCGCGGGGTATTTCATGATTTCAGGTTCGACAACTACACGGTGGATCTGCGCCTGGAGACGGATGCGCAGGGCGCGACCGTGTGCCGGTTCGATAACCTGCGTCGCATTGAGTACGCAACGGCGGAAGGGCTCGCCGCCGCGCGCCGCGCCGGACTGTGCGAGGCGGGTCTCGCGGTTCGCCCGGACGGGCGGCGCATAGCGCTGCTGTTCCGCCCGGAGAAGCGCGTCACAAACTCCATGGTGTCGTTTTCCGACGACGCGGGGCTCACGTGGACCGATCCGCGCGAGATGCCGGGCGCGCTAACCGGACATCGCCACGAGTCGGTGAACCTCGCCGACGGACGAATGATGGTGTTCATGCGCGATTACAGCCCGTTGAATCCGGGCAATCCCAGCCATGGCGACTGGGTGGCCTGGGTGGGCACGTTCGAGGACATCGAGCGCGGCCGGGAAGGCCAATACCGCATCCGCTTGCGCAGGAATTACGGCAATTCGACCAACAACAGCATCGGCGATTGCGGGTATAGCGGCGTTGAAATGCTTCCCGACGGAACGGTGCTGGCGATCACGTACGGGCATTGGGAGGTCGTGCCGGGCTCCACGCATCCCAATCATCCCGACGGCCGGGGCAAGCCATCGTATATTCTTCAAATCAAGATTGATCCCCGAAAGGCCGATGCGTGGGTAAAGGATCCCGCGCGTCTGATTCCAACGAAGAGCAGCACACCATGATGAACCGAACGGCATTGTTCGCGCTTCTCGGGGCGGGTCTCTGGGCCGCGGCGCTTCAGGCCGCCCCGGCACGCCGGGAAACGTATGAACCCGTTCCGCCGCCGCCCGCATCCGGACGAGCGAATCTCTTCCTGAATGCGCCGGTCACCGCCGGAGGTCATTGGGCAGAGCAGAAACCCGAGCGAGCGGTGAACGGGAACAGGACGCCCGAGGATCACTGGGCGTGCGAGAACCTGCCGGTATGGCACCAGGTGAATCTTCCCCAGCCCGTCACCCTTTCCGCGATTCGCGTATGGCCATTCTGGGATGGGAGCCGTGTGTACAAGTTCAAGGTGGAGGGGTCGGCGGATGGCCAGACGTGGATGCTGCTGGGCGACATGACCGGAAACAGCATCGCGGCCACGAGCGAAGGTGTGCTGTTCACCTTTGACCCGGTCGCGGTCCGCCATGTCCGCACCACGTTTGTCGGAAACTCCCGAGGAGCCCAGAACGGCGGACATCTGGTGGAAATCGAAGGGTATGCGGCCGGATTTCGTCAGGAGCTGTCCGGAGGCGTGGGGCATGCCGATCTTCGATATCCCCCGTACGGAACGCTTGAAGGATTGCGTCCGATCGCGGGCGGGATCGAAATGCAGGCATGGAGAGGCGAACGCGTGAATGCGCAAATCGTGCTCCAGTCCTCGGCTGACCACGAGCGCGTCCGGTTCGCCCCCTCGGTGGTGACCATGGGCACGACCCGCATTCCGATCACGCCCCATTTTGTCCGCTACACCCTGGCGGACGGAAAGCCGCAGGGGGACATTCTCGATAACGCGGATGCGCGGCCGCTTGCGGGGGGAACCAACCGCCCGGTGTGGCTCACGATAGATGTGCCCCGGGATGCTTCGGCGGGCGCTTATCGCGGGGAACTCGTGGTGCATTCCGATACCTCCAGCCTGAAGGTGCCCGTGCGCCTGCGTGTGCTGCCCACGGTTCTGCCGCCGCCGGAGCGCTGGAGTTTTCACCTCGATCTTTGGCAGCATCCGCAGGCCGTCGCCCGCTGGCATGACGTCCCCGCATGGTCGGATGTCCATCTGGCGCTGATGGAGCCTTCGATGCGCCGGCTTGCCGCCGCCGGACAGAAAACCATCACCTGCGCAATCATCGAGGAACCATGGAACGGCCAGACCTACGATCGGTTTCCGTCCATGATCGAGTGGCGCAAGAAAGCCGACGGATCATGGGCGTATGACTATTCCATCTTCGACCGATGGGTGACGTTCATGAGCGAGCGCTGCGGACTGCCCGAGGCGCGCATTCATTGCTACAGCATGTTGCCATGGTCCCTGAAGTTTCGTTATTTCGACGAGAAGGAAAACCGGCACAGCGATCTGTCGCTTCAGCCCGGCTCTAAGGCGTATGAGGAATTCTGGGGCCGGTTTCTCCAGGATTTTACCCGCCATCTGAAGCTCAAAGGCTGGTGGGAGCGCGCCCGGATTGCCGTTGATGAGCGCCCCGATGCGCAGATGCGCGGCGCGCTGGCCACCCTGGCGAAATATGCGCCGGGGCTCCAAGTCGCTTCGGCCATCGATCAGCCGACCGAGCTGACGAAGGACGTGGACGATATCTCGCCGGCAATCGGCCATACGGATCGCTTTCCGCGGCAGCTGATTGACGAGCGTCGCGCGGCCGGACGCAAGACCACGTTCTATGTCTGCACCAGTCCGCCCGTGCCGAACACGTTCACATTTTCGCCGCCAGCCGAAGCGGAATGGCTGCCCTTGTTTGCCGCCGCCAACGGATTCGATGGGATGCTGCGATGGGCATTTCACTCATGGGTTGAAAATCCGTTGATGTCCACGGACTTCACATCATGGCCGTCCGGCGATTGTTTCATGGTCTATCCCGGCGACCGCTCGTCCATCCGTTTTGAACGATTTCGAGATGGGATTGAAACGTTCGAAAAAATTCGCCTGTTGCGTGCCTATGCGGACAAGACGCCCAATCCGGCGTTACGAGCCGCGCTCGCGAAGCTCGATGGGGAGCTCGCGAAGCTCACTTGGGAACGCGGGTCTCACTCCGGCGTCCATACGGAAGACGTGCGGAGGGTGAATGCGATCGTGATGGAAGCATCCCAAGCCCTGTCGGCGCGCTGAGTGTACCGGCAAGGCCAGCGCGGACAACAGTCATCGCGACGGCTGCCGGGCGTCAGAACGTACGGCGTATTCGCCGAGCGGAGTGTCCGTCTGGACGACATGTATATGCCTTGCTGTGCCGGCACGGTCGGGGCGACGTAGTTGCGCTCCCCGCGGAGCATCAGAGATCGAAAATATCAGTGATCGCTATGGTCCAGAGCTGGCCCGGGCGGCCACGTCATCCGGCTGTTCCGATGAGACCGGTTTTCCCCAGACGAGAAGGTTGGAGAAATGGAAGTACTCCTGGCGCTGGTCATCGCGGCGCACCCTTACATAGCGCGCTCTGACGCGTCTCTCTTCCGTGTTCACGATATAGATATTCTTCTCGGCGGCATCGCGCAGGAGAGAGGTCCATGCCTTGCCGTCCCGTGATGTTTCGATCACCACCGGCGGTACGCGCCACTTATTGCCGATCTCATTCACCATGGCAATACGACTGACCTGGTAATCGGTCTTCAGGTCCAACTGGACCCATGGCTGCTGATCCCTGTTGGAGTGGAACCCGCCCAGCGCATCGCTGTAGGGGATGAGGATGTGGTCGAGGGGTTTATCATATTGGCTGTTGATTGAAGAGAAGGTGATCTTTCCGTTTGGAGAGATCAGCGGATCTCGGGATTCCGGCAGTTGCGGCAGTCTGCCTTTGCTGATCCATGCCAGCGGGATATAGGCTTTCTGCGCCGCCGGGTCATCCGGGTTTTTCCTTAGACGCTCCAGCAATTCATCGTGTGCCACTCTTTCCTGCAAACGATCAAGGAGGGTGGTGCCACCCGCGGCCAGATCGCTTTTGGGATCGACCGCGATAAGCTCCTTCAGGTTTCGGATCTGGTCCTGCCGTGAAGATCCGTCGCGCTGAAGTATTCCGTAGCGCAGGGCGTAGACGGTCTGACGCTGTACGGTGGTGAGCCTCGGATTCTTCAGCATGTCCACGGTTTGTGCCATGGCGCCGGCCAGATTATTCCCCTTCATGATATCGCCGCCGGCCAGAGGGTAGGGATTGAACTGATATTTCAAGACATACCCCGTGGCATCGTTGGGGTCGGCCTTCCGCAGCTCGTCGATAAGCCGTCCGTGCTTCCTGGCCATCTCGTAATCGAGGATATCCAGCGCGCGGCCAATCGCTTCAGCCTTGTCCCGGCCCTGAAGGCCCTCGCTCTGGCTGAGTATGGTGTCTCTCTGCGTTCTCTGCTGTATCCACTTCGCGGCCAGGGACGATGCGGAAGCGATGTCGTCCGTTATGCCTTTCTGGAATCCGAACATCTGGCCATCTTTGTCGAATGCGAGCAGGGCCGGATAGTGGTAGACCGCATGATTGAATCCCTTGTTGCGCTCCATAAGCGCCTGGGCTTCCGGGTCAGGATAATCCTGATGGTCGATCTGAAGTACGACGGCATTCCCGACGGCGGTGAGGAATCGTGGGTCTTTCAAGATGCCTGCGGCTCGTTCGGAGACCGGATCCCAATCGGTGCCGGTCAGCATGACGAAGCAGTCACAGCCTTGCTGTTTAGAGAGTTCCTGCGCCTGCTTCCAATCCGCCGCCATGGTCGCGGCCTGCGCGGGGCCGGCCATGATCAGAATAAAGAACATCAAGCAGGTGATTGATGTCTTCATTCGAGCCTCCGGCCATAGGCGTGGATCAGATTCAGGTGGAAAAACTCCTTGCGGTCGTCATCGCGCTCTATCCGGACAAAGCGGGTACGCATCTTCTGCCGGCTCAAATCCACGCGGAAGACCTCCTGCTCCTTGGTGAATCGCGCGACTTCGGTCCAGGTGTCGCCATTTTCCGAAAGCATCACCTTCAGGGGCGGGATGCGCCAGTTGTTGCCCCGGTTGACGATGACGATTCCGCTGAGTTCGGCCAGTTTGATGAGCCGGACTTCTGCAAAGGGATGCGGAGCGTCGCTGGTGTGGAAGGATCCGCCCATGTCGAGCACGCTGGCATGCAGGGGAGGAACATCCCATCCGGATGTGGAGGACGTACGCAGGATGCCGCCTCTGGCCAGATTTTCCCCCGGGAAGGGTTCGGGAATGGTCATCTTGGGACGTTCGATGTTGAAGATCACGCGGGCGCGTTCTGAAAGAGACTGGAACGCATCGCGGGCGTCGGCATCCGCAGCGGCGAGGATGGCCTGGTTGTAGAGCTTGAGCTGCGCATCGCGGCCGCCGCCAATGCCGCCTCCAAGCGCCTGGCTGAGCGCCGCAAGCCAGCGCGCTTTGCCGTCGTCGGTTTCGGGAAAAACTTTCTGTGCCCATTGGATGGCGGCAGGAAAGGTCTTTGCCGATCGGGCCGTGGCCGGGAGGATCATTTCCCCGATTCTCATCTTGCCCTCGCCGCCCTTGCCCAGCCGGCCCGCCTGCTCGTTCAGGATATGCGGCATGTCGTTCCATGTCGGGTATAGCCATGCGTCGGCGACCTTGGCGTGGAGTCTGCTCCATAAGGCCAGTTTCGCATCCGTGTCCGCGGCGACTTTGTTCTCGCAGGGCTCGATGAGCTTGAACATCACGTACGGATGCTTGGCGAACACGGTGGACAGGCGCTCGACCCAAGGATTCCAATCATCGATATTGTCTTGCTTCAGGCGCCAGCGTATGGCGCCGAGCCAGGCTTCGTACGGCATGGGCGCGGCGGATATCGAGAGTTCCCATGCGATGCCCGCCAGATGGTCTTCGCCATCTTCTTCAGCCCGGAGAGCCTGCCACGCATGGCGACGGGAAGCCCGCGTGCGCTGGACGTCCGACAGGGCGTCCTCGGTCATGTCGCGGTAGGCGCTGTTTTCTCCGTAGAGCGCGCCGTGGCATCCTCCGCCGGGACCTCCGAATCCGCCCAGCCAGTTGCCTTTTGACGGGCGGAATGCGTAGGCGCAGTGACCCGGCTGACCGCAGGGCACAGCGGGTATGCCCCGGGCGGCGCAGGACATCGTGCCGAAATAGGACAAGGAGCCGCACACGCCCCCGTTAAGGTAGACATTCTTAGCCCGGTGCATGACGCGTTCCCAGGGCATGTAGAAGTTCGAACCGTGGATGCTTTCACCGAAGACCGTCGCGCCACGATACTCTACCGCCCAGCAGGCATCGCCCATTTTGCTGAGGGGTATGCGGATGTTCTCCTGCAGCCAGGCCAGCGAAGCATCGTCCCAGAGCGCTCCGACCACATAACGCATCTCCCATGCTTCCAGCGGGTCAAAGCTTCGGTGAAGCCGCCCGGCCGCCCAGGAGTCTCGGAAGAACTTGTACCGGCCGACCGGATTGGATTCGCCGCCGAGACGGCCGCGCTGTAGGGGTTGAGAATAGGCAAGGGCGACCGCGGCAGACAGGCGGCGGAGCACCGGATGGCGCGCGCAGTTCGGATCGTCCGACCAGATTTCAAAAAGGATTTGAAGCCCCCGGCCGGCAGCGTCCGTTTCCTGACCGTCATCGCTGATGGCGAGGAGGGCTGAGCAGAGATAGGTTTCCAGCCAGTCGCGGTCACCGAGAAACTGTTTCAGGAAGGCCGGGCCATTTCCCGCTTTCAGGATGGTCTTCAACCGTTCCCCCGTGGAACTCCGGAGAAGTTCATGCTGGGCAAGGGCCATGGTCATGTCGGGATCGGACGCCTGCCTGACCAGGTCATCCTTGTTGTGGGCGGCCAGTTTTTGTTTGAGAGCTGAGCGCAGGGCTTCAGGATTGCCGGCAGAAAAAGCCCCGCCAGCCTGGGCTGAGAACCAATCAGCATATCCCCGGGTGCAGTCTGCGCAGAAGGGCGAATCGGACAGGGAAATCTCCATCCGTCTTCCGATCGGGTCGTGTTTGGGCGGGCTGGCCAGAGTGGATGGACGGGCATCCGTTCCCGTGGCAGGGTCGCGCCCCGGCGCGGCGCTATGAGGTTGGTTGTGCTTCCATATGAAGAAACCTCCAGCGGCAAGGAGCAAGGTGGCGATCACAACGATTAAGGCCAACGGGGACGACCGCTTTGTTCTTTTCTTCTTGAGCGATAGCGTCCGACGGGATCTGGAATGGAGATGCTTCGAAGTGGCCATCTTCTGGGCCGCGGTTGAGTGAGCCGGCTGGGCGGGGGTCTGGGAAGGGGCGGGGGAGGTCTCCTGGGCCACATCGAACTTCTGGTTGCACTGCCAGCATTGAACGCGGCATCCAGGAACGATGCTGGGATGCTCAAGCGCCGTCGAACAGAATGGACATAGCACACGCATGTGGATTCATATGTAAGAACGCCCAGTGACAGATAACATTTTCCCGGACTGCGGTACAGTGAAGTCTTTGGCGTCAGGTGCCATGGTCCGACTCGGACGGATGGATCCGGCGGCGTTTGTCGGGTATGGGTGAGCGTCGCGCATCACGAGGCGGTTCTTCGGCCCAGCGGGCGTGCGGAGCGGATGGGAATTCACGAAGCGCCCGGGGACATATTCACCGTGCCGGGGTTCGGGAACCCGAACGGGACGCTTCGATGATCTCCCAAGCGCGGGTTCGGCTCGGCAGGGGCAGGTTGAGGTGATATTGCAGCAGGCGCCCGAGGATGCCGAAGGCGGACGTTCTCGCGGTCGGCGATGTTGCGGGCAGATGGTCCGCGATATCGGACCGTTGCAGGGCGGAGAGGTATGCCACGGTGCTTCCATCCACAGGGACCGCTTCGCGAGTCGAGTCGGCGTCAGCGCATTTCCCGCACAAGAATCCCCCGCGGCCGATGGACAAGCTGCGCGGCTGGTCGGGGACCAGGCGTATTCCGCAGGAGGTGCAGGATTCGATGCGAGGACGGAATCCCAATCGATCCAGTACGCCCAGATCGTGCCATGCGAGGATATCGCCCGGGGCGCCGCCGCCGTCCAGCGCGTCGAGGGTGCGGGCGAGCAGATCGAAACAACCGGGCGCCGGGGCCTCAAAAGGCAGGGCGCGGTAGAGCACATCGGCGGCATACGATGCCGCAGCGCAAGCCGCCCAATCGGATCGAAACCGCGGACGGGAATGTAGCGGCGCCGCTTCGCGGGCAGCATGCAGCGAGCGATGTTCGCGCGCGTACCATACGAGATCGCAGGTATAGAACAAATCCAGCTGACCGAGGAAAAAACTTTTGGGCCGCTGGGCTCCCCGGATGAGAGTCAGCAATTTGCCCTGCTCGGGAGTGAGCCATGCGACATATTTCGACGTGTTGGACCACGGGAACATCCTCAGAACGATGGCGGGAGAACGGATCAGCATTGCGCGGTCCTGCTGCGCGCGGGCCGTCGCGGGGACGGCGATGCGCCCCAGCGTTCAAGTCCGTGCAATCCGCCCGCGGCGAACGCCGCGGCGCGCCAGCGCAGGTCGCGTTGTCTCATGCGCTGCCGCTCCGCCGGGGTGCGATCGTCGGCGCCCGACAGATGGTTCATGCCGTGCGCGAGATACAGCGCCAGCTCGCGGCCCGCGCCCCCGTGGCGGGAGCCGAGGCGCCGGGCGAGATCGAGATTAATCAGGACTTCCCCCCGCCACCCGTCCTCGCTGGACATCGGACGGTAGACGAGGGTGATGACATCGGTTGTGCCGGTGTGACCGAGAAACTGCCGGTTGGCTTCGGCCATTGCCGTATCGCCGAGCAGGAGAATATCCATCTCCGCCCACAGCCGCCGCGGATTCCGGCGGGCGGCTCGGGCGGCCATCCGTTCGGCCAGGAGACGCAGTTCGCGGATGGGCGGGGGGGGTGTGGCGCAAACGCGCCGTTCGATGCGCAGCCGTACGGGTGATGGACGATGCGCAGGCATGAGTGGCGGATCAGGCTGCGCCGGGCGCGGGCGCGCCATTGCGGCCGATGCGATAGGCATGGATGATTTTCTGTACGAGTTCGTGTCGAACCACGTCGGAGTCGTCGAGATGCTGGATCGAAATGCCGTCAATGGATTGAAGCATATTCAGCGCCTCCTGCAATCCTGACGACTTGCCGCGCGGGAGGTCCACCTGGGTTAGGTCGCCGTTGACCACGCATTTCGAATCGAAACCCAGGCGGGTAAGAAACATCAGCATCTGTTCGCCCGTGGTGTTCTGAGCTTCGTCGAGAATTACGAATGCGTGATTCAGCGTCCGGCCGCGCATGTAGGCCAGAGGTGCGACTTCGATCACCCCTCGTTCCGTGTGCCGCTCAATCTCCTCGGGAGACATCATGTCATAGAGCGCGTCACGCAGCGGGCGCAGGTAGGGAAACACTTTTTCCTCCATATCGCCCGGCAGAAAGCCGAGCGCCTCGCCGGCTTCAATGGCCGGGCGGGTGAGGATGATTCGGCTCACGTCTCCGCGCAGGAGGGTTTGCACGGCCATGGCCATGGCGAGGTACGTCTTTCCGGTCCCGGCGGGCCCGGCTCCGAAGGTGATGTCATTGGATGCGACGGCCTCTACGTATCGAAGCTGCCCGAAGGTGCGGGGGAACACGGGCGAACGTCCCGGAGCGACTTCGATCCGCATATTGAACATGCGTTCGAGTTCGTCGGCGCGTCCGTCGGCAAACTTGCGGAGGGCGTAGAGCACACCCTGCTCGCGCATTTCATTTCCGCGGCGCCGGGCGCGGCGGATCAGTTCGAAAAACTCCACGGCGTGTTCGACCGAATCGGGCTCGCCTTCGAACCGGATCCACGTGTCGCGAGCGGTGAGTCGGACGCTGAGAAATTCCGAAGCGAGCGAGAGCAGGCGAAATCCTCGCCCGGCGAGATCCTGCGCCTCGCGCGCATTGTCGAACTGAAGAGTGTGCTCCACGAACCTAGTTTCGGCCTGCGCCGCCACCTGCGTCAAGCATCCGAACAGGGCCGACGCATCTTAATTGTTTGTAGTGGGCTGGTGATGTCGGCTTTTTCGTGAGGTTTTGATCACCGCGTCGGCGTAGGCCTGAGTGAGGCGGAGGAAGCGGGCGTAGCCCGCGAGGGCCTT
>JAGOHE010000071.1 GCA_017996315.1 Kiritimatiellia bacterium | reverse complement strand
CTCCATGCCGCGGGTCACGGCTTCGAACTCGTTCCAGAGCTGCTCATCGGCGCCGAAATTCGCGCGGACCCCCGCCACACATTCGCCGGTGGTCGTGGCCGGGGCGCCGGTGTTCACCAGCGCCATGGGCAGGCGGGGGAGCGGGATGCGCTCCGCCCGGCCGTCCTGGAATCGGGCGGCGCCGCCGTGGATGGAAATATACGAATCCACGCCGCTGGGGAACCCGTGCTGCATGCGTTCGGCTTCGAGGCTGTAGGTGTAGTACCAGTCGGGGCGGAACTCGACGCGGAAATAGTGGCCCGTGGCGCGCAGGAGGCTGAGGATGGACGCGGCGGAGGATCCCAGCCCGCAGCCGATGGGGATGTTGGAATGCAACCGGATGTCGAGGTGGTCCTGAAATTTCAGGTGCAGCCCGTCCAGCAGCATAATGAACGCGTATTCGAACAAATCCACCGGCTTGCGCATCACCTCGCGAATGCTCATTTCGCCATCCAGGAAGGACCGGTAGTTGCGTTGCACCCGATCGCGAAAATCCCGGAGGGCGCGGATGGTGAAGCGTTCCTGCTGCTGGAAATCGGCGAGGTCGAAGGATACTTCGCCTTCCGCCGGCCCGATCTCCGGGCGGAGGATGGCGGTGGCGCTGCGGTCGATGGCCATGGCGATCGCGGGTCGTCCGTACACGGCGGCGTGCTCGCCGCTCAGGATCAGCTTGCCTGGGGCAATCGCTTTCATCGTCCGGCCCTCGGAGGAAGGTGCCATGCGGGGAGCATCATACCTGATTGGAGTATGCAAGGCGATGGCGCGTTCATCTTGTCGCGCCCGCCGCCCCCGCGATCGTGGCCGCGACGGCGGCTAGACGGCCTCATAGAGCCGCCGGTGCTGGCTCACGCCGGAGAGCCGGAAGGGGCCGGTGCGGTATTGCGCGAAGATGTGCTCTCCGCCGTCGCACGGGAAGGGGAGCTGGAACATATCCTCGTATTGCTGGTATTCGAGCAGGGTCCGTCCGGCGAGCATGTCGCGATGCTCCGCGGCGCGCACATGCCGTTCGAAGCCCGACGCCACGACGCCGCTGAAGAATTCCGCCATGCAGCCCGAGCCGTAACTGAACAGGCCGATGCGCGAGCCGGCGAGCGACGCGGGGGCGTGGTCGAGCAGGGCGCCGAGGCCTTCGTAGAGCGAAGCGGTGTAGGTGTTGCCGGTGAGCCGGTTGTAGGCCTGGGACGAGCCGAGGCGGGCGGCGATTTCCTCCGGCTTCGCCTCGCGATGCAGGGCGTGACGCCACAGGCGCTGGAGCGCCTTGTCCGCCATGCGCGTGAAGGGCAGGTGGAAACAGTTGTGCGCGAAGTCGTCCAGCGACCGGCCCGACGCCTCCGCATACTGATCCCATGCCGACAGCAGTGTCTGGAGATACACGCGGGTTGAGTACTGGCCGTCCACCAGCGCCTCGCCGCGATAGTTCGGGCGCCAAAAATCCATCACGTCTTCCGCGTGATAGCCCGCTTCGGGATCGAGGGCCAGCAAGCGGGGCTGCTCCGACACGAGCATCGCCACCGCGCCCGCTCCCTGTGTGGGCTCGCCGGGGCTGCGCAGCTCGTAGCGCGCAATGTCGGCGCCGATAATCAGGGCCCGCCGGCCCGGATGCCGCGCCACCCAGTCGGCGGCGAGCTGCAATCCCGCGGTCGCGGCGTAGCAGGCTTCCTTCATTTCCACCGCCCGGCAGCGATCGGGCAAATCGAGGAGCCCGTGCACGAACAAGGCGGCGGATTTCGATTGGTCCACCCCGGTTTCCGTGGCGAAGATCAGCAGATCAATATCCTCGCGGCCGTGCGCTTCCAGGAGCGGCAGCGCCGCGCTGGCGCCCATGGTCACAATATCCTCATCCGGCGGCGCGACGGCCATCACGTCCTGGCCGAGGCCGGTCGAAAATTTTTCCCGCGCGACGCCCCGCACATCCGCCAGGATCTGCAGATCGAGGGCGTAGGCGGGCGCATAAAAACTCAGGGCGTCAATGCCGACGGGTTTCATCATGGTCACCTCAAAAGACATCCCCATCTTCGGGCCGCAGGACTTCCGTGCGGCCGATCAGGTCTGCGCTGGTCGCGATGCCGAGCAGGAACAGCGCCGTGGTGAATTCCCGCTTGAGCCGGGCGATCAGATCCAGCACCGCGTCCGGCGATTCGAGCGCGGGTTCGAGAAAGGGCTTGGCCATCCCGCAGAGTGTCGCGCCGAGGGCGAGCGATTTGATCATATCCAGTCCGGTGCGCACTCCGCCGGAAGACAGAAGCGTCACGCCGCGTTCCCGGAACGGAGCCAGCCGCCGCAGCGCGAGCGGGGTGGGAAGCCCCCAGTCCTGGAAGCGCAGGCCGACATCCTCCCGCGCGTGCGGGGGGTGGCGGTGATTCTCGATCCGGCTCCACGACGTGCCGCCGCAGCCCGCCACATCGAGGTATCGAATGCCCTGCGCGTACGCCAGCTCGGCGTCTTCGGGCGAGAGTCCCGCGCCGACTTCCTTGAGAACGACGGGCACGGGCAGCGCGCGCGCCGCCTCGCCGATCCGGTTCGCGAGTCCGGAGAAATTCCGGTTCCCCTCGGGCTGCACCGCCTCCTGCAGGGGATTGAGATGCAGGAACAGACCGTCCGCCTGGAGCATATCCACCGCGGCCCGGCATTCGTCCGGTCCGAAGCCGTAGTTGAGCTGCACCGCCCCGAGGTTGGACAGCAGCACCGCATGGGGCGCGTATTTCCGCAGTTCGAAACTTTCGACGGCGTCGGGATGCACGAAGGCCACGCGCTGGGAGCCCACCCCGAGCGCGACCCCCGCGGCCTCCGCGGCAATGGCGAGGTTGCGGTTGATCTTCCGAAGGCGATCGTCCGCGCCGCCGGTCATGGAGGAAATCAGCAGCGGGAATGACAATCGTTTGCCCAGGAATTCAATGGAAGGATCGATCGCGTCGAGATCGAGTTCCGGCAGCGCCCGGTGCCGCAGGTGAAGCCGGTCAAAATAATTGCGCTGACGATCCGTCTGCGGATCGTTGCGAATCACCTCGATCGCCTCGGACTTCCGGCTGTTGGTCGTATCCATGGTCATGGGCATCCCCGCGCCATCATACCCTCCCGGGCTCCTCTTCACCAGCGCGCGGCGCGCGGCGCCGCCGGGGGTCGCCCGTGGCGAGCCCGCGCCGTGTCGAGCGAGGCGGGATCGCGACTTTTATTCATGTTCATATCTGTCATACTCCCAGACTGAACATATGTTTCCCCGGGCGGTCTATCCTGCATGTGCGCCGGCGCGCCGCCGGCATTAAGGAGGCGGAATGATATCCTCAGACGTGGGAGGCAACGGACGTGCGGAAGCGACCGAGGCCGATGTGGCCGCGATCGAACGGTTGCACGAAGTGCATGGCCAGTTGCGCGCCGGACTTGCGCGCGTGATTATCGGTCAGGACGACGTGGTCGAGCGGCTGCTGATCTGCCTGTTCGCGCGCGGCCACGCGCTGCTCATGGGCGTGCCGGGGCTGGCGAAGACGCTGATGATTCATTCGCTGAGCGATCTGCTGGCGTTGAAGTTCAGCCGGATTCAGTTCACACCCGACCTGATGCCGTCCGATATCACCGGCACCGATATCCTGCAGGACAGCGATACGCCGGGGCGGCGGCAGTTCGAATTTGTCCAGGGCCCGCTGTTTGCCAACATCGTGCTGGCGGACGAAATCAACCGGACTCCGCCCAAGACGCAGGCGGCGCTGCTGCAGGCCATGCAGGAATACAGCGTCAACGCGGGCGCGCATCACTTTAAACTCGATCCGCCGTTCTTTGTGCTGGCGACGCAGAATCCGATCGAGCAGGAGGGCACCTATCCGCTGCCCGAGGCCCAGTTGGACCGGTTCATGTTCCTCATCCATGTGGATTATCCCTCCGAAGCCGAGGAGCTGCGCATCGCCCGGGAAACCACCGGCGGGGATCGCGCGGCGCTGCAGCCGGTGCTGAGCGCGGCCGATATTCTGGCGTTGCAGGACGTGGTGCGCCGGGTGCCCGTGCCGGATCATGTCTATGAATACGCCGTGCGCCTCGCGCGCCGGTCCCGGCCGTCCGACGCCGAAGCGCCGGGCTGGGTGAAGGAATGGGTCCAGTGGGGCGCGGGCCCGCGCGCGGTTCAATATCTCGTGCTGGGCGCCAAGGCGCACGCGGTGCTGCGGGGCAGCTATCTCGCGCAGGCCGAGGATATCGAAGCCGTGGCCGAGCCCGTGCTTTCGCATCGCATTCTCACCAACTTCCACGCCGAATCCGAAGGCATCTCCAGCCGGGAAATTATCCGACGGCTCATCGAACTCCTCCGGGAGCATTGATTCGTGCGGCGGACCGACCATCGCGGGCTGCTCGATTCGGCGGTTCTGTCCCGGCTGTCGCGGCTGACGGTGTCGGCCCGACGGCCCATGATCGGCACCGTCACCGGCGTGCACCGCAGCGCCACCCGCGGTTCCAGCGTCGAGTTCGCCGAGTACCGCAAATACGTCCCCGGCGACGATATCCGCCGGCTCGACTGGCGCGTCTACGCCCGCACGGACCGGTTCTACATGAAGGAGTTCGAGGCCGACACGAATTTGCGCTGCGAAATTGTGCTGGATTTGAGCGGGTCGATGGCCTTCGCCGGCGAGCACGGGTCCAAACTGGAGTTCGCGCGGCGGCTGTCCGCCACGCTGGCCTACTTGATGATTCATCAGGGCGACGCCGCCGGACTCCGGCTCGTAGGCGCGGGGTCCGACCGCGTCATTCCCTCGCGCCGGTCGCCCGCGCATCTGCGCGTGCTGCTCGACGAACTGCTCGGCGCGCGCGCGGCGTCCGCCGTGGATCTGCCCGAAGCCCTGCATCGCGCGGCCGACCAGATCCGCCGGCGCGCGATGGTGGTGGTGGTGTCGGATTTTTTCGCGGACCCCGCGGCGCTCCTGAGCGCCTTCCAGCACATGCGGTTCCAACGGCATGACCTGGTGCTGTTCCACCTGCTGGATCCGCAGGAGGTGAGGTTCGAGTTCGACCGCCCCGTCCGGTTCGCCGATCTCGAAGGTCCCCATCATGTCATCAGCGATCCCGCGCTGATCGCGCGCGACTATCGCGCCGAAGTCGCCGCCTATCTCGACGTGCTCCAGCGGGGCAGCCGCGAGTTCGGCGCGGATTATCAACGGGTGATGCTGGACGCGGGATACGAAAAGGCGCTGACCTCCTTCATTCTGGAGCGCGCCCGTTCGGGTCCGCGGGGGGGCCGCCGGTGATCGCGCTGCAGCCGGTCATGCTGTGGGGACTCGCGGCGGCGCTGCTGCCGATCGTCATCCACCTGCTCAACCGCCTGCGCTACCGCACGGTGCATTGGGGCGCGATGATGTTTCTGCTGCGGGTCGCGCGCAATTCATCGCGCCGGTCCCGATTGCGGCACTACCTGATTCTCGCCTGCCGGGCGCTGGCGCTGGCCGCGCTGGCGCTGGGCATGGCCCGGCCGCTGGCCGGCGGCTGGCTGGGCTCCGGCTGGGGACGATCGCCCGACGCGGTGATTGTGCTGCTGGACCGCTCGGCCAGCATGGAGCGCGCCGGATCGGCCCCGGACCGCAGCCGGCGGGAGCAGGCGGTCGAAGTCCTCGCCGCCACCCCGCCGGAGCGGGTCTCGGGCAGCCGGATCGTGCTGGTGGATTCCGCCGGGGGCGAGCCGCGCGAACTCGCGTCGCTCGAAGCGTTGCGCGGGGTGCCGTGGACCGGACCGACCGACACCGCGGCCGACTGGCCGGTGCTGTTCGAAACCGCGATGGATTGGATCGAACGTCATCGTCCGGGCCGCGTGGAAATTTGGGTGGCCAGCGACGGTCAATGGTCCAACTGGCGGCCGGACGGGCGCGCGTGGGCGGATCTCGCGCGGCGGATGGCCGAGGTGCGGCCCGCCGTGCGGGTCCGGTCGCTGCGGATTTCGGGAGAGGAACCGTCGAACCATCACACCCTGAGCGCGCGCGGGGTCCGTCCCATCGCGGGGGGCGGCTGGCATCTCGATTACACGCTTGTCGTTCCCGGGGGCGCGGAGCCGGAGCTTTCGGCGGCGTTGATCGCGCCTTCGGGAAGAATGCTGCGTGCGCTGCCCGCTCCGGGACCGCGGGTGCAGGACTCGGTGACGGTTCCGCCCTCCGACCGGGTGGGCTGGGCCGGGCTGGAACTTCCGGCGGACGGATACCCGGGGGACAATCTCGCCTGGTTCGTATTCGGGCCCGCCCCCGAGGGCGCGGTCTGGGCATCCGTCGAGGACGCCGAAGTGCGCGCGCGTGTTGAGAACGCCTTCCGCCCCGCGCGCGCGTCGGATGCGCCGTTCCTCCGCGCATGGCCCGCCGCCGGATCGCCCCCGGACCTGAACGACACCGCGCTGATCGTCTGGCAGGGCGCGCCTCCGCGCGGCGCGGAGGCCGCGGCGCTGGAAGCCTTCGTTCGAGACGGCGGCGTGGTGTTCGCCCTTCCGCCGGTGGAGGAGCCCGCGGTCGCGCCCGAGGAGGCCTCGAACGCACCCCTGTGGTCCTGGTCCGCGCGGGAGGAAGCGGCGGTCGGCGCGGAATGGCGGGTGGCCCGCTGGGAATCCTCCGAAGGGCCGTGGGCCCGATCCGTGGAAGGAATGGACCTGCCGGTGGGGCAGGGCGCCATCCGGATCCGGAGCGTGTGGGGCGCGCCGCCGGGGGCGGACGCGATGGTCTTCGCGCATCAGGGCGATGGAGCGCCCGTGATGACGCGGATCGCCCGCGAGATGGGACGCATGTATGCGCTCGCCACGCTGCCCCGGCCGGACTGGTCGGATCTGGGCGACGGACGGGTCTGGGTGCCGATGCTCTGGCGCATGCGCGAGGAAGGCGCGCGCCGTCTCGGTGACGCGCGCATGGCGACGTGCGGCGAATGGCGGCCCGCCGATCCTTCGGAGCGGTGGATGCCCGCCGATAGCGCGGAGGCCGGCGACGCCGCGGAGGACGCAGAAGTCCTCGCGGCCGATCCGCTCCTGCGCGCGGGCGTGTATCGCTATGGCGCTCGCTGGATCGCGCTGAACCGTCCGCCGGAGGAAGACGATCCCGATCGCATCGCTCCTTCAGCGTTGAATGAAATGCTGCCGGGCGTGCGGGTGGATGGCACGGAGCTTTCCGGGCGCGAGGATGCGTCCGCCTCGGAAATCACCTGGGGCTTGTTCCTGCTGGCGGCGCTGTTCCTGCTGATCGAAGCCGCGTTGGCGTTGGGGTTGCATCCGCGGGCGTCCTCCGCCCGGGGCGGGCGTCCGGGCGCGCCGGCGTACGGCCGGGAGGCGGCCTCATGAACGGCGCGTACTGGTCCTTCGATCTGTCGCCGATGCGCATCGCCGCCGCCGCGCTGCTGCTGCTGGGCACCGTCGCGATCTCCATCGTGCAATACCGGCGCGGCGGACGACGGAGGATTGAATTCGTCACCGAAGCGATCCGGTTTCTGGCGGTGGCGCTGGTGGCGGTTACGCTGCTCCGCCCGGAGCGGGTTCGGGCGCCCCGCGAGGAAAGCCGACCGGCGCTGGCGGTGCTGCTGGACCGGTCCGGCAGCATGGCTACGCCCGATGTGGCCGCGCCGGACGGGGAAGGCCGGATCACACGCGCCGCATGGGTCGAACCCCTGCGCGACGCGGCGGCGTGGGCGGAATTGGCGGACCGGTTCGACATTCGCATTGAAGAATTCGGCGCCCCCGCCGCCGATTCCAAGGGCGAATCGGAAGATTCGGAGCCGACCGCGGCCGAGACCGAGGGGCTGCCGGCGCCTCCGGCGCGGGACGCGGCCGCGGCGCAGCCGGGGACCGATATGCACGCGCCGCTGGAGGAATGGGCGCGGCGACCGGGCGCGGCGCGGGCGGTGCTGATGATGGGCGACGGCGACTGGAACGCGGGACCTTCGCCCGTCGAAGCGGCCACGCGGCTGCGGGCCTCCGGCACGCCGGTGTTCACCGTCACCACCGGCGCCGACACATTTCTGCCCGACATCGAACTGGTCTCCGTCCGTGCCCCGGCGTATGCGCAGGTGGATGAGCTGGTGCATCTGCCTTTCGTGCTCAACAGCCGCATGCCCGGACCCGCGGAGGTCACCCTGCGCCTGCTCGAGAACGGGGTGGAACGCGCGCGGCGCGTCGTGCCGCTTCCCGCGATGGCGCAGGTGGCCTCGACGCTCGCCTTCCAGCCGGATCGGGAGGGTGAGCATTCCTTCGTCCTGCGCGCGGATCTGGTGGATGGGGAGACGCGCGAGGATAACAACGAGCGCGGTTTTGTCATGGCGTTGCGGAGGGAGATCATCCGCGTGCTGATTCTCGAAACCGAACCGCGCTGGGAATACCGCTATCTTCGAAACGCGGCGATGCGCGATCCGGGCGTCGAGGTCCATACGATCCTGTTTCATCCCGGCATGAGCCCCGGTTCGGGCCTGGGTTATCTTCCGGAATTTCCGCGATCCCGGGAGGAGCTTTCGAGCTATGACGTCGTGTTCATCGGCGATGTGGCGATGGGCGAGGGCGGGTTGAGCGAAGAGCAGTGCGGATGGATCCGCGACCTCGTCCGGTCGCAGGCCGGAGGTCTGGTATGGCTGCCCGGTCCCATGGGCCGGTGGACGTCGCTGGCGACGGGGCCGCTGGGCGAGCTGCTCCCGGTGGAGCTCGATGCGGATCATCCGCGCGGATTCGGCATGGCGCGGGATGGCCAGCTCGCCCTCACGATGCGCGGACGCGACCACCGGCTCACCCGGCTGGCCGCCACGCCGGAGGCCAATGAGCTGCTCTGGTCCCGGCTGCCCGGGTTCCACTGGTATGCGGGGGTGTCGCGGGCGCATCCCGGCGCGGATGTGCTCGCGGTGCATGCGCAGGCGCACAACGCCGACGGCCGCATACCGCTCATCGTCGCCCGGCAGGAAGGCAGCGGAAAAGTGCTGTTCATGGGCCACGATTCCGCGTGGCGATGGCGCCGCGGGGTGGAAGATCTTCATCACTACCGATTCTGGGTTCAGGTGTTTCGCTGGATGGCCCATCAGCGCCATCTCGTGCAGGCGGAGGGGCTGCGATTTTTCTACACGCCGGAATCCCCGGCCTCGGGCGACCGGCTCTGGCTGCAGGCGACCCCGCTGGATCTTCAGGGATTTCCGCTGGAAGGCGCGACGGTCGAGGGCGTGCTGACATCGCCGTCCGGCGTCGCCGTTCCGATCGCGTTTCGTCCGGTGCCGGACGGGTGGGGGGCCTATCAGGGAGACGCGGCGCTTCAGGAAGGCGGAGAGCATATCGTGCTCGTGCGCTGCCGCGAAACGGGCAAATCGGCGGAGGTGACCGTGCATGTGGCCACGCCGGATCCGGAACCGATCGGACGTCCGGCGCGCCCGGAGGTCATGCGTGAAATTTCCTCCGTCACCGGCGGCCGGTCCGTCGGCGTGGGCGACTGGGAGCGAATGAAGGAATGGCTGCGCGAGTTGCCGCCGCGCCCGCCGCGCGAGACCCGGTTCCGGCTCTGGTGCCATCCCCTGTGGCTGACGCTGCTGTCGGCGGGTTTGGGCGCCTACTGGGTATTGCGTAAACTACTGGGAAGGATTTGAAATGCGCGGCCCCTTCTCATCGCATCGAACAGGAACCGCATGACCGATTCCATCCAGCTCCCGCGCGAACTCGCGGAACGGCTCACGGCCTTCGAGCGCCGGTTGCGCCGCGTGGAAACGCGGGTGGCCGCGCTGGCGGGTCTGGCGGGCGCGCTGTGCACCCTGGCCCTGCTGGCCATGCTGGATCGTCTGGGCGATACGCCCGCGGCGGTGCGCGTGGCGCTGGCCACGGTGGGCGCGGCGGCGGCGGCGGCGGCGGCGGGCTGGTGGGCGCGCCACTGGCTGTTTCGCCGGCGCGACGCGCGCGAGCTGGCGCGGCTGGTTCAGCGCGCCTACCCCGGACTGGGCGACCGGCTGCTGGGCGCGGTGGAGCTGGCGTCGCACGGCGGGGAAGTGGCCGGCGCGTCGCCCGCGCTGCTGCGCGCCGCCCTGCGGCAGGTGGCCGCCGAATCGCGGTCGTACGATTTCATCCGCGCCGCGCCCACCCGCGCGGCGCGCCGGTACGCGGCGGCGCTGGCCGGGGTGCTGGCGGTTTTGGGAGCGGTCGCGGTGTTCGCGCCCGACGCGTTGCGCCAGAGCATCCGGCGCTGGCTTCATCCCTCCGCGCCGGTGGAACGGTATACCTTCACGCGGTTGTCCGAACTTCCGGACGAATGGGTCGTGCCCCGCGGCGAACCGTTCGAGCTGGAAATCCGGATCGAGGAACAGTCCCGCTGGAGGCCCTCCACGGCCCGCGCGCGCATCGGCGATCAACCGGTGGTGCGGGCGGATGTGAGCGGCGGCCGCGCGCGATTCCGTTTCCCCGGCCAACTGGAACCCGCGCCGCTCTCCATCCGCGCCGGCGACGCCGGACGCCGGCTGACGATTCTTCCTCTGGCGCGGCCGGAGCTGACCGGATTCACCGCGCGGGTCGAATGGCCGGGTTATCTCCGGCGCGAGCCGGAAACCGTCCGCATCGAACGCGGGCGGCTGACCTTGCCGCTCGACGCGCGGGTGTCGTTCGAAGGCATCGCGAGCCGGAGCCTGGGCGCCGCGCGCCTGCGTTTCGCGAAGGACGAGACGGAGGGCGGCGGCGAAGAG
>JAGOHE010000070.1 GCA_017996315.1 Kiritimatiellia bacterium | reverse complement strand
ATGACGCAGGGGCGCCAGCCGCTCCAGAAAGGGCCGCATCGCCTGAACCACCTGATCCAGAGATGGCTCAAGAATCAGGCAGTGGGAAACTGGGGTAATCTGATGGCTGCGCGGCGCGTGATACCCCATATAAAACTGATCACTTGTCCGCAAAACCGCCAGAGTCGTCCGCCGCCGCGTCGCCGCATCCAGAAAAACCGGCTCCTCCCAAACCTCCGGTATAACCCCTGCCCGCTCCAGCGCAACCTTGACCTTCTCGGCCTTCCAGTCGCGGTAGGCGACAACGCTGAGATGCTGAAGCGCACACCCTCCGCAACTCTCGTAATGCCTGCACGGGGCGGCCACGCGGTCCGGCGAAGAGATTTCGATCGCAAGAACCCGGCCCTGATAACCTTCTGCAAACCTCTCGATCCGTGCACACACCCTATCGCCGGGTGCAGTCTTGGGGAGATAAACGGACACCCCCTCATGCGTTGCAACCCCGTCCCCGCCCGCCCCGAGGGAGTGGACGTTCAAGAAAACATCGCTGTGGACCTTTTTTCTCATAATCTAACCCCTTATAAGCCATAACAGAGGATGACACGAAGCGTGAATCCCGTCCGAAGGAAAGCTTGATTTTCTGCGTTAAAATGTTTACTAAGTGCACAAAATCAAGCGGGCCGAGTAAAAAATGCGTACCAGATCGATCCTAGCATCGCTCCTAGTTCTGTTATTATGGAGTAGTCTTTCTCAAGCCATAACCCCGGAAACCTTCAACCAACTCATGGGCCGCGCCCTGCGGGGGGAGACGGATGCCCAATATGCACTCGCCACGAAATACGCATTGGGCGAAGGGGTAGAAAAAAACCTGACGGAAGCTTTAAAATGGTACACGAAAGCCGCCGAAAAGGGGGACACCAAAGCGCTCAATAAACTGGCCATCATCTATTATTACGGCCAGTTCGTCCCGCAGGACAAGGCCGCGGCGCGGGAGTGGTACCGCAGATCCGCCGAATTGGGCAACGCAGATGCACAGTCCGCCTTGGCGCGAATGCTGCTCAAGGGCGAAGGCGGCGACAAAAACCCGATAGAGGCATTCGACTGGTACAAAAAGGCGGCAGAAGCCGGCGATACCGACGCGCAATACGCGCTGGCCAGAATGTATTATTTGGGTGAAGGCACCATAAAAGACGAAAAGGCCGCATTCAACTGGTATCAGGAAGCCTCCGACAGCGGCAATGTGAACGCCCAGTACGCGCTGGCCAAGCGTTATCTCAGCGGGGACGGCGTACAGACCGATCCGGCGGTCGCGCTCCGCTGGTTCCTCAAAGCGGCGGAACAGGGCCACCCCGACGCGCAGTACAGCGCCGCCAAACTGCTGCAAAAAGGCCTCGGCACGGAAAAAGACCCAAAAGCGGCTTCCCTTTGGTACGAAAAGGCGGCGTTGCAGGGCCACGCGGACGCGCAATACAACCTCGCCCGCCTGCTCTACAAGGGCGAAGGCGTAAAAAAAAATCACTCCGAAGCCCTGAAATGGTACGGCAAGGCCGCCGAACAGGGGGACACGGAGGCACTCTATAACACCGCCAAGATGCTCTATTACGGGCTAGGAACCGAAAAAAATGAGAAGGAAGCCTTTGATATCTTCACCCGCTGCGCCAATCAGGGCAACGCGGAGGCCCGCTACCATCTCGGTAAAATCTATTACCGCGGAGCCAAGGACATCAAACGGGACTTCGCCATGGCCCGCACATGGTTCATGAGCGCCGCCGCCAGCGGCAGCAAGGACGCGCTTTATTACCTCGGCCGCATGGAATACCGCGGAGAAGGAGAAAAACGCGACACGCTGAGCGCCTTCGTGTGGCTTTCTCTGGCCCGCGAACGCGGCGCGGAGGAAGGCAAAAAGGAACTGGCCATCCTAACCAAAACTCTGACCGCCAAACAAAAGGAACAGGCACAGGAACTCACCACCCAGTACCGCGAGAAATACGTGACGCCCTTCACCGTAGAAAAGCAGACAGATCCGGATAAGTCCTGAAACTGGCGATCCCGGCAGGACTTGAACCTGCAACCTACTGCTTAGAAGGCAGTTGCTTTAACTCGATATTAATTGCTGTAACGTAGACTGGATAAGGGTTACAGAAGATTGATGCGGCAATGCCATTCTCGCCGTGCATCTCGCCCAACATCTTCACTCAGAGTCCGCTGTAACCCGCAGCAGCCAATAGTTTTGGCTTGCTCATTACTGCTCACTCTGCTCATGCTGTAAATAACTTCTGAGTAGCCCAGTGAGTAGCCCGGAGGTGAATAACGATAACGAGATGTGAGCATGGATGCCATCGACAATAAACTTTCTCGACTCTGTCATTAGATCGCTAGCCACGAAGCAAACGCGTGACATCTACTGGTGCAATGGTTGTCCTGGCTTTGGATTGCGGGTCACACCGTCAGGCGTCAAGACATTCGTCTTCAAGTATATGAAAGGCCGGACGAGCCGCTGGATAACAATCGGTCGATATCCAGCATGGAGCATCCGGCGCGCTCGAAAGCAATATGACACGCTCTATGAGCAGGTCTATGCGTATGGACGAGATCCATTGCAAGAATTGCATGACCATCGAGCGGCGGATGCCAATAGAGACACTGTCACCAGCTTCACACAGGCGTACTTGGATGTCGGACGATTAAAGAATAAAGCATTCATCAACGAGGAAGAGCGGTACTTTCGCCAAGATATCTGGCCCGTTATTGGAGACAAGTGGCTCGCAGAAGTAACCGCCGAGGACATCGACAGCATTCAACGCCAGATCATTTCGAGATCACAAAATAACAGAAGCGCAACGCGTAGTGGAAAGGTAGCGGCGAAGCACGCTATTGCCTGTGTCCGGCGCCTCTTCAATCTTGCGATCAAGCAGAAGAAATGCTCCCACAACCCAGTTAACGAAATTGAGTTGCTTGGCATTACCGGAACCCGCGACCGCGTCCTCTCCTTGAAAGAAATCTGGCTGTTCTGGAATAGGCTGGATCAAGCCGGACTGCCGCCGGTAACAGTGGCAGCCTTGAAGTTTGCGCTGGTAACCATGCAGCGCAGCACGGAAGTCCGCAACATGCGGTACCGCTCCCTCAAGCTGGACGAAAACGTGTGGCAGATGGAGATGCACGAGACCAAGAACCGGACAATGCACCGGGTTCCCCTCAACCGGCACGCGCTGGCGCTGATCGAGCAGGTCCGGCCCTATACCGGCGCGTGTCCTTTCGTCTTTGGCGCGACGAGGGCGATGAAGGCGCCGCACACTCCCGACAAGGCGCTTTCGCCGTTCGGCAAGACGGCCTTCTCTCAAGCCGTGCGTCGCAGCCGCGAGCTTCTGGGTATCGAAAATTTCTGCCCGCACGATCTCCGGCGCACGGGCGCCACTTGGATCACCGCCGCCGGTCTGCCCAAGCTCTATGCGCGTCTGATGCTCAATCACTCCGATGGCGACCGTGATGTAACAGGCGAAGTCTATGTGCAGTATTCCTATGACTTCGAGAAGAAGCGCGCTGCTCAGGTTTGGGACTTCGTCCTCGATCAGATCGTCAGCGCGAAGAGCGCCGATGACGTGCCGACGCTTGATGAGCTGAGGCGTCGTGTGAAGGACAGCGGCCTGCTCTAGGGGTCACGCCCCTCCTCTGTCAGTCTTCGGATCATTGCGGGGACGAGCGCCGCAATGCGGGCTGGTTCCATAACCGTCATTGGATGGACTTGCAGATAGGTCGTCAGCGGCAGGCGTATTCCCATCTGAACCCAGACATTGTTCAGCGTGGCCAGGTCGTTGTGGCGTTGCTCGTAGGATAGTGAGAACGCCTCCATGAAATAAGCCTTCCCGAAATATGAGAGGAAATGCGCGGATGCGTATCCGAAGGTCCGGCGTCTGATTTCGCGGAGGGCGGACACGAGGAACTGGTTATCGCGCAGGCGCGTGAAGATTGCGCCCTGCGCTGTGCTCTCGATCATCGCTTCTGATGGGACCACGCCGTCTTCGATATAGAGCCGGAGCGCAGCCGGGATCGCAAGAAGGCGGTCACACGCGGCCGCCTTTCGGTCGGGAGCGATCCGGGCGGCCTTGAGCATCGTCTGCGCAAATTCAAAACTGTACGCGAAGAACCAGCGACGCTCGCGGGCGATGGTCTCCGGCAATCCCCTCTTCTCCAGATCGGGACTGAGCAGGAGCAACAGCGCGTCGGGGACATAGTAGTTGAGAAATGTGTAATAGCCGAGATTCAGAAAATATTTGTTCACGCCCTGACGGCTGATGTTCACGCCGTAGTGCTCCTTTAATCGGGTCGCCGATTCTTCAGCGCTGCGGTTCGCAAACCAGTCGAACAACAACCCCGCAAACGCCTCTTCGCCGAGTTTGGAGCGGCGGCAGTAGCGGTTCTTCGGCGGCCTGTTTTTGCGGGGCATGGAGAATTATCGCTGCTAGGGCGCTGAACTTGACAAGCTCGGGCGTTGTTTCTCGCATGAACCTCGCCCTTCCTTTACGATTTTTCCAAGCTTTGCGCAAAGCCCCCTGGCGGTCCGAAGTCCCTGAGGTTCGGCCCGCCGCACGAATCACAGTGACGCGCCGGTCCTGGAGTTCCCTTCAGGCGGGCGCAAGGAGGCTTTCATGTCCGAGTTCGAAGAAAACTTCTCAAGCTGGCAACCGCCAAAAGGCGGCGATGCGGCCCTGCCCCTGGAGCCCGCCGACCGGCTCTGGGTCGTCCTCAAGCTGGCCGGAATCATGGCCGCCGAGACCTTCAACTGGCTGCTGCACACGGCCAACTATTCGCTGGTCAACACCGTGGGCTCCGACGTGTTCCTCGTCGATGCGCTCGGCCTGCCGCCCTGGGGATGGGTCTCGAACCTGACCGTCTCGACTCTAATCAACGGGATTCTGGGCCTCGCCGCCGTCGCCACACCCATCTTTCTCTTCGGTCAGCTCATCGAGCGGCATAAGGAGATATTCGGGAACCCGCAGGGCTTCTTTGCCGACGCGCTGAGCCGGATCGTCACCGGGCTCCTGCTCCTTCTTTATGCCTTCGTCGTCGTGACCGAGTTCGCAGCGCTTTATTTGCGCGTGGCCGCCGAGAGCGCGCCTTCGCCGATCCCGGCGCTGGCGGGACATGCGACCGGATTCTGGCCGATGCTGCTGATGTGCGTGGCGCTGATCCTGATTAACGCCGCGATGGGACTGGCCACCGCGCACATCCTCAAAGCCTCTCGCCGGGCTTTATCGAGGAGCGCGTCATGAAACACCTCCTCCTCACCCTGTTGCTGATGGTCAGCGCGCCGCTCTTCGCGCAGGAAAAGATCGCCATCGAACTCATCGTCGATGAGTCCGGCGTTCTGCTCGATGCGGGCAGCGCGCACACCACCAAGATGATGCTGCTGGCGCATCTCAAGGCGCTCGCTACCAAACGAGCCGGCGCCCACGCGAAAGTCAATGTGATCTCGACCTCTTTGGGGCGCACGGTCTGGAGCGGAACGCCGCTTGAACTGCGGCGCGATCCGCTGCGGGCGCAGGCGCTCGTCGATGCCATCACCGCCGATCCGGCACGCTGCAACAACCTGCCGGGCGCCTTTGCGGAACTCAAGAGCAACCTCGCCCAGCACGAACGCGAAGGCATACATGCCGTGCAGGTCGTGGTCTTCAGTTCGCTCGTGGATACACCGCGCCCGTGTTCGGACATCACCCGCATCACCCTGCCGCAGATGCCGCCCGCGCAAGCAGACATCAACGGCGCGCTCTCGGGATCGGCCAATCTCCGCTCGATTTCGTTCTTCTGGGTCTCTCCGCATCAAAAGCGCGTGTGGGAAGAATTTCTGGCACCGAGCTTCGATTCGCTGCGCGCACGGGGCGTTCCCGTCACGTTTCTCGATGTCGAGCGCTCCTTGTCCGCGCTGCGCTCCTCACCCTTTTCTGCGGGAGAAATGCCATGAGCAGAGATGCCATAAGAACGCATACGTTTGGTTGCATCTTGACGCTCGCGCTCGCAACCGGCGCCGCCAACGCGCAGAGGATTTCCGTCACGGTTCCTGAGGCCGGACGCGCGAAGCTCTCGGTCGCCGATCCGGATGTGCACGTCCGCACGCTGGCCAAGCCGGAGATCATCTTCGATCTCGCGGCGGGAAACGACTCGCTCCTTGATTTACGTATCCGGCGCTCGGGGCTGCGTCTTGAGAGCGGTCGCCCCTTCACCGCCTTCGCGGGCCACAAGGGCGAAGACCTCATCGTCCTTGCCGGCGGCAATGTCGCCTCGGTGACGATTGCCGGTGTGCGTGGCGCCAACGGTTCGCGCGAGGCGCTGGTGCTCTTCCGGCGGGCGGACGGGTCCATCGTTGCGCCCGCGCCCTCGGAAGTTTCTGTCTTCAACACATCCTTCAAACGCCTCCCGTTCTCCTATGACTGGGCGGCGATTCCGGATGGAACGCCGCTGCCGGTCAATCTGCTGCTCGATGTCTCGGGCTCGATGGCGGGAGCGCTCGATCCTGTCATCGCATCCTTGCGGGCGTTTCTCGCCGCGCTTCCCTCGTTCGCCCGTTGCCGGGTGCTGGTCTTTAACGAGCGCGTGCAGGAGCTGACTGATCCGGCGCGGCCTACACCGTGCACGCAAGCGGCGTCTGTTCTGAGCAAGGTTCCGGCGCCTTCGGGCGGAACGGCGCTCTTCGAGGCGCTGCGGATCAGTTTCGAGAAGAACAAGAGCGCGGTCTATTCGTGGGAGACCGGGATGCCCAATATCACTCTGGTGATTACGGACGGGATCGACTCCGGGATCACGGACGCATACGGCGCAAAGGTCGCCGCCATCATCGCCAGCGGCCAGAAGATCGCGAATGACAACAAGCTCTTCGTCTTCTGGGCGGGAAACGCGGCCCCCGCCGTGCTCGCGCCCGTGGCCGATCTGCAATTCTCGGCGGGCGCGGACTTGAGCGGCGAACTCGACCGCTTCCTGCGCGCCTTCGGGGTTTCGCTCTCGGGCCTGCAAATCCTCAAGATCACGGGGCACTAGGACAATGAGGCACCGGCAGCGTCAACCGATCCTTCCGGCGCTGATCCTTGCGCTCGCGTTGCTGTGGCTCGGCGCCTGGATCGCGCAGTTTGCGGACTGGCGGCTCTGGGGTCTGGGGCTCATGGGCCTAGCCCTGTTCCTGCTCGGCAAGACGCTGCTCGCACTCTCCATGCAAGGGCTAGAGACCGCCAACCAGATCAACCTCCTGCATGAAAGCCGGATCGTCTCGGGCGGCTACGGTGAGGCCCGGCTCGCCACGCTCAAGGACCGTTTCGTGCTGAAGATGCTTGAGGCCAGGCGCGGTCTCTTCATCGGCACGCTGGAAGGAAGGAAGCTTTTCTACGATCCCTTCCAGACCGGCAACGGCCACATGCTGGCCTACGCGCCGGCCCGCACCGGCAAGACGACATCCCTCGTCGTCCCGGCGCTCCTGCACTGGACTTCGGGCAGCGTCATCGTCACCGATGTCAAAGGCGAGTTGACCGCGCTGACGGCACCGTGGCGAAGAAAGGACGGGCAGCGCGTCCTCATCCTCAATCCCTTCGGGGCGCGCGGCATTCCCGGCCTGCGCTTTAATCCGCTGCGTGTTCTCGTCGAGGATGTGCTCAAGAACAGCGGGCGCGAACTGCACGCGCTCTGCAAGCTGATCGCACTCCAGCTCGTGCCCGAGCGCGGGCACGCGAATGAAGCGGGCGATGGCATCTTCTTCCGCAATGGCGGGCGGCGCCTGATCGTCACCTTCCTTCTCTACCTCGCCGCCCTGGAGCCCGACAAATGCACGCTGCCGGGACTGCGCGCCTGCGTCTGGTCCAGTGAATTCGAAAAGCGCTCGATGGCCTCGGTCATGCAGAACACAGAGATGTTCTCCGGCCTTCTGCGCGAATACGGCAACGCGCTTGCCGACGGGCTGGAGCCCGAATACGCCAAGACGTTCGGTGCGTTCCGCGACAACGCCATGCACGCGCTTGAGCTTTACGAGGCGCATTCGGATTTCGGGCGCTCGCTGATGGAAAGCGACTTCTCCCTCAAAGATGTGCTGGACGGGAAGACAACGCTGTATCTGATCCTGCCTGAATCAAAGCTCGAAACCCACGGGCCGTGGATGGGGCTGATCGTCACGCTGCTGTTGGAGGCCATCGCGGCCTCACCGACGCTGCATGAACGGCGCACGAAGCTGCTCTTCATGCTGGAGGAAATGGGTAATCTCGGACGCCTGCCCAATATCGGCAAGGCGCTCTCGCTCCTGCCCGGCAAGGGCGTGCGGTGCTGGATGATCTTCCAGTCCCGCCGGCAGCCCGTCGAACTCTACGGCCCCAATCTCGCCGGGTTGATCGAGGAGCAATCGAGCCTCGTGCAAGCCTGGAGCATCCGCAGCGAACTCGACCGCAAGGCGTGGAGTACGCGCATCGGCAATGCGACACGAAAAGGCCGCAGCGTCTCCCGCGAGGCCGAGAACCTCTTCGCGCCGTGGCGCCTGTCTGTGGCCGAGCGCGGGTTTCCGGTCCTCACGCCCGATGAAATCGGGCGGCTGCCGGAAGAGGACCAGCTCATCGCCGTCGCCGGCCAGCCGGTGATCCGGGCAAGGAAGCTTCCCTACTTTAGGGACAAGGTCTTGGCGAAACGCACTTCCGCTGCGCCTCTTCCGAAAATAAATCCGCCCGCGCCCGCGAAAGCAGGCGGCGGAAACGCGGAGAGATCATGAGCGGCATGGGCAATTCACTGTGCCGGATGAATGGCCGGTACGCGGCCCCCAGAGCCGCTTTCCGCCGTTTTTCTTTACCGTTCGTTAAGCGCATCCGTGGCACGCTGAAGGGGAAGCGCGATGCGGCGTGACCCCGCAGAACGCAAGGCGCTCCGGCGGTTGAAGACTCAGCAAGAAGAGAGTCACAATCGGCTGCATACGCCGCCCGAGATTTTCTTGCATGAGAAAATCGTCGCGCTGGTGAAAGCTTTGGCGCGGGCGGCGGCGGAAAGCGATCACCGCGCGGAGCGGGAACGGGAGAACGGACCACTGCAATGAAGACACTTTCGAACAATTCTCCGGGCAAACGCGTCGCACTCTATGCGCGCTATTCCTCCGATCTGCAAAGCGATCACTCCATCGAGGATCAGGTGCGCCTCTGTACCGAACGAGCCAAAGCCGAAGGCTGGACCGTCACGGAATGCTATAGCGATGCCGGATTGTCGGGCGCATCGCTGATGCGGCCCGGCATCCAGGCGCTGATCCGCGATGCACTTGAAGGAAAGTTCGAGTTTGTCCTTGCGGAAGCCTTGGATCGTCTTTCCCGCGATCAGGAAGACATCGCGGGAATCTACAAGCGCTTGCAGTTCGCGGGCGTTTCCATGGTGACGCTCTCCGAAGGCGAAATCTCCACCCTGCATATCGGCCTCAAGGGGACGATGAATGCGATGTTTTTAAAGGACCTCGCCGACAAGACCCGCCGGGGCTTGCGCGGACGGATCGAGCACGGCAAGTCCGGCGGCGGGATCGCCTACGGCTACACCGTGGTCAAACGGTTCGATGCGCAAGGACAAGCGCTGCGCGGGGATCGCACGATCAACCCGGCGCAGGCCGCCATCGTGGTCCGCATCTTCGATGACTATGCAAACCGCAATCGCTCGCCCAAGGCGATTGCCGCACAGCTCAACCGGGAGGGAATCCCCTGCCCGTCAGGCCGCGCATGGGGGCAATCGACCATCAATGGCAACCGGCGGCGCGGCACCGGAATCCTCAATAACGAGTTGTACATAGGCCAGCTCGTCTGGAACCGCCAGCGTTTCATCAAAGACCCCGCCACCGGACGGCGGGTGACGCGGCTCAACGACGAATCCGCGCTCATCCGTCAGGAGCTTCCCGAGCTGCGGATCATCCCGCAGGACCTATGGGAGGCGGCGAAGGCGCGCCAGAAGGCGCTCGACGCCAAGGCGCCCGGCCTGTGGGCGCGCAACCGGCCCCGCTACCTGCTCTCCGGTCTGGTCAAGTGCGGGGTGTGCGGCGGCGGCTATGCCAAGATCAATTCGACGCACTATGGCTGCGCCGCCTCCAAGAACAAGGGCGAGGCGGTCTGCGGAAACCGCAAGACGATGGCGCGGGAGCATCTGGAGCGCAAAGTCCTTTCCGCCCTTGAAACCCACCTGATGCGCGATGATCTGCTGGCCGTCTTCTGCGCGGAATACACGAAGCATCTGAACCGCCTCCGGGCGGCGCAGGATTCCGCGCTGGCCGATTCCAGGGCCGAGCGGGAGAAGCTCCAGAAGGCCCGTGCGAACGTCCTGACAGCGATCCGGGAGGGAATCGCCGCCGCCTTGGTCAAGGATGAGCTGGAAAGCATTGCGGCGCGCTTGGAGACGCTGGATTCGGTTATTGCGCGGGGCAGCGAACAGGCCAGGCCGTTCCTGCATCCGGCGATGGCCCGGCGCTACCGGGAGGAAGTGGCGGGCTTGCGGGAGGCGCTCGCGAGCGGGGGTTCCCGAGGGGCTCCGGGCGAACCGGCGGAGCATGTGCGGGGGCTGATCGAAAAGATCGTCCTCACGCCCTGGTCCCATTTGGGTCAAGCGGGGCGGGACGAATTGAAGATCGACTTGTTTGGCGATCTGGCCGGAATCCTTGAACTGGCCGCCGGAGCAGAGGCGGCCAGTAAGGATCGGCCCATATCCGAGCGTTATGTGTCCGGCCGTACCCGGCAGGCTGTCAATGACAACCGCTTCGGTACGGCCAAGACGGCGTTGG
>JAGOHE010000069.1 GCA_017996315.1 Kiritimatiellia bacterium | reverse complement strand
CCGACGTGACGGGGCGGCGTGGTGTCGGCGCGTGTGGCAAAGCCGCCGCGCCGACCTTCTTGGACCGACTTCCTTTCCGGCACTTCCGGCAGGGCGCGCGATAAGGACTCGCTCCGCTCGGTTGACCACCCCGGCGGCAAGGTGCGCCACATCCCGCGCTTGGCGTTCGTTCCTCACACGCGCGCGGGAGCGGCGCACTGCTTGCCGCCCCCCCCTCAAGAAAGACATTGACTCCCAACATGCCGCAAGGATACCTTGCGCCGTAGAGGTGCATCATGCAAATTGACATCGCCAGCGTTACGGTCAAAGGGCAGTTCACAATCCCCCGGAAGTTCTGCGACTTGCTGAACCTCACGGCAGGCTCGAAGATGTTCATTGTCTGCGACGGCGAGCACCTACTTCTGAAACCTCTCAGCCCACCGGAGTTCAAGGAGTTCTCGAAGGTTGTCCGCGAAGCCAAGGCTTTGAGCGATAAGGCCAATAAGGGACGCCGGAAATGAACGTGTTCCTCTACGCCCGGAAATCCACCGACGAGGACGACCGGCAAATGCTGTCCATCGAGGCGCAACTGACCGAGTTGCGGGAGTTCGCCAAGAAGGAAGCCTTGAGCATCGCCCGCGAGTTTGTCGAATCCATGACGGCCAAGACTCCCGGAAGGCCGGTCTTCAACGAGATGATGGCCGACGTGGAACGCGGCAAAGTGGACGGCGTTCTCGCATGGCATCCCGACCGGCTGGCCCGCAACTCGGTTGACGGCGGGCGGATCATTTACGCCGTGGACACCGGCAAACTGAAGACGTTGAAGTTCCCGACTTTCTGGTTTGAGAACACGCCCCAAGGCAAGTTCATGCTGAACATCGCCTTCGGGCAGTCGAAATACTACGTGGACAATCTGACCGAGAACATTCAACGCGGCATCCGGCAGAAGTTGCGCCGGGGCGAGTACCCCGACAAAGCCCCGGTCGGCTATCTGAACGAACCGAAGTTGCGGACCATCGTCATTGACGAGGCGACGGCCCCGACCGTGCGGCGCATGTTCGAGACCTATGCAACGGGCAAATACACCATGCGCCAGTTGCAGGACCTTGTCACCGGCTGGGGCTTGCGAACGTGCTTCGGGAATCCCATCGCCCTGAGTTGGTTCCCGAAGCTCCTCGCCAATCCCTTCTACATCGGCCAATTCCGGTTCAAGGGCGAGCTTTACGACGGGTCACACCCGCCGCTCATATCTCGCGATCTGTTCGACCGCGTTCAGGACGTTCTTTCCCGGCGGTCACGCGGCCCGTACCGGAAGAAGCAGAAACCCGCCTTTCCCTTGCGGGGATATTTCCTCTGCGGGCAGTGCGGCGCTTCGATCACCGCCGAACTGCAAAAGGGACACAACTACTACCGATGCACGAAGCGGAAAGGCCGTTGCTCGCTGAAATACACCCGCGAGGAAATCTTGACCGGCCAGCTTGCTACCGAGACCGGCAAGGCCGGGCTTGGCGACTGGCTCGACAAATGGCAGGGCCGGGTTGACGAGCTGAAGCGAGGCGAGGCGCAGAACGTCGGCGCTATCCTTGCCGGGCAGAAAGCGAAGCTGGCCGAAGCACAGACCCGGCTCGACCGGCTTCTTGACGTGTTCCTTGAGGGACACGTCAGCCGGGACGAGTACACGGCCAGGAAAGAGAAGATGCTACTCGACAAGAACCGGCTGGCGGAAGAAGTCGCCAAGCTGGAACAACGGACGGGCAATCGGTTCGAACTTCTGGAGCGTGTCATTTCCCAAGCAAAACAGGCGGAAGACGCGGCTTTGTCGAGCGATGTCGCGGCGATGCTGGATTTTCACCGCTTGATCGGTTCGAACTTGAGATTGTTCAACGCAACAGAGGAAGACGAAAGACGGACGCGCGCCCTGCCGGAAGTGCCGGAAAGGAAGTCGGTCCAAGAAGGTCGGCGCGGCGGCTTTGCCACACGCGCCGACACCACGCCGCCCCGTCACGTCGGGGCGGCCTCCGAAAAATCTGACAATCCCTCGCAAATCCCGTCGCGTTTGGCCGGTCGCTGGATCGGGAGTCCGTCGCCCTCCGCGTCGTCGCCGTCGTCCGGGCGTCGTCCAAGCCCGTTGCGCGGTCGCATCCGTCGCGGTTTCCCCGTCCTGCGCGTCGAGTGGCCGGGGCCGTGGAAAATCATCGCGGGAAAAAAGACAACTTCAAGCTGGTGGTGGGGGATGGATTCGAACCATCGAACTCGTAAGAGGGCAGATTTACAGTCTGCTGCGTTTAACCACTTCGCTACCCCACCATATGGGACTGCTGTGCGGACTAAAAAAGACTGGGACATTTTATGCGCTCGGGGGCTGTTGTCCATTCTTTTCGTCCGGCGCGGGAAGCGGCGATGGTTTCGCCCGCCCGGCATTTTCCTCCACCGCCATGGAGGCCAGATCCGGCTTCAGCATCACCGCGCCCAGCGGCGGAACCGTCAGCAGGAGCGAAGCCGGACGCCCATTCCACGGCTTCTTCTCGGCGAGCACCCGACCGGCATTGCCCATGTTCGATCCGCCATAGCAATCGGCGTCGGTATTCAGCAGTTCCAGATACGCGCCCGCGCGGGGAACGCCGACCCGGTAGCCCACCCGGGGCACCGGGGTGAAGTTGAAGACGCATACGCGGACATCGTCGGGATCGGTCTTTCCTTTGCGCAGGAAGGAGACAACCGATTGCTCCGAATCGTGCAGATCAATCCACTCGAAGCCCGCGCTCTCGAAATCCAGTTCGTACAGCGCGGGGGTCGCGCGGTACACCTTGTTCAGGTCCCGCACGAGGTCTTTCAACCCCCGGTGGAAGCGATACTCCAGCAAATTCCAGTCGAGCTGCCGGTGACAGTTCCATTCCGACCATTGGCCGAATTCCTGGCCCATGAACAGCAGCTTCTTGCCCGGATGCGCGTACATGTAGGCGTAGAGCAACCGCAGGTTCGCGAAGCGCTGCCACACGTCGCCCGGCATTTTGTCGATCATGGATCGTTTGCCGTGCACGACTTCATCATGCGAGAAGGGCAGGATGAAGTTCTCGTTGAACGCGTAGATCAGCGAGAAGGTCAGGCTGTTGTGATGGTATTTGCGGTGAACGGGATCCTTGGTCATGTACTCAAGGGTGTCGTGCATCCATCCCATGTTCCATTTGAGCCCGAAGCCGAGGCCGCCCAGATACACCGGCCGCGAGACCATCGGCCATGCGGTGCTTTCCTCGGCGAAGGTCAGAATGCCCGGGAATTCGGCGTGAATGACCTCGTTGAACTTCCGCAGGAAATCCACGGCTTCGAGGTTCTCGCGCCCGCCGTGGCGGTTGGGAATCCATTCGCCGGGGTTGCGCGAGTAATCGAGATACAGCATGCTCGCCACCGCGTCTACGCGCATGCCGTCAATGTGGAACTCCTCCGCCCAGAACACGGCGTTGGACATCAGGAACGAGCGGACCTCATGCCGGCCGTAGTTGAAGATCAACGTGCCCCAGTCGCGGTGCTCGCCCTGCCGGGGGTCGGCGTGCTCGAACAGGTGTGTGCCGTCGAATTTCGCCAGCCCGTGCGCGTCGCGCGGAAAATGCGCGGGCACCCAGTCGAGGATGACGCCGATACCCGCCTGATGGCACTGGTCCACCAGGTACTTCAAGTCGTCCGGCGTTCCGAACCGGGAGGTCGCCGAGTAGTATCCGATGGTCTGGTATCCCCACGAACCGTCAAACGGGTGTTCGCTGAGCGGCAGAAACTCGATGTGCGAGTAGCCGAGTTCCCGAACGTAGGGAATCAGCTCGTCGGCCATCTCGCGGTAGGTCAGCCAGCGGTCCCCATCCTCCTTGTTCCTCCGCCATGAGCCGGCATGCACTTCGTACACCGAAATGGGCTGGTTCAAGGCGGGTAACTTGGCGCGGCGTTTCATCCACGCGGCATCCTTCCATGCGTATCCGTCCCTCCGGCAGACCACGGAGGCGGTGCGCGGGCGCACCTCCGACGAGAAGGCGAAGGGGTCCGACTTCAGCAGCACGTGGCCTTCGCGGGAGAGAATTTCAAACTTGTACAGCGCCCCGGGTTCCAGTCCCGGGAGGAAGAGTTCCCAGACCCCGCCGTCGTTGCGCTTGCGCATCGGATGCGCCCGGCCGTCCCACGCGTTGAAATCACCGACCACACTGACCCGGCGCGCGTTGGGCGCCCACACGGCGAACTGGACGCCCCGGGAACCCTCATGCTCGCGCGGATGCGCGCCGAGTTTTTCGTAGGCGCGGTAGTTCGTGCCTTCGTGGAACAGGTGCAAATCGAAATCGGTCAGCGCCGGCGAAAACCGGTAGGGGTCCTCGACCTCGCGGGGAGCCAGACCGGCTTCATGCACCCGGAAGCGATACCGGGAGGCCGCGGGGCGGTCGTCCAGACGCAGTTCAAAGAGGCCCGGCTTGCGGATGAGCGGCATCTCAACGGGATCCCCGGCCGGGGCGGCCGCGTCCGCCAGCGGAAGCCATTCCACCCGTTCCGCGCGGGGAAAGATGGCGCGCACAACGCGTCCGTTTCCATCCGCGTGGATCCCCAGCAGGCGCGCGGGCTCGCCGTGGGTCCCATCGGCCAGCGATTGCAGTTCATCGTGTTTGCTACCCGGCATGATTGGACTCTCCCTCGGTTGTGCTTCAGTGTAGCATGACCGCGTGAATGCGGTCCATGCCGTCGGCGGAATTGCGGCACACCCGGCGCGACAGGCGGCGGCGCTCTGCCTCGCGGGCGCGCTGCTGGCGATGACCGTCAACGCCCTGAATCCCCGCGGGCTTGCCCTCACACGTGCCTGGACGCCGCCGGACGCGCGCGCGGCGCGGGCCGCCGGAGTGCCGCTGGCCGATGCCTTCCGCGAAGCCGCCCGTCCGATGCGCGGGGGACTTCTCGTACTCGACGCGCGCGCGGAGCGGGAATACCGGCGGGGACATCTGCCCGGAGCCATCTCGCTGCCCTGGGAGCGCTTTGCCCGCGTTTATCCCCGCGTGGAACCCCTGCTGGCCGATCCCGCACAAGCCGTCCTCGTCTATTGCGAGCATTCCCAGTGCGACGACGGGTTGAGTCTGGCGCTCGAGCTGAGAAGGCGCGGAGCGACCGAGGTGACCCTGCTGCAGGGCGGCTATGAAACCTGGCGTCTCGCCGGGGGCGCGATCGAGCGGGAGTCGCCGCCATGAAGTCGCGCGGGAATCCGGCGGGCGGTCTGCTGTGCGCCGTCATCGGCATCATCATGCTGACAGCGGGACTTTTGAAATTCGCCGATCCCGCCGGATTTGCCGATGCGCTCTCGCGCAGGAGTTGGATGCCGGAACAGGTTATTCCCTTCATGGCGGTCGTTCTCCCCGGAGTCGAAACCGTCTCGGCCATGGCGCTGATGTTCCTCCGCCGGTGGCGTCCGGGCGCGGCCGTACTGCTGGCCGGCTTGTTCCTTGGCTTCGCCCTGGAACTGGGCCTTGATCTTGCGCGGGGCGGACGGTTGCCCTGCGGCTGTTTCGGATCGGCTTCGCAGCCGGCGGGGTGGGGGCATGTGGCGTGGAATCTCTCGCTCGTGGCCGGGTGTGTCTGGATTTTGCGGAAATCCCCGCGAAGTCCAAGGGAGGTCGGCCCATGATCGCACGGAGAGCGCGAAAACTTCCGCGGTTTCAAACCGGGTTGGAAGGTTGGCTGTCCTCCGGCGCGCGGGGATGGAACGGCGCGCAGTTCGGCGTCGTCGCGCATGCGGCGAGCGTTCATCGCGACGGAGCGCATGCTGTGGAGTTGCTCCGCGAACGATTCGGCCGCGGGCTGGCCGCCCTTTTCGCTCCCGAACATGGATTCCGCGGGCTGGCCGCGGCGGGCGAGCGGGTCGAGCATGCGCGGCATTCCCGCTGGGGCATTCCGATCTACTCGCTCTATGGGGAGCATCGCCGCCCGACCCCCGATATGCTCCGGGGACTGGATGCGCTGATCTTCGATGTGCAGGATCTCGGGGTGCGCTGTTACACCTACGGCTCCACGCTTCGTCTCGTTCTCGAAGCGGCCGCCGAAGCCCACCTGCCGGTGCTGGTGGCCGACCGCCCCATTCCCTTCCATCGCGCGGCGGATGGGCCGATTCTGGAGCCGGGGCTGGAAAGTTTCGTCGGCATGATTCCCGGCGCGCCGCTGGTGCACGGGCTGACGCCCGCCGAACTCGCGCGCTGGCTGTGCCGGAATCTGGCCATCTCCGTCGATCTGCACCTGCTCCCGCTGCGCGGCTCCGCGCGCGGTCCGGCGCCGGAACCGTGGATTCCGCCGTCCCCCTCCATCCGCTCCTGGGCGGCCGCGCGATGGTATCCGGCCACTGTGTTCACGGAAGCCTTGCCCGCGCTCGACTGCGACCGCGCCGGACCGTTCCCTTTTCAATCGCTGGGCGCGGCCTGGATGGACCCGGTCAGGGTGAAAGCGGAGCTGGGCCGCCGCACGGGAGCGCGCGCCGATCCGGATAGGTGGACGAGGTCCGATGGGGTGCGCGTCGCCGGGCTCCGGCTGGAAGAGCGGTCCGCGGCGGGCGCGGCATGGCGTCCGGTGGAAACCGGATTTCGCCTGCTGCGCGCGGTCGGCGCGGCGCACGGCCTCGATCGCGTGTGGCGGGCCCGGGGCGCCCGCCCGGCGTTTTTCGACCAGTTGGCCGGCGCGGGGTATGCCCGTCGCGCCCTGCGCGGAAGCGATGCCGCCTTCCGCGCAGCCCTGGAGCGCATGCGCCGGGAATGCGCCGCGTTTCTCCGCCGCGCGGAAGCGGTGCGGTTGTATGAGTAGCCCGCCGGACGGACTTTGTATATATTTCCGCCCATGAGTGTGGATGCCTGCGGATATCTGGACCAATGCGCGCGGCGCGTCGATCAGTTTCTCGACGGGTCCCTCCCCGCGGAGTCCGTGCGACCGGCTGAACTGCACCGGGCGATGCGCTACAGTCTGTTCGCCGGCGGCAAACGGCTCCGGCCTGCGCTCTGTCTCGCGGCCGCCGACGCGATCGGCCGCCCCGACGACGGCCGCGCCCTGCGCGCCGCCGCCGCGCTTGAATGCCTGCACACCTACACGCTCATCCACGATGACCTGCCGGCGATGGACAACGACGAGCTGCGGCGCGGGCGGCCGACCTCGCATGTGATGTTCGGCGAAGCCAACGCCATACTCGCCGGCGACTGCCTGCTCACCGCCGCATTCGAAATCCTCGCCGAATGCCCCGCGCCCCCTCCGCGCGCCCCCTGCGCGATCGCGCTCGAACTGGCGCGCGCGGCGGGCAGCCGGGGCGTCGCCGGCGGGCAATACGAGGATCTCGCGGCGGAGACCCGCCCGGCGGACGAGGCGACCTTGCGATTCATCCATACGCACAAGACCGCGATACTGATCCGCGCCTCCTGCCGCATGGGCGGAATGGCGGCCGGCGCGGAGGACGATGAACTCGAAGCGCTGGGCCGCTATGGCGACGATATCGGACTCGCCTTCCAGATCGCCGACGATGTTCTCGACGCGACCTCCACGCCCGAGCAGTTGGGCAAGAACACCGGTCGCGACGCGGAAAACCAGAAGATGACCTGGGTGAACATGTACGGCATCGAGGCGTCGCGCCGCCAGATCCGAGCGCTGACCGATTCCGCAGTGGCCGCCCTCGCGCGCTTCGGCCCGCGGGGCGATACCCTCCGCGCTCTCGCGGTCCTGATGTCCGAACGCAAGGCGTAGATTTTAGCCGGACAACAATCCGGCGTGATCATCCGGACGTGACGCACAGGACGTAGCCTGAGATCACCAGGCCAAACCCATATCCGGCGAACGCTGGAACCCCAGCGTACTTAGCCGCGCATGTAAACGAATGCCCTTCGAGAAAAGAATCACCACCCGCGCGTCAAGCGCCCGGGCGGCGGATCGCAGTTGCGTGATCATGGCACGGCGCCATCCATGGGCACGGGAAGGGGCGCGGCTGTCGGGACGGGGAAAAGGCCGGAGCCCTCGGTCCACTCTGCCGGATAGGCCAGCTCCTTGGCGAGTTTCGCGAGCCGCCGCATGCCGAAGAACCGGCCGAGATGACAGGTGATCTTTCCGTACTTGCGGTAAAGCAGGTTGAATTCGAGATAGGCCGTCCGCTGCCGGGCGTCTGTTGGCATCCGGCGGAAAATATTTGCCCAGGAATAGAACTGGTCATAGATCCAGCGGTAGCCGCTCTCCAGAGCATCGGGCGACATGCCCCGCGGCTGGAAGACGGTGTGCGCGGTGTCGTAGTGGCGCAGGTCATGATCCAGAATTCGTCCTTCGCGACGGAGCTGATCGTGGAGCTGTGTGCCGGGGTAGGGGGTCATGATGTGCGCCGTCATCGTCGCCACGCGTTGCCGCACCAGCCAGTCCAGTGTGGCCGGAAAGACCGATGCGTCGTCGCCGTCGAAGCCGAAAACCAGGCTGGCGTTGACCATGATGCCGCGGGCGTGGATGCGCGCGATCGAGTCGTCATAACGCTCGACCTGGTTCGGTGATTTCCGGCACCGCCGCAGATTGTCGGGGTTGATGCTTTCGAAGCCTATGAACAGGCTCTTGCAGCCGCTTTCGGCCATCAGGTCGAGCAGATCTTCGCGGCGGCCGATGTCGGCCGAGACCGCCGCGTGCCAGGTCAGGCGCATCGGCCGCAGCGCGAGCATCAGCTCTCGCGCGCGGTCCGGATCGCCGATGAAGTTGTCGTCAATGAACATAACGTGGGGCACACCGAGGAGCCGGATTTCCTCGAGGATATGGGCGAGCGGTTTGATCCGGTATCGCGCGTCGACGTGGGGCGAGCTGTTGTAGCAGAAGTCGCACCGCCAGGGGCAGCCGCGGCCGATGCAGAGAGTGTTGGTGAAGAGATAGCTCTTCTCCCGCAGCAACTCCCAGCGGGGGGGCGGGGTGCGGGCGATGTCCACCGGGCGCTCGTTGCGGTAGAGCGGACGCAGCGCGCCGCGCTGGTGATCGTCCAGCAGCTGCGGCCAGAGGTCCTCCGCCTCGCCGATCACCACGGTATTGGCGAGCGGAGCGCAGGATTCGGGGCAGACGGTGGGATGGATGCCGCCCATGACAACGGGAATGCCGCGCCGCCGGTAGGCGCGCGCGATCTCCGCCGCCCGGTAAGCGGTGTCCACCTTCACCGTCAGCCCGACCAGATCGGGCGTATCGTCCAAGCGGACGCGCTCGATATTCTCGTCGGCCAGGAGCACGGTGTGCTCGCGCGGAGTCAGCGCGCCGAGGACGAGCAGCGAAAGAGGCGGCGACATGCGCGTTTTCCAGTCGGAATCCATCGGCCGCTTGGCCGAGCGTGGCGATATGAGTTTGATGTTCATACGCGGGGTTCCGGGGGCGCGACGCGCGGGTGCAGGACAAGATCGGCGATCAGCGCGCATTCAACGCCGAAGGGAAGGTAGCCCGCGTAGCCGAGGACCGGCATTTCGAACAGATGAAATCGGTTCACGTAGGGGACGGAATAGATCCAGCGCGCGAGGCTGTAGGTGTTCCACAGTTCCCAGACACATCCGCAGATCAGCGCGGCGGCGGCAAATCGGGAGGCGCGCGACAGGGGAGATTCCCCTGGTTCCGCGTCCAGCGGCGGACGGCCCGCGAACATCCGCGCCGCCACGAGCAGGAACAACGGCGCCAGCCAGAGCACCGGGAAGAGAAGGTCCGGCTTCACCGCCAGAAATGCGAGCCCCGCGCCCGAGCACACGAGCATCGCCGCCGCCGCGACGGGCCGGGGGCGCGGGGCGGCGGACGCCACCGTCGTCGCGCGCGCCAAGGAGGGTCCCGCAGACGCGGTCAGCGCTTCGTAGGTGCCATACACCGCCGGCAGCACCGTCGAAAAGGCCAGTGTGGCCATCCAGAAATATCCGGACGCGGAGAGGCCCGCGATCCCCACGTAATACCAGTTCTGCACGAAGCGGTTCAGGTATTCGAAGTACCACCAGAAAACCGCGCTGAGCGGAAAGAGCAGCAGAAAAGCTCCCGGCCGCGCGGTCATCAGACAGTGCCCGTGCCGGCGGAAGGCGAGCGCATGGACCACCACGATATAGCCGAACCAGGGCGGGCTGAAGGTGTAGGGCTGGATCGCCGCGGCCCACGGGAATCGGGTCCACGACAGTCCCCACCCGGCGAGCAGGAGCGCCACGCCCAGCCAGCCCCAGGCCGGGAAACGCGCGGCGGGGGGGGTGCGCGGAGCGTCGCGCGCGGCGCGGATGAGCACGAACGCCAGCGTCCCGGCCAGCGCGATCGCGCCTGCCGCCACCACCGCGAAGGCGAGCCAGGAAAACCCGGCATGCTCCACATGGCGCGTCCGCGGCGGGAACTCCAGATACGCCGCGAACGGTTCGCCCCTCATTTCCACCCCGGCCAGCGGAAGCCCGACCAGCAGCGCGCCCGCCGCCGCGGCGATCGCGAGACGGGCGGTGAGGTGGGCCGTGTGATGTGCACGGCTGAGGTTCAGGTTGGACGAGTCGGGGATGGTGTTCATGGCGGTGGATTCCCTGCCTAGGCGCGCGCGGTCCGGCCCATCAGGGCGGGAGTGCGTTCCTTCACGGCAGCGGGCAGCGCCCGCTGCGCGGCGCGCAGGACCTCCTCCAGCGCGTCCAGGTACTCGCCGAACCGCGCCAGACCCTGTTTCGAAAGGTAGACCGTGGTGCGCGGTTTCACGCCGACAAACGCCTTCCGGATGCGGATGGCGTTCGCCTCATCGAGCGCCTTGAGATGACGGTTCAAGTTCCCATCGGTCAGACCGCAGGCGTCCTTCAGTTCGAGGA
>JAGOHE010000068.1 GCA_017996315.1 Kiritimatiellia bacterium | reverse complement strand
TAGAACACCGCGCCCGACTCGCGATACCGGCGGATTTCAAAATACGAGCGGGCCATGCGGAAGAAGAGCTCCGGATCGTAGTTGGGGATCTTCTCCAGCGCCTCCAGCTCGGCCTCCAGCTCCGCCACCGTCTCCTGCGCGCGCAGCAGGTCGCGGGGATTCGCCATGCTCATCCGGCGCAGACGGTACATGCTGAGCTCAAGCCGATCGAGCTGACGCCGCGCGTTCATCGCCAGCACGTCGTGCGGATAAATCAGCCGGTAGACCCACAGCGCGTCCCGATAGCGCTCGTCCGCGAACAGCGCGTCCGCCGCCTGCAGGGCGGTGATGTTCAGCGCCACGCTGCGGGACGCGAAGGAGCCCGGCTGCAACAGCAGCGGGACGAAATCGTAGACCGGCTCGACGTTGAGGTCCTTGAGATACGCGACGGCGAGCATCGAAGCCGCCCAGTTGCGCAGCGACGGATCGTAGGCCGTGCGCGTGACCTGAAGCAGCAGCGGGACGGCCTGCGCCCAGTCCTCGCCCGCCAGATAACACCGGGCCATGCACGCCAGAATGTCCGCGCGCACATCCGGCAGGTACTGGTAGCGCTCGAGGCATACCGCGTAATTCTTCAGCGCTTCCTTGAAGTTGTTCTCGTAGCGATAGGTGTCGCTGATGAACAACTGCGCCATCGGGGTGCGGAGCTGGTGCGGATACCGCTCGATATACTCCAGGAAAATTTTCCGGCAGGGATCGAACTGCCCGAGGAAGAGGTGGCACAGCCCGAGGCTGTAGGTTACCGATTCCATCTGCGAAACCACGACCGGGCTTTTGCTCTCGCGGTACCACTCCAGCAGCTGTTCCAGCGCGGGCACGGCGTCGGCAAACGCTCCGATCGCCATGGCGGCGGAGGCCTGGGTCTGCAGCTCGCGCGGCGTGTCCTGCGCGCGCGCCTCGGGGGCGCCCGCCGGGAGCAGCGCGCCCAGCGCCGCCACCGCCATCCATCGGCCCGCCGCGCGCCGCCACCGATGCGAACGGGAGCTTCCGGAAATTTCTACCGCGCTCAACGTCATGTCATCTCAGCCGGTTCAAGGCGTCTGTTCTTCCGATTCGGGTTCCAGGGTTTCGTCCGAAGCGTCCACATCCAGCCAGGCCAATCCCTTCAGCGCGGGGACGATCGGCGACACCAGCGCATAGTAGAATCCATATCCGACCAAGGCAAGCGCGGCGGCGGAGCCCGCGCCCAGATCGAGAAACAGCGCGGCGATCAGCAGCACGCCGGCCGAGAAAATCAAGGTGTGCGCCGAGGTCTTGGCATAGTGAATCCGGGAAATCTGGAGCAACCCGAACACGGCCAGACAGGCCCATACGAGCGCCGACACCGGCCCGCGCGTCAGACTCAGGCCGAACGCGCCCAGCGCCCCCCCCGCCTCCAGATAGCCCCACAGGGCCACCCAGGATCCCGCCACGGTGATGGGCAGGCCGGTGAATCCCCGCGCCCCGCGGTGCGCGTCCATGACCCGGAACCGCGACAGCCGCATCGCGCCCGACATGATCAGCAGCAGCGGCAGAGCGACTCCGGCCACCCCCATGTTCTTCAGCGCGATCTGCCGGGCCAGCACCGCCGGCGCGACACCGAAACAGAGAAAATCCACATAGGTATCCATCTCGGCGCCGAACGCCGAGGTCGCCTTGAACGTGCGGGCCAATTTCCCATCCAGCCCGTCCAGTACCAGCGCGAGCAGGATCAACTGGCTGGCGGGAAGCATGTCGCCCTCGATGCTCGCGATAATGCTCAGTATTCCGCAGGCCATCGCACCCAGCGTGCAGGCCAGCGGAACCGCGGTTCTCCGTGTAAACATATGCATGCGTCTATTCCTTGCGCCATCGGGCAATCACCGAACGCCCGGCGCGCACCCGATCGTGGCGACGGACGAGCACCTCCACAGTCCCGTCCGGCAGATAAACATCCAGCCGGGAACCGAATTTCATCAGCCCCAGCCGCTGCCCGGCCGTCACCGTCTCCCCCATCTTCAGCCAGTACACCACCCGGCGGACCACCGGCCCGACAATCTGCCGCACCGCGCACCGGCGCGGCCCGTCCGCGATGCGAATCAGGCTGTGCTCATTGACCTCGGAGGCGCGGGGATCCAGCGTCAGCAGCTTTCGGCCCGGACGATATTCGGCGTGCTCCACCACCCCTCCGATCGGACATCGGTTCACATGTACGTTAAAAGGCGTGAGGAAAATACTGATCCGGACCGCATCCCCGCCCAGCGCGGGATGGTTGGGCAGCGCCTCCACCGACCGGACCCATCCGTCCGCTCCCGACAGAATGTCCTCCGACCCGGCGGACGTCATCCGCTCGGGATCGCGGAAGAAATACACCATGAACCCCGTCAACACCACCGCGCATACCCCCAGGACAATGCCCGGAAGCTGCCATCCCATCGCGGAAAAAACAGAGGCCACCCCCCCCAGCGAAAGGGCAGTGCCTAGAATCCAGCTCCATCCATCCCGAACAATTCTCATGAGATGGCCGCGATTTTATCACAAAAAACTCACCCGCGGCAAACACGGTTACCGGTCCATTCATCCAACCTTTGGACGAGAACCGGGTGGATTCGTCCAACCCTTGGATGATCCGCCCGCAGCCCGCCCGCGCAGGCCACCGGGTCCGAGGTCCGAGGTCCGAAGTCCGAGGTCCGAGGTCCGAGCGGGAACCGCATTCGTGCTATTCGCGTGGTTCGTAGTTTCTTCCCAACCGACTTTTAACTACGAATATCGCGAATATCGCGAATCAGTAGGGTCAATGCGGTCAATGTTTGGCGCGAGAGCGTTGGCTCGACGAGACACGCTCTGGGCTGATCTTCGCGCGCCGGGTCGCGCGAAGGGCGAGCGGCGAGAGCTCGCCGCAATCCAAATTTTGGACTGCGGTGACTCGTCATCGCTTTGTTCCGCGAGCCCCGGCTCGCTGAGGTCGGAGGACTGAGGACGGAGGACGGAGGACGGAAGTCCGAAGTCCGAGGTCTGAGGTCCGAGGTCCGAAGTCCGATGTCCGAAGTCCGATGTCCGAGCGGGAACCGCATTCGTGCTATTCGCGTGATTCGTAGTTTCGTATTGATCACACGAAATTCACCCGCGGCAATTGGCATTGCGGAGGCGCGCTCGGGGTGGTAGACATCGGTCAGGGCGCTCTTCAGCGCATGGTTTTCGACGGCCGCACGCATCCAGGAGTCTGCTTTTGAAAACACGTATTTTCGCGAATCCCCGCGCGCTCACATGCGGAGCCGCCACCCTGCTGGCCGTGCCCGCCCTCGCGCAATCCACCCCGAACCGCCCCAATATTCTGCTGTTTCTCGTGGATGACATGGGCGTTATGGATACGTCCGTGCCCTTCCTGACCGGAGCGGACGGACGGCCCCACCGGTATCCGCTGAACGAGTTCTATCATACGCCCCAGATGGAACGGCTCGCCGCGCAGGGCATCCGGTTCAGTCAGTTCTATGCCAACAGCGTCTGCTCCCCCAGCCGGGTCTCGCTGCTGACCGGCCAGTCTTCCGCGCGCCATCGGGTGACCAACTGGATCAATCCCAAGCAGAACAACAGCGGACCGCACGGTCCGGCGGACTGGCGCTGGAGCGGCCTCGGTACCGGCGACGTCACCCTGCCCCGCATCCTGCAATCGGCCGGATACCGAACCATCCATGTTGGCAAAGGACATTTTGGCCCCAGCGGCGCCGCCGGCGCCGATCCGAAGGCTGTGGGCTTCGATGTCCAGATCGGCGGCGGCCCCTTCGGGCAGCCCGGGAGCTACTACGGAAAGAATAACTACCGCGGTCCCGCCCCGGAGTTCGCGAATGCCGTGCCGCACCTGGAGGCATATCACGGCAGCGACACGTTCCTGACGGATGCGTTGACTCTGGAGGCCATGAAGGCGACCGAAGAAGCGGCGCGCGGCGGGCAGCCTTTCTTTCTTCATTTCGCGCAGTATGCCGTGCACGCGCCGTTCGATCGCGATCCGCGGTTCGCCGGCCGCTACCGTGATTCGGGCCGACCGGGCCCGGCCCAGTCGTTCGCCACGCTGATCGAGGGCATGGATCGTTCGCTGGGCGTCATGCTGGACCATCTCGAAAAACTCGGGGTGGCGTCAAACACCCTGGTCATCTTCCTCGGCGACAACGGGACCGACGCGCCGCTGGGCGGACCGCACGAAGTCGCCTGCGCCGCGCCCCTGCGCGGCCAGAAGGGATCGCATTACGAAGGCGGCATGCGCGCGCCGCTCATGGTGGCCTGGGCGAAACCCGATCCGAGCCATCCTCAGCAGCGCCGTCTGCCCATCGCCGCGGGCGCGATCCAGACGCAGATGGCCTCCATCTGCGATCTCTTTCCCACGATTCTGGGCATGCTGGACCTCAAGGCGCCCGAAGGATACGCGGTGGACGGGTACCGGCTGGACCGGATGCTCACCGGCGCGGCCGACGCGCAGCACCCGGACGAATTTCTCATGCACTATCCCCACGGCCCGCACCGCAGTTCCTACTTCACCATCCTGCGCCGCGGGGATTGGAAAGTCATATACCATTATCGCCCGTCCGGAGATTCCAACGGCGCCCGCTACCAGTTGTTCCATCTGGCGCAAGATCCCTTTGAACAAACGGACCTCGCCTCCACCCGGCCGGAAATCCTGCGCCGCATGATGGAGAGGATGAGGGAACGCCTGGAACGCTGCGGCGCGCAATACCCCGCGGGGAATGACGGGAAAAATTCCGCTCCCGCCCTTCCGCCCTGAACCGCGCGGCCGGGTCAGGACGACGCCGACGCCGGGGATTGGACTTCGAACGAGAGCTTGCCCTCGCCCACCCGCGCCTCGATCGTATCCCCGGAATGGCCGCCGCCCTGCGCCAGGAGTTTTTCCGCGAGCGCATCTTCGAGATAGCGCTGGACCGCCCGGCGCATCGGCCGGGCGCCGTACATCGGATCGTATCCCTTCTCGATCAGGAAATCGCGCGCCTCGGGCGTGATCTGGAGCCGTATGCCCTTGTCCGTGAGACGCCCGAGGAATTTCGACACTTCCAAATCCAGAATGCGCACCAGATCCTCCCGCCCCAGCGGACGGAACACAATCAGATCGTCGAGCCGGTTCAGCAGCTCGGGTCTGAAGGCCGTCTTGGACTCGTCGAGCATGCGGCTCTTCAACACGTCATAGTCCATGGACTGCGCGGCGCCGCGGAATCCCAGCCCCGCGCCCTTGCGCAAGAACTCGGCCCCGATGTTGGAGGTCAGAATAATGATCGTATTTTTGAAACTCACCGTGCGCCCGAGGCCATCGGTCAGTTTCCCTTCCTCGAGAATCTGGAGCAGCATGTGCATCACATCGGGATGCGCCTTCTCGATCTCGTCGAACAGCACGATGGAATACGGACGGCGGCGGACCTTCTCGGTCAACTGCCCGCCCTCATCATATCCCACGTATCCGGGGGGCGATCCGACCAGGCGCGAGCTGCTGAATTTCTCCATGTATTCGGACATGTCGATCTGAATGAGCGCGTCGGCGTCGTTGAACATGAACTCGGCCAGCGCCTTGGCGAGCAGGGTCTTGCCCACGCCCGTGGGACCGAAGAACGCGAACGACCCGATCGGGCGGCGCGGATCCTTCAGATCGGCGCGCGACCGGCGCAAGGCCTTCGAGATGGCGGCGACCGCTTCGGTCTGGCCGATCACCTTCCGGCTCAACTCGGCTTCCATGTCGAGCAGCCGCTTCGTGTCCTGCTCCTGCATGCGGTCGAGGGGAATGCCGGTCCATTTGGCGATGACGGTGAGAATATCCTCCCGGCGCACGGGCACGACCTGCTCGTCCCGCTTCTTGCGCCAGTCTTCCAGTTGCTGGTCGAGTTTTTCGCGGGCCGCGCGTTCTTCATCCCGCAGGCCGGCCGCGCGCTCGAACTCCTGCTTTTCGATCGCGGCTTCCTTGGCGCGCCGGACGTCTTCCACCCGGCTTTCGCTATCCCGGATTTCCGGCGGGCGCGTCATGGTGCTGATCCGTCCGCGCGCGCCGGCTTCGTCTATCAGATCGATCGCCTTGTCGGGCAGAAACCGGTCGGTCAGATAACGGGCGCTCAACTCGGCCGCCGCGGCAAGCGCGTCGTCGTCGTAGGTCGCGTGGTGGTGCGTTTCATAGCGGCCGCGCAACCCCTGGAGAATCTGCACGGTCTCATCGACCGTCGGCTCGCGCACCATCACCGTCTGGAACCGGCGTTCGAGCGCGGAGTCCTTCTCGATGAATTTCCGGTACTCGGCGAGCGTCGTCGCGCCCACGCATTGCAACTCGCCGCGGGAGAGCGCGGGTTTGATGATGTTGGCGGCGTCCATCGCGCCCTCGGCGGAACCGGCGCCGACGAGCTGGTGCACTTCGTCAATGAACAGGATGATGTTCTTCGTCCGCCGGATCTCGTCCATGACCGCCTTGATGCGCTCTTCGAACTGCCCGCGGTATTTCGTGCCGGCGACCATCAGCGCGAGGTCGAGGGTGACCACGCGGCGGTCGCGCAGCAGGTCGGGCACCTCGCCCCGGGCGATTTCCTGGGCGAGACCCTCGACGATGGCCGTCTTGCCGACGCCGGCTTCGCCGATCAGCACGGGATTGTTCTTGGTGCGGCGGCACAGAATCTGGATCACCCGCTCGATCTCCGCGTGACGGCCGATCACCGGATCGAGCGCGTCCTTCATCGCCAGCTCGGTCAGGTCGCGGCCGTAGGTGGACAGCGCGGGCGTCTTGCTCTTGGGCCGGCCGGCCGGTCCCGCGGCCTGCGACCCGCCCGGCGCGCCGGATTCGGCGCGGCTTCCGGTGGAGGGGTCGCCCTCGCCGGACGGACCGGGCAAATACTCCGGATCCAACTCCTGAAGAATGGTCGTCCGGGCTTTTTCCAGGTCCACCTGCAGATTCTTGAGAATGCGCGAAGCCACGCCCTCGCCCTCGCGCAGCAGGCCGAGCAGGATATGCTCGGTGCCGACGAACGACTGGTTGAGCGCTCGGGCCTCGCTGGCGGCGAGCGACAGCACCTTCTTGACGCGCGGGGTGAAGGGGATGGTGCCGATGGTCTTCGTTTCCGGCCCCGTGCCGACGGCCTTCTCCACTTCCAGCCGGAGGGTTTCGAGGTCCACGCCCATTTTCTGGAGCACGATGACCGCCACGCCTTCGCCCAGCGCGGCCAGCCCGAGGAGCAGATGCTCGGTTCCCACGTATCCGTGGTTGAACCGCTCCGCTTCCTGCTGCGCGAGTTTCAGGACCTGCTGGGCTCGTGGTGTGAAATTATTCATGTGTTCGTTTCCGACGGACGGTCCGGCCCATCCTCCGTTTTGCGGGGCCGGCCGCGAGGGCGCCGCGGCGGTTCGAATCGCTCGCGCACCAACCGCGCCCGGGCCACATCCCGCTCTTCCGGACTCAACACCCGCTTCTCCATGCTCTGCAGATGCGCCGGCTGCGTGAGCAGCAGCAGCTCATCCACCATGGAGAGCGGCAGAGGAGTCAATATACCCGTATCAATCCCGAGTCGCAAGGCCGAGAGGGAATCCAGCGCTTCCCGGGAGGTGAGCACGTGCGCGTGCCGTAAGATGCCCCAGGCGCGCCCCACGGTGTCCCGCAGCACATGCTCCTTGGTGCCCATCAGCCGGGCCCGCGCGTTGCGTTCGTGACCGATGAGTTCGATCACGATCTGGTGCAGCCGATGGATGATATCGTCCTCGCTCTCGCCGAGGGAAATCTGGTTGGAGATCTGGAACATGTTGCCCGAAGCCTCGGTGCCTTCCCCCCACAACCCCCGCACCGTGAGACCGAGCTTCTGGATGCCGTTGATCACCGGCCGCATTTCGTCCATGAGCACCAGTCCGGCCAGATGCATCATCACGCTGGCCCGCAGCGCGGTGCCGACGTTGGTCGGGCACGCCGTGAGATTGCCCAGCCGGGGGCTGAAGGCGTACTCGAGCGCGGCGTCGAGTTCGGTATCGAGCCGGTTGACGCGATCCCACGCCTCGCGCAACTGGAGTCCCGGCGCCAGCGCCTGCATGCGCAGGTGGTCCTCTTCGTTCACCATGATCACCAGCGACTCGTCGCGGCGCAGGACAATGCCGCTCCCCCGCCCCTTTCCGGCGTGTTCGTGGCTGATCAGATGGCGCTCGACCATTACATGGCGCTCGAGCAGGGAGATTTCGTGATTGCCGGCGGCGAGCGGATGATCCAACGAAGGCGCGGCGTCCAGCACCGGGCCGAGCCGATTCCAGATGCGCGCGCACTCCTCCTCGCCGGCCCATGCGGGGAAGGCATGGCCGGCCAGATTGCGCGCGAGGCGTATCCGGCTGCTGACCACGATGGTGTCGCCACCCTCGGGGCTGGTCCACACGTGCGGCTGCCGGCTCAGGCCTTCGAAGCTCATGCGCTTCCTTCCGACGCGGCGGCGCGGGCGGCCGCTATGCGGTCGCGCAGCCGGGCGGCTTCCTCATATTCTTCGCGAGCCACCGCCGCGTCGAGCGCGCGCTGCAGGGCGGCAATATCCTCGGGCTTCGGCGGGGAAGGCGGCGCCCCGGCTTCCGGCACATCGGGCGCGGGAGCCGGCGGGGGTGGGATCCGGACCGGCTCCGGGGGGGCCGGTGCGCGCGAGGGATGCTTGCCGACATGCTGGACCCGCCGGTGCATGGACTGGAGCATCGGCGTCAGCTCCGTCTCAAACGTCGTGTAGCAGGCCGGACAGCCCAGCCGTCCGGTCTTCTTGAAATCGGCGAACGTCTTGTGGCACACCGGGCAGGACCGGCCTTCATCGGGCGAGGTCGCCGCCGGGTTTTCGCCGAAGCCCAGCAGCAGATCCGTCAGCGACGGCGTGTCCACATCCACTCCGCTCTCCCGGGCGCACGCTTCGCACAGGTGCAGCTTGCGCACGTCGTTATTGATCACCTGGGTCAGGTGAATGGTCGCTTCGTGCTGATGGCAGAGGTCACAACGCATGCCGACGCCTCAGGAATAGATCTCCGTGCCGGTGGCCCGGGCATACGCGGAGAACGTCCCGGCCAGACGCAGCGTCGCCGGTCCCGGACGACCCGTCCCGATGGTCCGGCCATCCACTTTGGTCACGGCGATAATCTCGGCCGCGGATCCGGTCAGGAACATCTCGTCCGCCGTGTACAAGTCGTAGCGCGAAAGCGGCTCTTCCCGAGCCGGAAGACCGGCCTCCCGGGCGAGATCGAGCACCGTGTTTCGTGTGATGCCCTCGAGAATGCCGCACCATACCGGCGGGGTGATCAGCGCTCCCCGGCGCATCACGAACACGTTGTCCCCCGTCGCCTCGGCCACCTGCCCCATGGAGTTCAGCAGAATCGCCTCGGGCGCGCCGGCATCCAGGCCTTCGATTTTGGCGAGGATGTTATTGAGATAGTTCAGGCTCTTGATCCGGGGATTCATCGCTTCATTCGCCGTGCGGGTCGTGGGGACGGTGATGACCGACATGCCCTTCTCGTAGAGTTCCTTCGGGTACAGTTGAATGGACGCGGCGATGATGATGACGCAGGCCCGCTTGCAGTTGAAGGGATTGAGCCCGAGATTGCCTTTGCCTCTGGTGACCACCAGACGAATATACCCGTCGCGAAGCCGGTTGGCGCGGCACGTCTCCAGCACCTGCGCCTCCATTTTCCTGATCGAAACCGGGATTTCCAACCGGATCGCCTTGGCGCTGTCGTAGAGGCGCTCGAGGTGCTCGGTGAGTTTGAACACCCGGCCGTTGTACATCCGGATGCCTTCAAACACGCCGTCGCCATAGAGCAAACCGTGGTCAAACACCGATACTTTGGCGTCGCGCTCGGGAACCAGCTTTCCGTCCAAATGAATTTTCATCCAGCACACCTCTCTTGCGTCCATGATATCGCAACCCGCGGGGGGATTCAACGAAGACGGACGGTGTGATCCTCCGGGTGCGAAGGAAAAAATTCGGATTTTGATTAGGACCGCCGGAGTGTTCCCGGAGGTCCGGAAAGAACGGCGCGGCTGGAGGTCCGCGTACGGTTCAGGCGACCGGAGCGCTGCGGATCCGCCGGATCGCCATTGAATTTTCGGATGCCGCGGAGCCCGCGGCTTCAGGTTCCGCCGAAGCGGCCTTCGTTGGCGCCCTCGCGGTTGCCCGCGTCATCCGCCGGGCTGCCTTCCGCGGGGAATCCGCCGCCGCCTTCCGCGCCACCGGGGAAACGTCCGCCCGGACGATCACGTCGCGGACCGCGCTTCCATCCTCCGCCCCCGCCGCCGCCGCCGCCGTAGGACGGACGCGATCCGGCGTACGCCGGACGCTCGCCGCGATCCCACGATCCGGGCCCTTGCGGGCCGCGCGGACGGAAGCCGCCGCCCCCGCGATCGCGGTTTTGCAGCTCCCGAGCAATTTGCGTGAGAAGCGCGGACAGGTCGCGGAGCGACATGTTGCGCAGGTTAATTCCAGGTCTCATCATACCCTTCCCGCGCCGCCGGAACGCCGGACGGCGCAATTTTGTCGTTTGTACCCTAGCTGCGCGACCGCGGCCTTACACGGCCTTGAAGCACAGCGTCGCGTTATGCCCGCCGAAACCGAGCGAGTTGTTCAGCGCCACCCGGGGCTTCGCCTCGCGCGCGGTGTTCGGCACATAATCCAAGTCGCACTCGGGGTCGGGATTCTCGTAATTGATCGTCGGGGGAATGATGCCCGTGCACAACGCCATCGCGCATACCACCGACTCCACCCCGCCCGCGGCGCCCAGCAGGTGCCCGGTCATGGATTTGGTCGAACTGATCATCG
>JAGOHE010000067.1 GCA_017996315.1 Kiritimatiellia bacterium | reverse complement strand
CGCTCCGGCGTCGCCAAGCGAAGAACGCCGGGGACAGACATCTATTGCATTCCCAAGGTTTTGCATCATCCATGAACACCATGCGCGATGATGATGGAAATTGAAAGTCGCCGCGCATTCAATTTTCTGGTCAATACCGCGCCCCTGCCCAACAAGGCCCCGTTGCCGACCCTTCCGATTCCCCCGGACGCGAAACAACAGATCCGAAGACCCCGCGCGCGGAAATTGGCCGGCTATGCGCTATTCTGGCCCGACTCGGATCCGCGGCCAGCGCGCCGTCCCCCGGCATTCGTCGAGCCGATCCGAAGACCCGCCCCGGACCGGTTCAAAACAAGAATTCTATGGATATACACCCGTCCGAGCGGTGCTATAGTGGAGCTATGAACACACACCAACGTTCCGGAATCTGGGCGATGGCCGCCATGCTCGCTGTCACCGCCGGATGCTCATCCATGTATTACGGCGCCATGGAAAAAATGGGCGTGCACAAACGCGACATCATGGTAGACCGGGTCAAGGCCGCCCGGGATACCCAGCAGCAAACCAAAGAGCAGTTCGTTTCCGCCATGGAGACGTTCAAGAGCGTGGTCGCGTTCGAGGGCGGCGAGTTGGAAGAAAAGTACAACCGGCTGAATGCCGCCTTGGAACGAAGCGAGGACGGCGCCACGGCGGTGCGGAATCGCATCCGGGCCGTGGAAGATGTCTCCCAAGCCCTCTTCAAGGAGTGGAAGGCGGAAATCCGGCAGTATACGAACGAAACCTTTCGACGCTCCAGCCAGGAAAAATTGGATCTGACCCGGAAGAAATACAACTCGCTGATCGTGGCCATGAAGAAAGCCGAAGCGCGCCTCGAACCCGCGCTCACCCCGCTGCGCGATCAGGTGCTCTTTCTGAAGCATAACCTGAACGCTCAGGCGATCGCGGGGCTCAGTTCGGAACTGGCGGGCGTTCAAGGGACCGTGGACCGTCTCGTGAAGGAGATGGAGGCGTCCATCGCGGAAGCCGACGAATTCATCTCCAGCATGAAGGAAGGATAATCCGCCCCGGCGCGGCCCCGGCCGCCGTGGCGATGCCACCCGCGGGAAGCGCCGGCAGTCCGGCGCTTCCGTGATGGTACGGACGACTTACTTTTTCAGCACTTTGCTCAGCAGCGCCACCACTTCCTGTCCGCCCTTGCCCTTCACGAACTCGAGGATGACAGGCACGAACTTGGTGATCATGCCGCTGTCCAGCTTGAGCTGGGAAAAACCATCCGCGAGACTCGCGAGGTCCGTCAGTCCGCTGGCTTTTCCGCCGCCCAGCTTGCCCAGCAGGCCACCGGCCAGTTTGGCCAGTCCGCCGGCCTCCGGCGCGGAGGAAATCATCTCCGTCGCTCCCGGCACCGCCGCCGCGACCTTGGAGAAATCGCCGCCCAATTTTTGTTGCGCCAGTTTGAGCAACAGTCCGGCCCCGCCTTTCGCCTGGCCTTCCTGAATGCCCAGCTTGGATACCAATTCGCTGATCAGTTCGTTCATGCTCTCTCCTTTCCGCGCTCGCGACCGCGACCGCGGCGTCTGTCTCTCTGTTCCGGTCCCGATCCTCGGCCGAATCTAAATCGCTCTTTCCTCCGCTCCATTCGCGCCCACGCGCCATGGAATCCAGCCGATCCCGACCATCGTGAACGTGATATCCGACTTGCGCGGGCGGACCACGGTGGACGCCAGTTCCACATGCGCCGGATCAATCTCCGTCTGCAACGCCGCCACTTCCTGTTCGAACTGGGCTTCGAGGTCGCTCAACCGCTGTTGCAGGAGTTCCGCGGATTCCACCGCCCGCCGGACCTCGGCCTGTTCCTTGCCGATCTTTCCGGCGCTCTTCGCGGCGGTGGCGGCGCGTCCGACCGTGCCCACTCCCATCCCCCGCCCCAATAGCGCGCCCAGCAATGTGGCGCCCACGGAGAGGGCGGTGCTGAGCTTCTGCTGGCCGGACTGCGATTTCTCGCGAGCCACCCGCTCTTCCGCGCGCCGCAATTGATCGCCCAGTGTTTGCAGTTTGGGCGCATATTTCGCCTTGAGTTTGGCGACTTCGAGATCGCGCTGTTCCCGCAAGGCCTGCGCCAGCCGGGCCCGGAAATCGCCTTCCGATTCCCCCGCGCTCGAAGCCATCTTCAATTCGGCGCAGCGCAAAATATCCAGCGTGCTGGATTGATAGGCCCGGGCCGCGGCGCCCTTGCGCCACGCATCCGCGTTCCGGGCGTTCACGGCGCCCGCCGGAAGTTCGGCGAACCCGGCGCCGGCCGCGGGGGCATCCTCCATCATCGGGCGCAGATCGCCATGCTCTTCCGCCTCGTCCCACAACGCGGAGCGCCCGTCATCGGACAGCGGCGCCCACAACGTGCGCGTCACCCAGGTGTCGGTCTTCGAGGTCGCGTCCACGAAATGCAGTTTGCAGGCCGCGATCGCGCCGGGGCGATACTGAAGCGCCCCATCGCCGGGGGACGCCCGCAGGAAGCACTCCGACAGATCGGGCGGCAAGGCCGGTCGCGCGTTGGACACCGGCGCGGGCTCGGGCGCCGCCGTCACGGCGGCGGGGCCGGACGCGGCTGAGGTTACGGTCGGAGCCCCGGGCGCCTCGGCCGCCGGAGCCGGCGCGGGACGACCCGTCAGGCTGCGGAGCTGCGGCATCGTCAGGGGGCCGCGCAGATAACTCATCACCCACCGCGTCTGGAAAATGACCGATTGCGTGTCGTGCGCGTTGCGCATCAGGAACACGCGGTTGCCCAGCCCGGCGAGAATTTGCTCGGTCTGCGCCCGGTCGAAACCGCCGCCCGTGCTCGCGGCCGCGCCTTCGAGTCCTTCAATCACCCGCATTTTGTCCCGTTCGGTCTGCAGGCGTCCGATGAACCAGGTGCCGCAGTTGGACAGGCCCTTGTAATCGAGATCCACCGGATTCTGGGTGGACAGCACCACGCCCAATCCGTAGGCGCGCGCCTGTTTGAGCAGGGTCAGCATCGGCAGCTTGCTCGGCGGATTGGCCGTCGGCGGGAAATACCCGAAGATTTCATCCATGTAGAGCAGCGCGCGGAGGCTTCCGGTGCCGGACTGGGTCCGCATCCAGGAGAGCACTTCGTTGAGGAGGATCGTGACAAAGAACATCCGCTCCGCTTCCGAAAGATGCGCGATGTACAACACGGAAATGCGGGGACGCCCATCGGGCGAGAACAGCAGGCGCTGGATGTGGAGCGGTTCCCCTTCCATCCAGGCCGAGAATCCCGGGGACGCCAGCAGGTTGTTCAGCGACATGGCCAGCCGCATCCGGTCTTTCGCCGGATAGAAGGTTTCGAGATCGAACACCCCGATCTTGTCGAACGGCGGTTTCTGCACATTCGCGATCATCCCGGCCAGGTCCATGTCGCGGCCCTCCCGCCAGGCGCGATCCAGGATATGCGAGAGCAGGATGTGTTCGGGACTCTGCACCGGGTCGGCCGCGATCCCGAGCAGCCCGAGCAGTCCCGAGACGGCGGACATGATGCGATCCCGCAACGCGGCGGAATCCTGCGCGACCTCGGGCGGCGGCGCCGACCACGATCGCAGAATCTGCAACGGACGGCCCGCCGTGTTGCCCGGCGTGTATACCGCCCATTCCACCGAGTCCTTGAGACGGCGGATTCGCTCGCCATCCTGCCCCGAGGCCTCGAGACCCTTCGCCCACGATTGGGCCGTTTTCGCGGCGAAGTCGTCCGGCGTCATCCCCTTGCGCGCGGCTTCCGACTCGTCAATCCACGGACGGAAGTCCGACGGCTGCAGCTCGGGGAACTGCAGCAGCAGATTGCCGAGATCGCCCTTGGGATCGATCAGAATCGCGGGGATGCCGTCAATCGCCGCCTCTTCCAGCAGCGCCAGCGCGAGACCGGTCTTTCCGCTGCCGGTCATGCCCACGATGGTCGCGTGCGTCGTCAGATCCTTGGCATCGTAGAGGATGAGATGATCGTTCGCCGCCCCCGCGGCAGGATCGAATTCCTTTCCCAGATAAAACACGCCGAGTTTTTCAAAGTCCTGCATGAGCGCTCCTTGATGACCTGCGCAGGCGAATCCCGCCCCGCGCGTCCAGCTTAGGAAACGCGGCGCGTGGTTTCAATCCCATAGCGAATCTATTTGCTCCGCATGGTCGTTGGGCGCGTGAGTCCGCGCATCGCGCCGCCGGAGCCCGCGCGGCGGGACCATAAAAAAACGGGCGGTCCGAGGACCGCCCGCTTCAGATCCGAGCCCGACAGGCGTTAGCGCCCCGCCAGCGCCGCCGCGAGATCCGCCTCGACGGTGGTGATGGGCTGAATATTGAATTTCTCCATCAGCACCTTCAGCACCGGGGGCGTGACAAAGGCGGGAAGCGTCGGGCCCAGCCGGATGTTGCGGATGCCCAGATGCAAGAGCGTGAGGAGAATGCAAACCGCCTTCTGCTCGTACCAGGAGAGAATGAGCGAAAGCGGAAGCTCGTTGACCGTGATGTTGAACGCCTGCGCGAGCGCCACAGCGACTTTGATCGCCGAGTACGCGTCATTGCACTGGCCCATATCCAGCAGGCGGGGCAACCCGCCCAGGGTTCCAAAGTCCTGCTTGTTGAAACGGAACTTGCCGCACGCCAGCGTCAGAATTACGCAGTCCTTGGGCACGGCTTCGGCAAACTGGGTGTAGTAATTCCGCCCCGTTTTCGCGCCATCGCACCCGCCGATGAGGAAGAACCTCTTCAGCGCGCCCGATCGAATGGCATCCGTCACCGTCCCGGCCGCGCCCAGCACCGCGTTGTGCCCGAACCCGACAAGGATGGTTTTCTCCGGTTCCGTCTCCGGGAAGCCCGGCGCCGCCCGCGCCGCGTCGATGACCGGCTGGAAGTTGCGGTTGGAGATGTGCGTCACGCCCGGCCATGCGACGAGCCCGCTCGTGAACAAACGGCCCTTGTAGGTGTCTTTGGGCTTCTGGATGCAGTTGGTCGTCATCAGGATCGCGCCCGGGAATTCGTCGAACTCCGATCGCTGATCCTGCCAGGCGCCGCCAAAGTTGCCCGCCAGATGCGCGTACTTCTTCAGTCCGGGATACCCGTGCGCCGGCAGCATTTCGCCATGGGTGTAGATCTGGATGCCCGTTCCCTCGGTCTGCTTGAGCAGCTCCTCGAGGTCTTTCAAATCATGACCGGACACCAGAATGCACTTCCCCTGAACGGGGGTGATGCGGACCGGCGTCGGCACGGGATGTCCATAGGCTCCGGTGTTCGCGGCATCCAGCAGCTCCATGACGCGCAGGTTGACCTCCCCGCACCGCAGAACCATGGCGAACAGCGCGTCCACCTCGGCCGGCCCTTCGGCGATGAACGCGAGGGCTTCATGGAAGAACGCAAATACCGCGGGATCCTCCTGCCCCAGAATCAAGGCATGGTCCGCGTACGCCGCCATCCCCTTCAATCCGTACGTCAGCAATTGACGCAAGCCCGTCACATCGGGACCGGCGGTGTCCAGCATGTGTTCGATCCCGAGTTCTTCGCCCTGACGGATCAGTCCGGCCAGATCTCCGGCCGGCGACCATTGCGCCGGTCCCGCGATGGTTTCAACGGTCGCGCCCGCCCTCCGGCAGGCGGTTTCATACGCCGAACGAATTCCGTTGCGCACCTGGTCCGCGCGACGGATGAGCCTTTCCAGCCGCGCCGGGTCGAAGTTGACGTTCGTCACGGTCGTAAACAGCGCCTCGACCACAAATCGGTCGGCGACAGCATCCACCACGCCCAGGGCGCGCGCGCGGTGGGCGTATTGCGCAATGCCTTTGGCCGCGAAAATCAGGATGTCCTGAAGAGCCGCGGTGTCCGGATCCTTCCCGCACACGCCAAACGCATTGCATCCGGTTCCCTTCGCGGTCTGTTCGCATTGATAACAAAACATGCTGCTCATTTGATGTCTCCTCTTCAGGTTCGGTTCTGTTCGGGAGCGTTCGATCCCGGCCTGCCGCCGACTGTACCCCAAGTGCCCGGAAAGAGGAATTGATCTGAATCAAGATTCCGGAAAAAGTTCGCCGCGATCCTCCGGCGCCACCGCCGCGTCCATCCCCCCCGGCGCCTCCCGCGGCGGAGGCGATGGCTCGATCTGTACGCGTCCGCCCTCGTAGATGATCCATTCCTCCGCTCGCGGACCGGGCGTTGCCGCGCCCTCGCTTTGGACGAGACGCGCCTGCATGCGCACATGCAGAAAATCACGCGAGGGCGAATGACACGGCGTCGCATGAAGCGTCAACCCCTCCACGACACACGCGGGATGTTCCGCGTCTCGATACCATGTCATGGTCAGGTCCTCCGCCGCAATCACCGCGTCGGCCGGCGGCGCCAGGCCTTCGAGGTCATTCGGAAAGAGCCGCAATCCCCACGCCCGGTCCGCGCCGGCCAGCCGCGCGGCCAGCGCCGCGGGCGCCCACTCCCCGTCCTCGCTCCGGTACAACGTCCATCGCGCGCCGCGGAGTTCCAGGCTGCGCCATCGAAGTCGGGGGAACCGGAAGCGAATCCGCATCTCGTCCACCGAACCTTCCGGCCGGACAACTTCGGCGTCCTCATCCCCGTCGTCCGCGGGTTGGGCGGGCGCCGTATCGTTCGGCCACCGGATATCCCTCAGCGTCAATGTGAGCCCGGGGCTCAGCGTGGAATGACCGATACGGACGGATATTCCGGTCCGGCGTTCCATCCGCTGCGCCAGCAGCGCGCGGAAACCCTCGGTGCGCGCCGCGAGCAACAGCCCGCCATACAGCATGGCCAGGATGACGATCAGCGCGATACACCAGCCGATCCAGGATTCGATGGCCCGCGCCACCCCGCTGCCGGGGCGCGGCTCATCCGCGTCCGGCCGCTCGGGCAGACCCGGCTCGGGCGAGACGAAGCTCATGCGTTGGATTCCGATGCGCGGGCGATTTCGACAGCGCGCGCGTGGGCGCGGCGGACGGCTTCCGTCCAGATTTCCCGCATGTGCTGCGCGTCGAGATGACGGAGCGCCGCTTCCGTCGTGCCGCCCGGGGAGGTGACCCGATGCCGGAGTTGATCGGGCGCATCGCCGGTCTGCCGCATCATCGCCGCCGCGCCCTCGATCGTGCGCGCCACCAGTTCCCGCGCCGTATCGGAAGGCAGACCAAGCGACCGGGCCGCTTCTTCAAGCATTTCGGCCAGATAAAAAACATACGCGGGACCGCTGCCGGAAACGGCGGTGACGGCGTCCATATCCGCTTCCTCCGCGCGAAGCACCGCGCCGACCGCGGAAAGCATGGTCTCCGCCATCGCCAGGTCCGCTTCCGTCGCATGGGCGCCGCCGCTGATGACCGACATCCCCTTCCCGACCAGCGCGGGCGTGTTCGGCATGGCGCGCACCACCCGCGGAGTTCCCTCCAGACCGCGTTCGATCGCCCGCGTGGTCACACCCGCCGCGATGCTGAGGATCCATCGTTCCGCGTCCGGGACTTCGCGCAGATCCTTGAGCACGGCGGCCACGTGCTGGGGTTTCACCGCGATGAGGCAAATCCGCGCGCCGGCCGCGGCGTCGGCATTTCCATTGGCCGCGCGGGCGCCCCACCGCTCCGCCAGCCGGCGACTCCGGTCCGGCTGCGCATCGGAAACGCGGATATCCTCCGCCCGGAATACGCCGCGCTGAACCCAGCCGCCCACCAGCGCCTCCGCCATATTCCCGGCGCCCGCCACGGCCAGCGGACCCTGCAGCGGAAGTACGCCTGTACCGCCGGGCGTCATGACCGCTCTCCAAAGATGTCCGTGCCCACGCGCACGAAGGTGGCGCCCTCTTCAATCGCGATCTCGAAATCGTGCGACATGCCCATGGACAGCTCCGGAAGTTCATAGTCCGTTTCGCCGCGCAACCGGTCGCGCAACTCGCGCAGCGTCCTGAAAAATCCCCGCGCGCGTTCGGGATCTTCGACGGCCGGGGGAATCGCCATCAACCCGACCACTTCGATCCGCGCGCAGTCATGCGCCGCGGCGAGGACGCCCGCGACCGCGTCCGGCGCAAGCCCGAACTTGGAGCCTTCGCCCGCGACATTCACTTCCAGACACACCGGCATCCGCCGCCCCTCTTCCTCGCAAATCCGATTGAGCCGCTGCAGCAGATCCGCCGAATCCACCGAGTGAATCATCGAAAACCATTGTACGGCCAGACGAACCTTGTTGGATTGGAGATGGCCCACCAGGTGCCATTCCAGCGCGGACGAGCAGAGGGGAATCTTGGCGGCGGCTTCCTGCACCTTGTTCTCGCCGAACCGGCGCAGCCCGCATCGCGCCGCCGCGTCCACCTGGTCCGGCGGACGGGTCTTCGAGACGGCCACCAGACGCACACTGTCAGCCGGGCGTCCGGCACGGGCACAGGCGCCGGCCATCCGGGCCTCGACCCGCGCAACACGTTCCTCCATGGTATCCGGCACGCCTACTCTCCCAGAATTTTGATCAACACGCGCTTGGGACGCCGGCCGTCGAACTCGCCATAAAAAATGCGCTCCCACGGACCGAAATCGAGCCGCCCGCCGGTCACCGCGACAACGGTTTCCCGGCCCATCACCTGCCGCTTGAGATGCGCGTCGGCGTTGTCTTCGTACCCGTTATGCGCGTACTGGTTGTGCGGCTGTTCCGGGGCCAGACGCTCCAGCCACCGCTCAAAATCGGCGTGCAACCCCGACTCGTCATCGTTGATGAACACGCTGGCGGTGATGTGCATGGCATTGATCAGCGCCAACCCCTCGCGGATGCCGCTTTCCGCGAGCGCCTCCTCGACCTGCGGGGTGATGTTGATGAACGCCCGCCGCTGGGGAGTCTGGAACGTCAGCTCCTTGCGATATGATTTCATGCGTTCATAGTACGCATTCCCGGGACCGGCCGCAACGGCAAGCGCGGGGCCGGCGGCTCCAAATTTCTTGATTTCGCCGGGGCCGATGGCCATCATGGAGCTGTTTCCGCGATGGTTGGTCATGGGGAGTTCCGCGGGTTCCTGGTTCTCCCCGTGTCTTGCCTCGCGGATTAACTTTCGTGTGCCGGATTTCCCGCGCCCGGTCCGGGCGCAGTCAGGATGGAGCATGAATACGCGAAAAGTGTGGCTGGGCATGCTGGGCGCGGCGGCGGTGGCTCTCCCCGCGTACGCCTCCGGCGGCGAATCGAGCATCACGCACCAGATGATGATGCTGATGATCCAGTTGGGGGTCATCCTCTTCGCCGCCAAGGTCGGCGGCATGCTGTTCGACCATCTGCGGATGCCCAATGTGCTCGGGGAACTCTGTGCCGGCATCGTCATCGGCCCCTACCTGCTCGGTTCCCTGCCCCTGCCCACGCTGCCGCATGGAATCTTCCCCATCGCCTCGGCGGCCTTCCCCATCTCCACGGAACTCTACGGCATCAGCTCCGTGGCCGCGATCGTGCTGCTGTTCATGGCCGGGCTGGAAACGGATATCCAACTGTTCATCCGGTACTCGTTCGCCGGAAGCATGGTGGGGATCGGGGGTGTGCTGGCGTCGTTCCTCACCGGCGATTTGTTGTGCATGGCCTTCTCGCGAACACTGTTCGGCGAAGCGTACGGATTCCTCCATCCCTCCTGCCTGTTTCTCGGCATCGTATCCACCGCCACCAGCGTCGGCATTACCGCCCGGCTGCTCTCCGAACGGCGCAAAACGGATACGCCCGAAGGCGTGACCATTCTCGCCGGGGCGGTGATTGACGATGTGCTCGGCATCGTGATGCTGGCCATCGGGCTCGGCGTGATCGGCGCGATGGGCAACGGAGGCCAGGAAGGCATTCGTTGGGGGCATATCGGGATGATTGCCGCCAAGTCGTTCGGCATCTGGCTGATCGCGACCGCGGTGGGGCTGCTGGCCGCCCGGCGCATCAGCCGGCTGCTGCAATGGTTCGGCCATCGGGGCACCATGGCCACGCTCGCGCTCGCGCTCGCGATGGTCGTCGGCGGCTTGTTTGAGGAAGCCGGCCTCGCGATGATCATCGGCGCCTACGTCACCGGTCTCTCGCTCTCCCGTTCCGATATCCGCCATCTGGTCCGCGAAAAGATGGAGCCGATTTACGCGTTTCTGACTCCGATTTTCTTCGCGGTCATGGGCATGCTGGTGAATGTTAAACTCTTCGCCTCGCCCCGGATCATCGGGTTCGGGTTGCTCTTCACCCTCGTGGCCCTGCTGGCCAAACTCGTCGGCTGCGGAATTCCGGCCCGGCTGTGCGGATTCACCGCGCTGGGCAGCCTGCGGATCGGCGCGGGGATGATGCCCCGCGGCGAGGTCGCGCTCATCGTGGCGGGCATCGGCGTGGCCGCCGGTCTGCTGCCCCAGAATGTGTTCAGCGTGGCGGTGCTGATGACGCTCCTGACCACGATGCTTTCGCCGCCGCTGATTGTCTGGCTGTTCGACCGGCCCGGCCCGGGCAAACGCGCGGCCGATGCCGACGAACGCGCCGAACCGGTGGTCTTCAACTTCCCCTCCGAACACACGGCCGATTTGCTGACCGGCAAACTGCTGTCCACCTTTGAGCAGGACGGATTCTTCGTCCACACCCTCAACCGCGATGAGCACATCTACCAGGCCAGCCGGGGCGCGGTGGATATCGAGTTCCGACGCCGGGGCGGCTCCATCGAATTCCAGTGCCGGGGCGCCGGATCCTCCTTCGTCAGCACGGCGCTGTATGAAGTGCTGGCGGACTTCGAACAATTGGTGAAGGACCTGCGGCAGCCCGTGGACCGGTCCGTGGTCGCCCGCCGGATGATGAGCGCCGCTCCGGGCGCCACCCCCGGATCACCCCTCGCGCCGTTTATGGATGAGGCCGTGATTGAGCCGCGCCTGCAGGGCACGACCAAAGAGCAGATCATGGACGAAAT
>JAGOHE010000066.1 GCA_017996315.1 Kiritimatiellia bacterium | reverse complement strand
CGCAGCTTGGTTGTCAGCTCATTTGACAAACAGTCCTCCTTGGTTTCCAAACCGGCTTCGATGGCGGCATCTTATTGCGGCCGCACCGGCAAACGCAACCGTTTTCGTCCCCGAACAGGGCCGGCGCCCCTCCACCTGCGCCTGGCGGGCGAATCCGCCTCAGGCGTGCACGGCGGGCAGATCCGCCCAACGGGTGGTGGCAGCGGGGGATTTCAAATGCTGGCGCATGTGCCAGCGGTCGCTGAGAATTTCGCCGGCGTAGCGGATCGTGCTCCGGCCATGGAGGCGGTTGATCCGGTCCACGCTGTCCATCAGCCGGTCGGCCCGTCCTCCATCGGCCGCAATGCCGGGGAACAGCACGCCCTGGACGGCGGTCGCGGGGACGAGGTCCAGCAACAGGACGCCCGCACGCTGGTAGGCGAAACCGGACCGGAAGATTTGTTCCAGTCCCTGGACGGCGCACCGGACCAGGCGGCCGGAATCGCGGCCGGGGGGGTCCAGAACCCGGGTGGCACTGTTGGCATCGTGCGGGCCCGCCGCATCAAACGGGCTGGTATGCAGGAAAACCGTGATGGCCCCCGCCCGCAGACGCTGCACCCGCAGTTTCTCGCCCGCCCGCCCGGCAAATGCCGTCACCGCCGCCCGCAGATCGTCCCGCGTCCGCAGCCGCTCGCCAAAGCTCCGCGACACCATGATCTGCCGCCGGGGCGGCGGCGCCAGTTCCAGCGGCAGGCAGGAAAGGCCCTGCAATTCCCGGCAGGTCCGCTCCAGCACCACGCCGAACAGCTTGCGGATGCGTCCCGGATCGGCCTCCGCCAGCGCCAGCGCGTTGGATATGCCCAGCGCCCGCAGCTTGGCGCCCCAGCGGCCGGCTATGCCCCAGATGTCCTCCACCGGCAGCGCGGCCAGGACCTCCTCCGGCGCTGCCAGCCGGCTCCACTCCAGCACGGGGCCGGCCGGACTTCGTCCCTGTTTCGCCAGTCGGTTGGCGAGCTTGGCCAGGGTTTTGGTCGGGGCGATGCCGATGGAAACAGGAATACCGGTCCAGCGTCGCACCCGGCGGGCGATCTCCAGCCCGTACGCCGTCAGGTCCCGGCGCATGCCGGCCAGGCCGAGAAAGCATTCATCGATGGAATACACCTCCATGGCGGGGGCGCACCCGGCCAGCACCTGCATCACGCGGCGCGACAGATCGCCATATAGCGGGTAGTTGGAGGAGAAGACCGCGACGTCCTGCCGGCGCAGCTCGGCCGCGATCTTGAAATAGGCGGCGCCCATCCGGATGCCCAGCGCCTTGGCTTCGTTGCTGCGGGATATGATGCAGCCATCGTTGTTGGACAGCACGACGACGGGCCGGCCTTCGAGGCGCGGCTGGAACACGCGCTCGCAGCTGGCATAGAAATTGTTGCAATCCACCAGCGCGAACATGGTGTCCTCCGTCAGTAGGAGCGGATTGCGTGCGCGACCACGCCCCAGACCACCACGTCCGTGCCGCGGCCGACCTCGATGGGCCGGTAGGCGGGATTCTCCGGCACCAGGCGGACGCGCTTTTTCTCCACCCGCAGCCGCTTCACCGTCAGTTCGCCGTCCACCACCGCGATCACAATGGAACCGGATTGCGGTTCCCGCGCGCGATCCACCACCAGCAGGTCCCCGGCCTGAATGCCCGCCCCGGACATGGAGTCGCCCTCCACCCGCACCAGGAAGGTGGCGGCCGGGTGCTTGATCAGGTGCTCGTTCAGGTCGAGCGGCGCCTCGAGATGATCATCGGCAGGCGAAGGAAATCCCGCCGCGACCCGGGCGCTGCACAGCGGCAACAGCACCGGCACCGAAGGCCCGGTAACGGGCCGGACCCGGTCACGGCGCACCGGGATGGGGAGAACTGCATGCATGGCATACTGAACGCTTGTTCAGTAATACCATAAGAGACCGCCCCCCGGAATGCAACCGGAAATTCGCCGAAAGAAAAGGACTCTTATCCCCTTCCAGCAGAAATAGTTGTCGCCAGCAGCCAGAATGCCTCCCTGCGCTGGCAGGCAGGCGCTTCCATGACAGTTCCGGCTATATGACCGGCGGCGGCTCGGATTCCGCCGAGGCGAAGGGCCCCGGTTCCGCCGGGGCCGCTGGCGCCGCCGAGGCGGCCGGCGGCGCCATCAACCGGCCTCCCGGCGTCCGACGGCCCGTATTCACGCACACATCCAGACTGCCGCTAACCTGATCATTCACCCAATCCAGGGCGTCCGACGAGATGGTGGCCAGTCCGCTCCGCGCCTTGAGCTCTTCCTTGACGATGGACGTAACGATGAATTTCTTTTCCATGTGGATCTCCTGGGTTCCAATCGGCTCATTCCGGATGGTTGCGCCGAAGATACCATGATCCCGCGTGGCTGCCAAACAGTAGTTCCCTCCGGGTCCCGGGCCCGGCGGCACCCCAGCCGAAAAGGCGTCAGAAGTTGTACTGGAGCCCGACCCGCACATCGTGCTCGGAATAATCGCGCAGGAAATTGACGGACAGATCGCCGACCAGGTCCAGGCGGCGCCACAGCCGCTGGCGGTAGGTGGCGCCGAGGCCGACGAACGTGTCCCAGTCGGCGTCGGGATTGGGACCGGGATACCAGCTGCCGTCCTTGTCGGCCTGCGCCTTGAGATTGCGCCAGGCCTGCTCGTCCTCGGGGCGGGCATCTTCCCGCTGCTGGCCGAGGCGGACATCGAACTGGAAGAAATAGTCCTGATAGGCGCGCAGCAGGCGCAGGACGGCCGCGTAGCGGGTGTCCCAGTAGGGCGTCCAGTAAAACTCGGAATCCTCGTCGGTGCTGAAGGTGGAGGCCTCGAGCCCGCCCCAGATCCCCTGCCGTTCGAACAGTTGCCAGAAGGATCCGCCGGTGATCTGGACCATGGCGTTGTCGTCATCAAAGCTCAGATAGCGCGCGGCGCCGTGCGCCTGCCACCGGTCGGAGATCAGCCAGCGGGCATTCAGCCCGAACCCGTTGTAGGCAATTTTGCGGCGGGCGGATGGAATCAGGTCGTGATCGAAGACGGCGGCGACCTGCAAGGCGCGGATCTGGTTCCAGGCTATGGTCAGCGACCCGATGATTTCGTCCTCTTCGCCCGCGCCGGGATGTTCGGGCTGGCTGAATTCGATGGTCTTCAGGCCGAGCATGGCGGTCAGGGAGGCGGTATCGCTGATGCGCAGCGTGAGCGCACCGCGCACCTCGGTGACATCCGCGTCGTATTCGGTTTCCGTGATGCGGTTGGTCTGCACCTTGTTGATCGTGGTGGTTTCCGTGTAGCTGGTCGAGGTGGTGGTTTCGCCATCGGTAGTCTCAACGGTGGTGGAGCTGCTGGCGCTGGTGACGGGCTGCTCGATCTCGAACCAGACGTTGGAGGTCACGGTCTGGTCGATGCTCCCGGCAGACACGGCCACCTCCACGCCCAGCCGGGCGGTCAGGTTGAAGCCCGCGCGGCCTTCGGCGTAGCGCTGGAGGATGTCGTCGTTGGACTGGTTTTCGCGGTAGAGGCCGGCGACGTAGAGGTTGGAGGGCCGCAGGCGGTTCCGGGACGTGCCCGCACGGTCGGCCTCATCCACCGCGACGGTGCGCCCGGTGGGAATCCGGTTTTGGGTTAAAGCGACCAGTTTGCGCAGCAAACGGTCGGGATAGCCGTCGCGGCGCAGCAGTTCAATTTGCCGGTCGGCCAGATAGGGTTTGTTCATCAGCGTGGCGATCTCGGCGCGCATCCGCCGCGCCTGGAACACGGGATGGTTTTCCAGGACCTGCTCGACAACCTTGCTGGCATCGGCGTCCCAGGCCGGCTCAAAACGGCGAACCGTCAGGAGGTCATCGCCGGGACAGGTGTAGCCGAAGGCATCGACAACGAACCCGAGCGGGTACTCGCGGTCGGCCTCGCCCAGAAGCGTGCGGACGGGATTGATGAGCCGGGCCACGTTGCTCCCCTCTTCCTGACCGATCTCGCTGAACGGATACGCCACCGCCATTGGCTCGTCGGGGGGCAGGCCCAGATGCTTGATGAGATCAGCGCGGCTTTCGGAAAACTCGCGGCGGACGCGGGCAGTCCATTCGCGCAGGGTTTCCAGGCGCTTCTTTTCCGGCAGCCAGACGCGGTTGGGCAGCGGATACACGGCGGGCGAACCTTCCGGGCCCGCCGGCAACGGGGTATTGGCGTATTTAAGATGGCTGCCGATCTGCCAGGCGCCGGATTCCCGGTAGCCGCGCAGTTCTTCCCAGGCCGCGTACATGGGGGCATTCAGTTCCTCGATGCTGGTGATGACGAACATGCCGAAAGTCAGGCCGAGTTCCTGCGCGACCGGCGTGCCGAGACTCAGGGAGCTGCGCAGACCGTCGTCGAAGGTGACGGCCACGACCTTGGCGATCGGGGCGTCTTCGCGCCGGCGGAACTTGCGCTCGCCGGTCAAGGCGTAGCGGGCCTGATCCACCTGCTTTGCGAGCCAGGGGGGCTCCCCCGCCAAGTCGCCGGCGCCGGCATTCTGCTCCAGATAGGCGGGAATATCCAGCGGATCGATAAACGTGAAACCCGCGTCGCGCAGGGCCAGCAGATGTTCGCGAAAGCGTCGGGTCGAGGGCAGCGCCAGCCATTCGCTTTCGGTTAGGCCGTGATACAGCAGCGTCAGCACCGCCCCGCGGCCCCCGATTTCCTCCAGCCGGTCCAGCGCCTCCAGGGCGGCGGGATAGTCGCCGCGTTGGACCTCGAGCCGGGCGCGCTGCAGGAAGCGGTGTGGATTGTTGGGCTGGTAGTTTTCGTAGAGCGCATCGAGCGCCCGTTCGGCGGCGGGAAAATCCCGCCGGAACATTTCGATTTCGAAGCGGGTGGCCAGCGCCTGCTGGTTGTGGGGATTCAGGTCGCGCAAGATGCGGTCCACGACGTTGCGCGCGATTTCGACCCGGTGCGCCATCAAAGCGATTTGCGCGTATTGGTTGAGCCAGGGCACGTAGGTCGGCCACGCGTCCGTGGCGGCGGCATATTGTTCCAGGGCCAGGGTCAGCGGCCAGCGGTCGGCATCCTTCCGGTTCAAGACCACCAGCCGCGCCCCGAGCCGGACCTGCAGCTGCGCGCGAACATCGGGATCGGCGGCATCCGCGATCAATTCCCGCAGGGCTTCCACAGCTTCGTCGGACGGGCGGCCGATCTCCGCCAAGTCGGCGCGCAGGTTCATCACGTCCCAGCGGGCCGGGTCCTCTGCGAGAACGCGCCGGGCTTCCGCGTCGGCCTCGTCGAGACTGCCGACGAGCATGAGGGCCCGCGCGAATTCGATCCGGAACGCGAGGTTATCCGGCAGGACATCGATGATGTCCGTCCACAGGTCGAGCGCGTCTTCGTGGCGCTGGACCAGAGAATAGGTATGGGCCAGATCCGTCTTCACGTCGTAGCGCCCCGGGTCCTCGGCGACCAGTTTCTCGAAGATTTCCACCGCGGGATCGAGGCGGCCGAGGCGGAAGAGGTTCTGAGCATACCAGTAGCGGACGTCGTAGTTGTTCGGCTCGAGGTCGAGCGCGCGGACCAGATGCCGGTCGGCGGCGGACCAATCGCTGCGTGCGATGGCCATCTGCGCGAGCAGGTTGTGGGCCTTGGGCGACTCGGGCCGCAAGGCGGCAAACTGTTCCCAGAGTTTTTCGGCGTCGGCCGCACGGCCGAGGTGGTAGTAGCACCATCCGAGGGCCTCCCAGGTCGCCTCGACGGTCGGATCGAATTTGAGGGCATCTTCCAGCAGCGGTGCGGCGGCGGCGTAATCCTTCTCCTGGATCAGCATGATGGCCCGTTCCAGTTCGTCGCGATTCGCTTGCTGCGCCGGCGGATCGGCCGGACCGGCTTCGAGCCGGAACGGCTCGCGGTCGGCGGTCTGGCGGGTGGCGCGAATCAGGCTTTCCACCGCAGTGGCTGTTGCCACAGCGGCGGTCTCCGTCAGGGCCGCGGGCGTCGGCGCCACCAGCAACCAAACGCCCAGTCCGCCGGCAACGATCCGGGACAGCGTCGGGATCAGCGGAAAACGTCGGCGGGCAGAGTGGGCAGGGACCTTCATTTCCAGTATTCCTTGATCAAGGCATTGGCCAGCAGATGGGCGCCTTCGGGCGAGAGGTGAATGCCGTCGATATCGCGTACGGAAATGGAGGCGGCGGTCAGCGGATCCATGCGCCGCGCGGTGAAGCCGCCGGTGCGGCGGTCGGCCACCAGCGCGGAGAAATCATGCGCGACCACCTGCGGGCGCTGCGCCGCCTGGGCGACCACCAGTTCGTTCACGTGCCGGGCGAACTCGGCCATCACCGGTTCGCGCATCGGCGGAAGCTGCAGCCAGATGATCCGGTCGCAGCCGCCGGCCAGCAGGCGATCCATGGCGCGGCCCACGCGGGCGGCATATTCCGTGTCCCATTCCGGTGCGCCGGGCTGAACCAGCCCGCGGTCTTCCTTCATCATCGGCTGGCGGTCGTTTGCTCCCAGCGCCACCACGGCCAGCTTGGGCCGGTGCGCGGCGCACAGCTCGTCGATCTTGGCCAGCCAGTCGAAGGCGTCCAGCCGGGCCAGGCCGGTACCGATGCCGGAGAAGGTCGCAACTTCGATGTCCGGCATTTTCGCCAGTTCCCGTTCCATGGCGTGGGCCGGCAGGCGCATCATCGAATCGCCAATGAGCAGCACGGGGGATTTGACGCCGGAGCTCTGCCCGAATGCCACGGCCGACCACAGGACCACGGCAAGTGCGCCGCCCCACCCCGGCCATTTCCGCCAGATCTTGCCACTGCTGCGTGTCGAATTCATTGGTTTGGACATTGTACACGGGGGCACGCATGTGCACAACCCTGATGCCACCACGTCATTCATTGAGAGCCTTTCCCGCCGTCCGGGCCAGCCAGGCCCGCGGGTGATCGAAATGGAGCGCCGTGCATATGTTGGCCACCGGGCCGCTGGCGGCCAGCCAGAACGTACGCACGGGGCCGTAGGGCATGATTTCGTTGTTGCGATGCAGCGCGGCCCCGTTCAGCGCCAGCGCCACGGCATAGAACAGCACCACCCCGCCCCACACCTTTTTCAAGGGCATCCCCGTCGTTTTTTCTCTTCCATCCATCTGTTCTCTGACCTCTGCTCTCTGACCTCTTCCTAGAACTGGAAATAGATGAACGGCGCGACGCCTTCCGGCCCCAGGGCCAGAATGCCGGTCAAGACCGCGGCCGCGGCCGCGGCCAGCGCCCAGGCGGGCCCGGCAGCCACGGTGCGGGCCGCGCGCCACAGGCGGTCGCCATCGAGAAACTGGGTAACGAAACCGATCGTCACCATCGCCACGGAGAGCGTGCTCCACAAGGTCAGCTCCGGCACCGCAGTGCGCCAGTGCGCCAGGCTCCGGAACATCGCGGATACCGTCTCGAGGCGGCCGCCGCGGAACAGGATCCAGGAGAAACACACTACATGGAAAATCCAGATCCGCCCCAGCAGCGCCAGCGGCCACGGCGCGGGCGCCGCATGGCGCCGGGTCAGCCCCAGTCGGCCGCGCACCACGCGTTCCAGCACCAGATACATCCCGTGGAAGGCTCCCCAGGCCAGGAACGTCCAGGCCGCGCCATGCCACAGCCCGCCCAGCAGAAACGTGATCAGCAGGTTGGCATAGGTGCGTATGGCTCCGCGGCGCGAGCCGCCCAGCGGCACATAGAGGTAGTCGCGCAGCCATGAGGACAGCGAGATATGCCAGCGCCGCCAGAAATCCTGCAGGTTCGTGGCGAAGTACGGAGCGTTGAAGTTCGCCGGGAAGCGGAATCCCATCAGCAGGGCCGAGCCGATGGCGATGTCGGAGTAGGCCGAAAAATCACAGTAGATCTGCACGGCATAGGCATACACACCCAGGATCACGTCCGGGCCGGCGAATCGTTCGGGCCACGCGAACACGGGATCGGCCAGGCGTGCCGCCAGCCAGTTGGCCACCACCGTTTTCTTGAACAGCCCCGCCAGGATCAAGAAAACGGCGGGGGCCGCCTCGATCGGCGCGGTGCGGTCCGGCATCCGCTCCATCTGCGGCACGAGGTCGGCCGCCCGCACGATGGGACCGGCGACCAGCTGCGGGAAAAAGGCCAGGTAGTTCGCGAAATCGAGCCAGGAGTCCGCCGGCGCCACATGGCGGCGGTGCACATCCACCACGTAGCTCAGCGCCTGGAAGGTGAAGAACGAAATGCCCACGGGCAGGACGATCTGGGCGAGCCACGGATAGATGTTCTCCTGCACACCCACCAGCCACGTCACCGCCGCCGGGCCCAGCCGGAGGCAGATCGGCCGCAGCAGAGGAAAGAGCGCATCGGCAAAAAAGAATCCCGTGTACTTGAAAAACCCCAGCAACCCCAGATTGAAGGCCACGATCCCGACCAGCCAGCGCCGCCGGGAGCGCGCGGGCGCCGCCGTCCGCACCAGGTCGTCCATGCGCACCGCCACGGCATGGTTGATCACCGCCGAGGCCAGCAGCATCCCCGCGAATTTCCAGTTCCAGAAACCGTAGAAAAAAAGGCTCGCGGCCAGCAGAAAGATTTTTCGGGCGCGCGGATATCCCGCCAGTGCCCAATGGATCTGGAAAACGACGAAGAAAAAAACGGCGAACGCTGTGGTCGGGAACAACATGGGGGCAACCGATACGGCACCGGACTCCTATGGCGGCGGCGGCAGCGCCAATTCGCCGGCGGCACCCATCAGGTACAGGCGCGGCGCGGCCGGGTCCTTTTCCTTCTTCGGCGGCGGATCGTCGGGCGTGCGCAGCGGCACGTGCCAGGCGCCTCGCAGCGGCGGAATCAACACGCTACCGACCGGCAGTTCGACCAGCATCAGGTCCTCGCCGGGCTCCGGCAGCAGGTGGTCGGCCACTTCCGGACGCACGATGTATTCGCCCTTGGATTCCTCCCCGGCGCGCGGTGAATTCCACAGCGCGGCCTCGGTCTGGAGCACGATCACGTCCGCGGGCCGTTCTTCCAGCGCGGCGGCCAGCCGTTTCAGCCAGGCTGCCGGCGCCGGGGTGCGCCGCTTCACCACGGCGCCGGCCAGTCCGTGGCGCTGGATGAAGTCGGTAATCTGTTCAGGCGCGATGTTGCCGTCATAGGACAGATCGATCGCCGGCAGCATCCGTACGCGATGGAACGCGCCGAACATCCGCAGCATGTCGGCCGCGGCGGGCAGGTCCGCGGACAGCGTGCCGTCGGGCTGCTGGAAGACCCAGGCCGGCACCAGGGCGGACATGGCGCCGACGTAGGGCCGCAGCCATTTGACCTGTTCGACCGGATCGCCCGGCGGCAGCAGCACCAGCGTGGCGGGCCAGGGCTCGAAGTCCATCTTCAGGATGCGAGCCCGCGCCACGCCCAGATCGAACGCGAAGGGCGCAATGCCCCACCAGCCGTAGGCCACCGTGTCGGGAATCGCCACCGGGCCGGAGAAGATTTCCAGGCCATTGACGAAGCCCCGGGCGCCGTCGCCGCGGATTTCCAGGCGCATCTTGAGGCTGCCGGGCGGGCGAATCCAGGGGCGGATGTTGTTCGACAGCAGTTCTCCGCTCTTCCAAACCTGCAGATGGATGAACCCGTCCTCATCGAAACCGAAGCGCACCATCGCGCGCGAACTGCGCCGCGCGTAGATCCAGAAAAAGCCCTGCGATTCATCGAGCACCACCTCGAGGGCGCCGTCGCGGACCAGTTCCGAGCGCCGCAAGCGCAGATAGGTTTCGGCCTGGTCGATGGCAGCGCGCAGTTCGTAGCGCCCGCGTTCCAGGGCGCGCATCCCGCCGGACGCGATCCAGCTGTCAGAGAGCTTGCCGGCCGCGAAGTCGTCGGTGACGGGATGGTCCAGCGGCAGAAATCCTTCGTAGAGCTCGCGTTGCTTGGTGTTGCGGCCGCGCGCGACCTGCTCGCGCAGATGCTCAAAGAACACGGCCGACTCCGGATAGGTCAGCATCTCCATGCTCATCAGGGAATGGCCGAAGGGAATCTGCGAATCGCGGGACTGGCCCAGTTCCAGGATGCCGCGCATGGTGTGGTGGCGTTCCGCGGGCTGGTCCTGCAGTTCGAGCAGCGCCAGCTGGGCTTCCAGGTTCAGCGGCGATTCCGCAACGAGCGTTTCGACCATGGCGCGCGCCTCCACGCGGCGCTTGTGCCGGGCCAACCAGCGGGCCTGGGCGATCAGGATGTCCGGATTTTCCGGAAAGACCCGGGCATAGAGGTTGAGTTGCTCGCGCGATTCGTCATCGCGGCCCATTTTTTCGAGCAGTTCCGCGCGGCGGATTGCCATGTGGATCTGGCCGGGGCTGGCCTGCAGGCTGCGGGTATAGAAATCAAGGGCGGTCTCCTGCTCGTTCTTCTGGAGATAGGCCCGGCCGATCAACGACATCGCTTCGGCACTGCGCGGATCCTCCTCCAGCCAGAGCTGCCACTGCTCGATGGCCTGCTCGTAGCGGCCCTCCTGATAGGCCAGATAGCCTTCGCGGCGATAGGCTTCCTGTCGGGCCTGGGGCGACAGTTCGGCCAGCGGCAGGTCGCGGGTCGCCAGCTGGTAGTAGAGGTTCAGGTGCAGATCGGCCGCCGGCGGCGGCAGGTCTTCCGCCGCCAGCACGTTGGGCACCGCGGATTCCAATTCCTCCGCGCGGGCGGTGGATTCCACGACGACCAGCGCCCCGGGAAACAGCGCCGCGATGGTGGCGAACGACGCCAGCCGGGTCAGGGATTCGGGAAATTGGATGGCGAGCTTCATGTTGTGCTCCTTCACGTGTTGGTCGATCTGCTGCAGCCAGGGCACGAGAGCGGAAATCTCTTCGGCGGATATGCGGCGGCAGTCCAGGTGGATGCCATCAACATCCATGGCGGCGGCCTCGCGCGCGGGCAGGTCGGGGGGAATCTGCCGGGCCAGTTCGGCGGATCCCAGCGTCAGCCGGGG
>JAGOHE010000065.1 GCA_017996315.1 Kiritimatiellia bacterium | reverse complement strand
CTGGGACGCGCGCTGACGGAATTCCTCCGGAGTGATGAAATGATAATCGCGGCCGTCTGTTTCGCCTTCCCTCGGGGGGCGGGTGGTGCAGGAGACGGAGTATTCGAACGACGGAAATTCGGCGAGCAGCCGCCGGCACAGGGTGGTCTTGCCCGCGCCGGAGGGCGCGGTGACGATCATCAGCCGCGGGAATGGGCGCGGGGTGTTCTCTGGGGCATCTGCGGGCATTCGGATCTCCCCGCCGGCGTGGGGCCGGCGCTATTCGATGTTCTGCACCTGCTCCCGGATTCGTTCCAGTTCAGCTTTGAATTCCACGACCTTTGCGGTAATCGTCGCGTCGCCGGACTTCGATCCGGTGGTGTTGATTTCGCGAAGCAGTTCCTGACAGAGGAAATCCAGCGCCCGGCCCGACGGTTCCTTCGAATGAAGCAGCGCGCGGGCCTGGTCGAGGTGGCTCTGGATGCGGGTCATTTCCTCCGACACATCGGAGCGATCGGCGAAGAGGGCGACCTCGCGCGCGATGCGATCCGCATGGTCTCCCGCTTGCAGTCCCGCTTCGGCGATGCGCGCGTGAAGTTGTTCCTGACGCCGCCGGACGGATTCGGGCGCGCGGGCCCGGATGTCACCCACCCGGCGCTCCAACAGCGCCAGGCGCTTCAGAATATCCGCGCGCAGGGCGCGTCCCTCCCGGGAGCGCATGCGATCCAGCGAAGCCAGCGCGCGTTCGATCGCCTCGCGCAACGCCGGCCAGACCCGCTCGATATCGTCGGTCAGGTGCCGCACCTGCACCAGATCCGGAACCGCCAGCAGCAGTCCGCTGTCGAGCCCGTCGGGCAACTTCAAGGTCTTCGCGGCCGCGCGGACGGCGTCCACCGTGGCGCGGGCCAGCCCCATGTCCACCCGCACCCGGGGGGGGCCGCGCATTCCTTCCCGGACGCGCACATTCAGCGTCACCCTCCCGCGCGTAAGCACGCGCGCGAGTTCTTCCTGAATCCGCGGCTCCAGCACGGCCAGCGCGCGGGGCAGGTTCATCTGGAGATCGAGCTGGCGGCGATTCACGGAGCTGATCTCCGCCTCCACGCGAAGGCCCTCCCGCCGGCTCGATCCGGCGCCGAATCCGGTCATGCTGCGCACACTCATGCCTTCGGGCTCCCCGCGCGGCGGGCCTTCCACGCTACGACTTGTTGAATATCCTTGTCGCCCCGGCCCGAGCAATTGACGATTACGGGAGCGTCGTTCGCGTCCCAGCCCGGCGCTTCCTTCAGCAGCCAGCCGATCGCATGGGAGGATTCCAGCGCGGGCAGAATGCCTTCCTTCCGGCTCAAGGCGTCGAATCCCGCCACCGCCTCCTCGTCGCTCACGTGAGTATACGACGCCCGCCCGCGGTCCCGCAGCCACACATGCTCGGGGCCCACGGCGGCGTAGTCGAGTCCCGCGCTGACGGAGTGCGTTCCGAGAATCTGGCCCTCGTCGTCCTGCAACACCAGCGTGCGCGCGCCCTGCAGCACGCCCAGCCGCCCCGCGGCGAAGCGCGCGGCGTGCCGGCCGGGTTCGATCCCCTCGCCGCCCGCCTCCACGCCGATGAGCCGCACGGACGCATCGCGCACGAATGCGCTGAAGATCCCGATGGCGTTGCTCCCGCCGCCGACGCACGCGATCACGCGCGATGGCAGCCGCCCCTCGGCGCGCAGGATTTGGCGGCGGGCTTCCCGGCCGATCACGCTCTGAAAAGTCCGGACCATCTCCGGATAGGGATAGGCGCCATAAGCCGTGCCGAGCACATAATGCGTGGTGCGCACGTTCGTGACCCAGTCGCGCATCGCCTCATTGATCGCTTCCTTCAGCGTCTCCTGGCCGGCGGTGACGGGCACCACCTCGGCCCCGAGTTCGCGCATGCGGAAGACATTCAACGACTGGCGCTCCATGTCCACGCGTCCCATGTACACGACGCACTCGAGCCCGAACATCGCCGCCATGGTGGCTGTCGCCACACCGTGCTGTCCGGCGCCGGTTTCGGCGATGACGCGGCGTTTGCCCATGCGCCGGGCCAGCAGCGCCTGCCCGAGGCTGTTGTTGATTTTGTGCGCGCCGGTGTGACAGAGATCCTCGCGTTTCAGATACACCCTTGGACCGCCCAGCGCGCGCGTCAGCCGCTCGGCGAAATACAACGGGGTCGGGCGCCCCACGTAGGTGCGCAGATATCCCTCGAACTCGGCGCGGAAGGCGCGGTCGCGCCATGCGGCATGAAACGCGTCCGCCAGCTCGTCGAGCGGAGCCATCAGCGTTTCGGGCACATACGATCCGCCGTACGGGCCGAAACGGCCGCGGCGGCGAACGGGGGTCACAGAGTTCGACATAGCTGCACAAAATCCTTCATGCGGGCGGCGTCCTTGCGTCCGGGCTGCGACTCGAGGGCGGAACTGGCATCCACTCCCCACGGGCGGACCGCGCGCACGGCCGACGCCACGGTATCCGGCCCGAGCCCGCCGGCAAGGATCACCCGCAAAGGGGCATTCTGCACAAAGGCTGCCGCGTGTGTCCAGTCCGCGGCGCGACCCGTCCCTCCGGGCATCGGCCCGCCGGGGGTGTCGAGCAGCAGGGCCTCGCACGGCCAGGGCAGACCGGCGGCGTTCTCCAGCTCATCATCCACCGGGAGCGCCTTCCACGTCCGGGGCCAGGAAGCCCGGGCCGCCTCCGGGGTCTCTCGCCCGTGCAACTGAGCCACATCCAGACCCGCCTCGCGAGCTATCTCGGAAACCCGGTCGGGCGGCACATCCACAAACACCCCCACTTTGAGGATCGTCGGGGGGATCGCGGCGCTCCACGCCCGCACCTGCGCCGGGCGTACCGCCCGGGGCGACGAGGGGTGAAAGACGAAGCCCAACGCGTCCGGCCCCAGCGCCGCGGCCGCCTCGGCATCCACCGCACGGGCGATTCCGCAGATTTTGACGAACAGAGACATGCCCGAAGTGTACGGCATCCGGCCCCGGTTTCCCATCCGATCCTCGAACGACGCGGCGGGCGATCGCTCATCGTACGCGGGCGATGTTCCGTATATACTTTGCGTAAGTCTGTCCAGCCGGGCGCAATTTCCGGAAGAAGATGCATATGACGAAACCTGATCCAGCCGGCGAGGACCGGCAGGCGCGTTTTCTGGGGCTGTTCCTCAAGCACCAGGACGACATGCGCGCAGTGATCGGGTCGTTCATTCGAGACCGATCCGCGGCGGAGGATGTGTTCCAGGAAATGGCGTTAACCCTGTGGAAAAAGTTCGACGAGTTTGACGCCACCCGGTCGTTCGGCGCGTGGGCCCGGGGTATCGCCGTGCGCAAGGTGCTGCAGCGGTTCGATCGCCACAAGCGCATCCCGCTGGCCATGGATCCCGCGACGATCGAGGCCGTGGCCGGAGCGTTTGACGCTCCCGATGTGCCGGAGCCGACGGATCTGGAACTGGCCCTGAAGAAATGTCTGCGTCGTCTCCCGGGAAAATCCCAGGCGCTGATCCGCATGCGGTATGACGAAGACCTGACGCTCCAGACGATAGCGGATCGGATCAATAGCACCCTCGACGCCGTCAACAAGGCGCTCTCGCGCATTCGATCGGCCCTGCGCCTCTGCGTCGAGCGCTCCCTGGCGGAGGTCGGATGAACCGGACATCCCCCGCCGCTTCCAACCCGCCGCCCGCATGGGAGGCGATGATGAACCGATACTTCGACGGAGTGATCACTCCGTCGGAGCTGGAGACTCTCTCTGCGGTGCTGCGGGAGAACCCGGACGCCGCGCGCGCGTTTGTGCGCGCCGCCCGGATGGACTCCGCCCTGTACACTCATTTCCACCGGCAGACCGCGCAACGCGAGTGGTCGGAATCCTGGTCCGACACTCAAGCCCCGCTTCCCTTGAAGCTGCGGCTTCACGCGGGCTGGAACCGCTGGCGCGATCGCGTGGAGGAGCGTCGGTGGTGGGGTCCGGCCGGAGCGGTGCTGGCGCATGCCGCGTTGATATTCATCCTGATTCGATGGGCGGTTCCGCATACCTCCGCCCCGTCGTCTGAATCCCGGGATCAGATTTATCCCGCGGAAATTGCCATGGGGGACGCCCCGGACGGGCGCGAACCGTTGGATCCCGTGGCGCCGATTCCCCGGCCGGAGCCATCCGAGCAACTCGCGGAATATCATCCCGACCCGTTATCGCTGCCGGAGGGCGCGCTGCCCGATCCGTTCGCCGATATTCTCGCGGGCCTCCGTCCGGAACATGCGATGCGGCCGCCGCGGGAGCCCGCGCCCGATCGTTCGGCGCCGGTCTTCGCGCCGGTGGAAGCGGACCTCCGGCTCGCGGCGATGCGTCGGCATCTGGGATCGCTCGCGGACGACGCCGAGGAAGCCGCGCGGCGCGGCAATGAATGGCTGGCGCAGCATCAGGCATCCGACGGCCGGTGGGATGGATCGTCGCGCGATGAAATCCGAACGACCGCGCTGCCTCTCCTGGCCCTGCTCCAGCAAGGCGAAGGACCGCGATCCGCGCGCTACGGTTCGATGGTGACGGCGGGGTTGCGCTGGCTGCTGAGCCGGCAGCAACCGGACGGATGGTTTGGAGAGTCCGGCCATGATGCCGAAGCGCACGCATGGGCGCTGGCCACGGTTAGCGAAGCCTACCGCCGTTCCCGGATTCCCTCCCTGCGCGCCGCGAGAGATCGCGCTCTGGCCGCGTCGCTGGCCGCGCAGGATGACGGAGGCCTCTGGGCCCGTGATCCGGGATATGCCCTGGATTTGGGCGCGACCGCGGCGCACATGATGGCGATGGATTCCGCGCTGGCCTTCCCCCCGACGGAACTGGATGTGCCCGAAGCGATGGCGCGAGCCGTGCGCGGGGTGCTCTCGTTGCGCGCGCCGCACGTGGGCGCATGGTTTGCGTCCTCCCGGTCCGCTCTGGACGGACAGAGTCCTCCGCCTTCGCGGCAGGCCACCCTGCTGGCCGCCTGGGCGCTGCAATATGCGCGCACCCCCATTCCGGCGGAAGTCCATCGCACCATCCAAGCGGCCCTGTTCCATCCCGCGGATCCCTCGGCGCCGACGGTGTACGAAACAGAAATGATCATCGCCCGTATCGCCTTCAACGAAGGCGGCCGGGCCTGGTCCTTGTGGAAAAGCCGCCGGCTTCCGGAATTGCTCTCCGGGCAGACCCGGGAAGGCGCGTGGGGCGACTCCCCGTCCGGCCGCGCCCGAGCGGAAGAGACCGCGTATGCGATGCTCGCGGTATCCGCCTGCATGGAAGACCCGCCCCGCCCGCTCCAGAAGATCGCCGCGGCGGCGCCCCGCATGGCACAACCCGTCCTCGCTGCGGTCGAGCGTCGCAGGAGTGACGAAGGGAAGGATGGAGCCAGCTGAGGGATTTGAACCCCCGACCGGCGGTTTACAAAACCGCTGCTCTACCCCTGAGCTAAGCTGGCAAACTGTCCCCTATTCTCATGCCCCGCGCGATTTCGGTCAAGACGAAGCCGAACCGTTCAACCCGCGGGCTTTCCCGGCGCTCCCCACGCAGCCGGGACATTTCATGCTCTATAAATTTCTATCAAAATTCCTTCCCTTGCGTTCGATTGTGTGTATATTGGATGGATTGTGAGTGTTTTTGATCGCCCCTGATCAAATCTCTTCTATGAAAGAAGATACTAGAACTAGCATGGAAGGCCTGAGGGCACCTGCGTTCCGCTTGGCGGGAAGCGATGGGAGGACGCACACGCTCAGGGATTATGAGGGGAAAAGGGTGATTTTGTATTTTTATCCGAAGGACGACACGCCGGGATGCACCAAGGAAGCCTGCGGCTTTGGCGCTGCGCACCCCCAGCTCCTCCGGAAAGACGTCGTGTTGCTCGGCGTGAGCCGGGATGGGGAGGCCTCGAACCAGGCGTTCATTAAAAAGTTTCGCCTCCCATTTGTGCTCCTGTCGGATCCAGACGCCACCGTGCATAAAGCCTATTGCGCATGGGGGGAAAAGGTGATATATGGTAGGATTACCGAAGGAGTGATACGATCAACCGTGTTGATTTCTCCTTCCGGTGTTATTGCAAAGCACTGGAGTCAAGTAACAAAAGCAGGAGAACATCCTGCGGAAGTTTTAAGATTTCTGGACGAATCATGATTGTTTCTGAATGCTATTGGTTGTAATTTGGCTTAGGTGCTGAGCAATATTTCAGGGTTCGGGCTGTTATAAGGTGCGGTGAACAACGAGGATAGGTATGGATCAAGAGCTATATGAAAACCAGATCAGGATTGAGCGGAAGCGATTCTCTCTGTATCTCAAAGAAAATGAAGGCGGACGCTTCCTGAAGATTACGGAAGAAGTCGGGGGACGCCGGGGAGCCATCATAGTTCCGGGCACGGGGCTGCGAGAATTGGCGGCGGCGATTGAGGAAGCCGCGGATGTTCATGATTCCGATTCCAATGACCGTCCGCCTCCTCCGCCCAACTTATTTGAACCTGTCGAATCCTGATGCATCCGGATCTTCAGTCCTGTCTGGTCTGCGACGATGTCCGGCAGGAGCGAAACGGAAAGTTCATCCTCATCGGGCTCTTTGACGTTCTTTCCCTTTCGCAGCTTTCCGTGCCCTATCCGCGCATGTGCGTGGTCACGCGATGGTGTGGCGGCGACGGAGAGTTTGTGCAGCGGACGCGCATCATGGCCCCGGATCAGACGACGGTGGTCGTGGAAGGGAAGCACATTCCATTCCGGCTGGCTTCCCCCGAGGCCTCGGCGACGAATGTCGAAATTTTCATGAACGTGATATTCCGGGAGGCGGGCACGCATTGGGTGGAAGTGGAGGCGGACGGCAAGATGGCGATTCGTTTTCCGCTGGTGATTGTGTCGGCCCCCCGCCCTCCGTTGGTGCCCTGATCGCCGCGCGCGTCACCTCGCGGTGTATCCCGCTTGACCGAAGCCATGGGCGCCTCTATCGTTAGGCCTGATGCGTTCCTATTCCGTCATTTCATGCGCATGCGCGATCGCCTGGTTCGTCCTCGGGGGTTCGGGGCCCTCCGCGCGCGCCGGCGAGGCCTACACCGAAGGGACCGGGGTGCGTCCCTGGTTTTCGCTGCTGAAGCCGGCGCGGAACAATCCGTCCGACCAGCTTGCCTTCGCCCGCATGCTCCGGGACCGGGGGAGCACGTGGCGCGCCAAACGGCACTACCGCGCGCTGACCGAGAATTGGCCGCTGGCGCCGGAAGCGGGTCTGGCTCTGCTGGAGCGGGCCGAGATCCTTCAACGGCAGCAACGCTGGCAGCTGGCGTTTGAGGAATACCGAAAGTTGGAATCCTTCTCATCGTCTCCGCTCCCCTATACGGAACTGCTCCAGCGGCAGCGGGCCCTGGCGCTCGCCCTCATGAACCGGAAGAATTTCCGCTGGCTGCTGGGCGGATGGACCTATCCGCAACAGGCCCTGCCCCTGCTGGAAACGCTGGCGCGATCCGCAACGGGATGGGCGGGCGCCGCGGATGCGCAGATTCAGATCGCCCGCATCCACCGCGATGACCACAACTGGTCCGAGGCCGCCGCCGCGTATCAGGAATACCTGATCCGCTTCCCCGAGGGGGTCGCGATCGAGGAGGCCGCTCTCGGCCGGGCGATGGCGCTGGATGAAATGAGCCGCGACGCGCCAAACGATCCCATGCTCGGACGGGAAGCCCGGTCGGCGCTGGACGCATTTCTCCGGACGTATCCGGATTCCACATCGGCCGGATCCGTTCGGAAGCGGCTCGAACGCAGGTCCGCCGAACTGGCGGAATCGGCCTGGCGGGTGGCGCATCACTACGACCGGCATCATCGGTCCTCCGAAGCCGCCCGGCTGGGGTATGAGCGGTTCCTGACGCAGTATCCTAATTCCAAATATACCCGGCGCGCCCAGGAGCGATTGCTGTATTATGAACGTCGGGCCACACCTGCGGCCCCCAACCCTCCGGAGGAACTGGATCATGCGAACACGCCCGCCGACCTTCCGTCCTAGCCGATGGCTTACCGCGTTGGTCCTGATCGGCCTGATCGCCGGCGGGGCGTCCTGCGCCAACTACCGCCTCGGATCCAGCCTTCCCGCAGACATCCAGACCGTTTTCATTCCCGTCTTTGAAAATCGAACGGATGAGCCGCTTATCGAAAACGAAGTCACACGGGAAGTCATCAGCCGTATTCAGCGCGACGGCGCATTGCGCATCGCGCCCGAAGCGGAAGCGGACGCGATTCTGAAAGTCACGCTCCGGCGATTTATTTTCACCCCCATCGCCTATGACGACGCCAACCGCGATACGCCCAACGAGTACCGGATGATTCTGTCCGCGGCCTTCGTGCTGTATCGCCCGTCCACCGGGCAGACCATTGTCGAACATCCGGCCGCGCAGGGGGAAACCCTGGTACTGCTCTCGGGCGATATGTCCACGAGCAAACGCATGGGCCTGCCGGAGGCCTCCCGCGATCTGGCCCGGGATTTGACGGAAAAAATTCTTGAAGCCTGGTGACCCGGCCCCACGCGCCCTATGTGAGGAGTGAGCCTCTCACCCTCCCCCGCTCCGCTCCGTCCCGCGCCGCGCGCGCGCGGCGGCCGACGGATGGGATGTTACAACGTTCAGACCGCCGGCGCGGACTTCGGAGCCGCCATTCGCGACGCGGCGCGGCGCTTGCGCCGGATGGCCGTGTTCTTCTTGATCACGCCGCGCTTCGCCGCCTTGTCGAGCATCGAGCAATAGCGGCTGTACGTCTCCGGCGTCACCGGCTCGGTGCCCACCACTTTCCGGCGGAAATGCTTGATCTCCGACTTCACGGTCTTGTTGACCGCCTGGCGTTTCCGGCTCTGGCGCATCCGTTTTGCGGCACTCTTGATATTCGGCATGGTGTTCTCCGTCGCTGCAGCGATGTCTCCCTTCGGCCACATCGCTCGGGGGCCGCGGGAAAGACGGATATTATACGCGGGGGCCCGATTTCGTCAAACGCCTTCCCGACCGATGCCGCCCCGGCCCAACGGAGGTACATCGGATGAGATGGATTCGGGCGCTGGCAGGATGCGCGCTGTTGCCGGCGGTGCCGGCGGCGGGACGCACCCTGGCGGCCATCGCCATCGCCGCGCTCCCGGAAGCGCGCACACCATCCTGGCTGGGTCTGGGAACGGGGGTGCTCCTGTGGACGATCTGGTCCCTGCTGCTTCCCCTGCCCGAACGGGGGTACATACTCGGCCATGAACTGACTCACGCCTTCTGGGCGCTTTGTATGGGCGGACGCGTGGGCCGGATGCGGGTCCGGCGTTCGGGCGGCTTCGTGGAACTGTCGAAATCGAACATCTGGATCGCGCTCTCGCCGTACTTCTTTCCGCTCTATACCTGGATCATTCTGGCGGCCTACGGCGTCTGCGCGCTGTTTTTCGATCCCGTGCCGGGACAACCGCTCTGGATGGCGGCCGTGGGCTGGACCTGGGCGTTCCATATCACCTTCACCGTGCGATTTCTGTGGATGCATCAGCCGGATGTCCGCGAGTACGGACGGCTGCTGTCCTATAGCCTCATCACAATCATCCTCGTGGCGGGGCTCTCCCTGTGGATCACAGTGATCGGCACGCCGACCATGCGGGACTGGGGCCGGAGGTCCATCGAAGATATGCGCTGGTCCTATGGCGCGATCGCGCGCGCGACGTCGCGGATGGTCCGGTGGATTCCCGCTCCGGATCCTTATCCGCCCGCCCCAATCCGTCACGCCCTGCCCGCCGCCCCGGTGCGCCCGTAGCCCGCGGTCACCGCTCAGCGAATCATCGCGGCGGCGGCTTCATAGCGCTGATGATCCGCGGAATTACCCACTGCCGCGGGCATCTGGTTTCCATGATCCGGGTTCGCCATCGCTGCACGGACCAGGCCGGCAACTCCGGGGTCCGTGTTGAGACCGGGAAGAGCCGCGATGGCGAGGGCTTCCGAATGATAGAACGCAGCGCGGGCCGGCTCCCCCTGTTCACGGGCAATCCGCGCCAGCAGCAGACGCACGCGAATGCCCGACGGGCTGATGTCCTGATGGCTCATTCCGAGCAGGCGCAAGGATTCAAGCGCATCCATCCAGGCGCGCGCCCGCGTGGCGGGCAGGGCCTGCGCATGGGCCTCCCGGACGTCCGCCCAAAACGCGTGATCCTTCACTTCTGCGTTTCGGCCGGCAATCATGGCGGTCCGGGCCAGCTTCGCCGCCACATCCTGATCTCCCGCCTCCTGAGCCTTGCGGGAGGCCGCCAGCATCCATCGCGCTTCTTCGGGCGTGGCCTCCGGCTCGCGGATCATTTGAAGGTACATCCGCGCATACCGCTGCATATCGGGAACCACGTCGGCGGCCAGGGCCGCGCGAATGGCCAGCCGGGTCGCTTCCGCGCGGCGCGCGTCGGAAAGCTCCGCCCGGTTCAACAGGGATTTGCAGGCCGAGAGCGCCTGGTGGGGCTGGTTCATATCCAGATGACATCCGGCCACGGCCATCTCCAACTCGGCGATCCGTGCGCCGGATTGGGCGTCGCCCCGAAGAAGACGGATCGCCCGCGCATACACCTCCGCCGCGGATATCAGATTCCCCTGGGATTTCAGAATGGCCGCCTCCAGTTCCAGCCACCCCGCATCCCGCGCGCGCGCTTCGGACGGAATACGCGATAATGCGCTCGCGGCCTCTTCCAAACGGCCGGCGCTCAGGTCGATGCGCGCCTGGACGCGCGCCCATTCCGGGGCGTTCCTCCACGCTTCCTCTCCCATTCGCCGGCGAGCGTGTTCCATCAAGTTCCGGGCCGGATCCAACATGCCCCCGACACTCATACGCTCCGCGACCACCCGAGCGGTCTCCAGAGCGTACTCATCCGGCCATGCCCCGGATGACACGGGTTCCATCGCCTTGAGACTCGCATCGCCGGCGTCGGCCCATTCGCCGATTTT
>JAGOHE010000064.1 GCA_017996315.1 Kiritimatiellia bacterium | reverse complement strand
CCGCCGGCGTCGCTGGCCAGCGCGAGGAGCTCCGACGCATTGGCGCGCAGCACATCGGGATGGCCTTCATCCATGAGCCGCATCGCGGTGGACGTGCGCAGCCGCGTGGCGCCCGCGCCGACCGGATCGAGAATCACCGGGATTCCGCGCGCGCGCGCGGCCCGCGCGGCCAGATCCATCGCGTGAATCCAGGCGGGCGAGAGGGTGCCGATGTTGAGCACGAGCGCGCCGGCCAGCGCGGCCATCTCGGCGGCCTCCTCCTGCGCATGGGCCATGACCGGGGCGGCGCCCAGCGCGAGCAGGCCGTTGGCCGTGCTGTTCATCACAACGTAGTTGGTGATGTTGTGCACCAGGGGCCGGTCCCGGCGAATCTTCTGGAGCGCCTGTACCGCGGTTTCGATCAGTGGCGATGGGGATTTCATGACATCCTCGCAAGTTTTTTCGACGGGCGCTGCGCCCTTGGATTACGGATGAGCGCGGGCTTTTTCGCGGGCGCGGCCGATGGCTTCGCGCAGGCGGTAATGGAACCCGTGCCTCAGCTTCAAGTAGATTCGGGAGCCGCTTGCCGTGCCCAGCACGTAGGGCGCGTGATCGAATCCGGGGCGGCCCATCCGGAGCGGGTGGGGCCAGTACCAGGACCGGGCCGGACGGGTGAGGGTGTCCCGGACCAGTTGCGTGAGCTCGGTCTGGCTGCGCTGCCGCAGAAAACTCACGTTCGATAACAGAATTCGCCCCAGCGGTATGCAACGGAGCCACCACAAACGGATCGAATCCGGGGTGAGTTGGTAAGCAAAGAACCACCCCTCCCAGGCAGGTTTGTTTCGGCGTCGGACCGGCATCGGGGTATAATGCACCGAGAGAAAGGTGGAGGTCAAATCGCTCCCCTCGCGCATGGAGTTGGATATCCCTATGAGCACAAATGTCGAACAAGGAACGCAAATCTCCATATTTCTGGACGATCGCCCGGGCGCCCTCGCCGAGCTGTCGGAGCGGCTGGGACGCGAAGGATTGAACATCCTCGCGTTCAGCCTCGCCGAGGGCATCGATCACGGGTATGTGCGGATGGTGGTGAACGACGGCGACGCCACGTGCGCGTTTCTTCGAAAGCAGGGGCTGTTGTTTTTCTGCAAGCCCGTGCTGACCGTATGGCTGGGCAACCGCGCGGGGGCGCTGGGCGCCCTCTGCCGGCGCTGGGCGGACCGGGGGATCAACATCGAATACGCCTACGGATCCACTCGTCCCGACGGAAGCGGAGATATGCTGGTGGTCAAGGTGGACCAATTGGATGCGGCGATGGAGGCGGCTCGAACCATGGAGTGGAAGCCATGAGCGGCGGGATCGCCCGCAGAACGGCGCGGGGACTTCCCGCCCCCCGTCCCTGGGTCGCGGGTCTGTTTCTCGCGGCCGCTTGCGCGATGGGGTTGAGCGCCGCGGCCTCCGAACCTCCGCCGGAAGGGCCGGTGGCGCCGAAATGGTTGCGTGTGATTTATTTTACGCCCGCCGACCGGGAGCCGTACCCCGACCATCGGGGCCGGGTCACGCGCATCATGAAAGACATTCAGGAATTCTACCGGGTTCAGATGGATCGGAACGGATGGGGGCCGCGTACGTTCGCGATGCCGGAGGACGCCGACGGCCAGGTGATCATCCATGAAGTGAAGGGCGCCCAGCCGGCCGATTATTATACCTATGATCGCGGGCACGAGTTGCGGATGGAAGTCGGACGGGCGCTCGCCGCGCAGGGCATCAACATTGATGCCGAAACCATCATCATCTTCATGGCCGTATTGAATTTTGAGACGCTGCCGGACGGGCGGATCCGAATCACGGGCGAATGTCCCTACTACGGCGGCGGCACGTTTTTCAGCGGAACAGGATGGTTCAATGACGATCCGGGCATGGACGCCACGCGCTTTCGCGACCCGGAGCCCGTGATGATCTACAAGAACGCGGATATTTCCCGGGGACGGCTGAACTCCGTGCTCATCGGAGGGATCACCCACGAAATGGGGCATGCCTTCGGGCTTCCGCACATCAAGGAAACCGCGGCGGACCGGCAGGCCGGGCGAGGCACCGCGCTGATGGGTTCGGGCAATTACACCTATCGGGAGGAGCTCCGCGGCGATGGACCGGGCTCGTTTCTTACCGCGGCCGAAGCCGCGCTGCTGTCGCACCATCCGCTCTTCGATCCGCAGGCTTCGGGCTCGCGGGCGAGTCCGCGCGCCACGCTCAAGCGGCTGGTCCTGCGGCATGATCCCGGCGCGAATGCCTTGGATGTGGAAGGGCAATGGAGCGGCGCCGTGCCCGTGCATTCGGTGGTGATGCTTAACGACGATTGGGGGCCCGGACCGCGGAACCGCGGGGACGACTATGATGCCGTGGGCTGGACGAGTCGGGTGGAATCCAATGGATCCTTTCGCGGCCGGATCGGCGAGCTGAAGCCCGGAAAATTCGAACTCAGACTGCTGGCCTGTCACGTCAACGGCGCCCAGACGCGCGAAGCATTCCGGTATACGGTGGATGCGCAGGGAATTCCCGATACCCGGGAAATTCGGAACCTGATGGTTAAGATCATGCTACGCGAAAAGTTCCTGGCCGAAGATATCGCCGGATTACAAACCCTGGTCGATCGCGCGGACGACGCGGAATTGCCCGGCGAGGCGCGCGAAGCGCTGCGAGATTGGCTGTCCGCGCGATCGGCGCCGTCCTCGCTTTCCAGCCTGACCGAAATCCCCGCGGAAACGACCAGCGTGGCGCTGACCACGGTGGCCTGGGAGGAAGCCCGGGTCGGATGGATTCGCCCCACGCGCAACGGCATTCCGGATCGGGAGATGCCGTTGATATTCGCCGGCGGCCGTTTTCACCGCCGGGGAATTTATGCGCATGCCCCCGCGCGCCATGTGTTCACCCCGGACGGTCAATGGAAACGATTGGTGTCCGGCGCCGCGGTGCAGGATGGCAAGGGAGGACAGGTGGTTTTCGTGGTCCGGGGAGATGACCGGGAACTGTTCCGTTCCTCTCCGGTGCATGGCGCGACGGTGGTTCCCATCCGCGTGGACATCACGGGTGTGCGGAAGCTGGAACTGATCGTCGAAGATGCGCAGGATACCAACCGCGGAGACTGGGCGGTCTGGCTGGATCCGACGCTGGAACGCTGACGGGCTCCGGTCAGAACCGGCGAATCAGTTCCGCCGCCGATTCCGATATTTCGGGGTCTTCATCCAGCGCCGCGGCTTCCAGCCATGGACGCGCTGCGGGACCATGTTGGATCAAGACCTCCCGCGCCTGCTGCCGCTCGGCCGGAGTCCGTGCGGCCAGACCCCGGATGGCGGCCGCAATCGCCTGTTTTTGTTCCGGCGTGAGATTCGAAGCTTCCGGCTCCGATGGCGCGGGATTGGAAGGCGCGGGGGGAACGACGCGGGAGTCTTCCGCCCCCGTCTCGATCGGAGCATCGGATAGATCCCCCATGTACACCAGGCCATGGGCCCGCCATTCCCCGCCCGTGACCCTCAAGCGCAGCAGCACACCATCATTGCCGGCGCCATCCTCCGAAATTTGCAGAATTGCAGCCCCGGTCGCCGGATCCAGTTGGTGGACGCGGATCGGGGAATCCGCCAGCTCCTGGGCAATCATCGCCAGCGCGGATTTGCCACCAAACATCATTTCTTGAGAAGCGGACAGGTTGAACAGGCGCGTCATCTCCAGGATCTCGCCATCCAGAAATGCTTCCACCTTGGGGATGGCCCCGGCTTGCGCGTCCGCCAGGAAATTGCGGAACCGTTCCGGAATTTGCGTCCGCGGAAGCAGCGCCGCGGGTTCCCGACCCTGCGCCACCCAAAGCTGATGTGCGCGCTCCCGCACGGCGTCGTGGCTGGTGTTCTGATAGGTTGTTTTCAGCAGGGGGATGGCGTCTGCCGGCGTATCGCTCCGGATCAAATCCTCGGCGGCCAGCAACCGGGCCCATTCCCCGGCTACAGCCAGCGACGCCGGCATTTCTCCGGCCGCCCGCTGGAGTTGCTCCGCGGCCGCCGGATGCTTCCCGGACTCATGGGCGGTGAGGCCATCGTTCAACAGAGTCAGCGCGGTGAGGGAAGAGGCGAGGGCGGCGGCGGCGCTCATGGCAGTAACTCCCGTACGGTTTCGGAAATCTCGGGATCCGGATGATTCTGCGCGCGGCGCAGCGCCGGATACGCCGCCACGCCCGCTTTGCGCAGCGCGGCGCGCGCCTGATTGCGGACCGAGATATCCGGAGAAGCCAAATCATCCACCCACTTTTGGCATTGCGAATCTTCCTCCGGAGAAACGGCGGATTTTCCGGCGTCCGGCGCCAGCTCCGCGACCGGGGGAGGCTCCGCGATGTCCGCCCCGTTGAGGATCGTCACGTGTTCTTCGATTTCATCGAACTCCATTTCCATTCCATCGAAGACTTCATTATGGCGCAGGTTAAGTATCCGGGTGAGCGCCCAGCCGCTGGGTTGGATCAAGAACTCGGATTCCACTTCAATAATTCCTTCTACGCTGAGCGTGACCACCGACCGGCCCTCGGGCCATTGGGCGGCGCCGGCGGAGGTGATGGTGATCGGCAGCTCCGTAAGCATTTCCATGGGCGAATCGTTTTCGCCGGACAGTCGCCGCCAGGTGGCCAGAAGATCGGAGAGCGGCGGGCCGATCAGCGCTTCGGCTTGGGCGATTTGTCCGGCGGCGGCCAGATTCTGCATGGACAGCACGGTCTCCCGGACGGATCGCACGGGCGCGAGATCTTCGGGCTGGTGTCCGGCTTCCCGCCAGAGCTCGAAGGACAGTTCGCGCAGGGCGCGGTTCGAAGCGCCCGCGTAGGCGGATTTGAGGGCGGCAACACCCTCGGGTTCCCCGGCGCGCGCCCGCGCCGCGGCGCACCAGATACGGGCGGTTTCCGACAGCTCTCCCGGGTGGTCCGCGGCCTTTTCCGCGGCGCTATTCAGCATCACGGCGGCTTCGGCGAACTGGCCGGCTTTATAGGCTTCCAGGCCTTTTTGGAACGGCTGGGTAATGGCCAGCAGCGCGGCGGCGGTCAATGCGGCAATCGGTTGCATGATGATGGGATTTCCCCCGGACGCGATGATAGTCCCGAACAATTTTCGCGGCAATTCAAAGAAGCAGCCGAATCTGTGCTAGGCTAGGCCCGCGCATGGGGAGCTCCGAATTCGCGGGGCTGAGATGTTCCGGCGCTCCGGAACCAACCCAATGGAACCTGTACGGGTAATGCCGGCGAAGGAATCGCGCGCGCAGCTTTTTCTCCCCCCGGCCTTGATCGAGGCTCACATGAACGAAACCCAGTTGATATCCGCCCGTCGCGGGATGACCACAACCGAGATGACCCGGGTGGCGGAGGCGGAGCGTCTCCCGGCCGAAACGATCCGGGCGGGCGTGGCCCAGGGACGGATCGTCATCCCCGCCAATCCCGCGCATCCCAATCTGCGGCCCGTGGGCATCGGGCGCGCGTTGCGCACGAAGGTGAACGCCAACCTCGGAACATCCGCGCTCAGCGGCACCGCCCCGGGAGAACGCACCAAGCTGGAAACCGCGCTGGAAGCGGGCGCGGATACGGTCATGGATCTCAGCACCGGGCCGGGCGCGCTGGATCTGCTCCGCGCGACGATGGCCGCATCGCCCGCGCCGGTGGGCACCGTGCCGATCTACGAAGCCGTGGTGCGCGCGGGCTCCGGCGAGGCGCTCACCCCGGAACTCTGGCTCGCGGCGGTGGAAGACCAGGCCCGGCTGGGCGTGGACTACATGACGGTTCATGCCGGATTGCGCCGCGCGCATGTGCCGCTGGCCCGGCAACGCCTGCTGGGCATCGTCAGCCGCGGCGGCGCGCTGACCGCGGCGTGGATGGTGAAACATCGCCGCGAAAATTTCGCCTGGGAACGATTTGACGACCTGCTCGACATTTGCCGCGCGCATGATGTGACGCTTTCGCTGGGGGACGGCCTGCGTCCCGGCTGTCTGGCGGATGCCTCCGACGAAGCCCAATTCGCCGAGCTGGAGGAACTCGGGATGCTCGCGCGACGATGCCGGGACGCGGGCGTGCAGGCGATGATCGAGGGCCCCGGTCATGTGCCCCTGCACCAGATTGAAATGAACATGCGCAGGGAAATCGAGCTGTGCGACGACGCGCCATTTTATGTCTTGGGCCCGCTGGTGACCGATTGCGCGCCAGGCCACGACCATTGGGTTGGCGCGATCGGCGGGGCATGGATGGCGATGCACGGCGCCGCCATGTTGTGCTATGTGACTCCAAAGGAGCATCTGGGCCTGCCCAACGCGCGCGACGTGCGCGAGGGCGTCATCGCCTTCCGCGTCGCGGCGCATGCGGCGGATGTGGCCAAGGGCATTCCGGGCGCGCGCGATCGCGACGACGCCCTTTCCCGGGCGCGGGGCGCCTTCGATTGGAGCGGGCAGTTTGAGTACGCCCTGGATCCCGGGCGCGCGCGGGCGGTGCGCGCCGAGGCCCTGCGCGAGGCCGGTCTGGCGCCGGAGGATTGCGATGGCGACCATCACTGCACCATGTGCGGCCCGGAATTCTGCGCGATGAAACTCAATCCCAAGCCGGAATAGACCCGCCCGACGGCGCCGGGGGGAAGGGGACCTCCGATCTCAGCCCTTGCCCGGACGGGTTGGAGTGCGATAGGCTATAAGGGATTTTCAACCCCTGATTCCTCGTCCTTTCAACCTGCGGAGCAAACAGCATGGGCGGTTTCTTCGGAGTCGTGTCCCAAAGCGACAGCGTCAGCGATTTATTTTATGGAACCGACTACCATTCGCATCTCGGCACCCAGCGGGGCGGAATGGCCGTGCTGGGCGCGGAAGGGTTCCGTCGGTTCATCCACGATATCCGGAACACGCAGTTCCGGACCAAGTTCAGCGACGATGTCCATCAGCTCCACGGAACCTCGGGCATCGGGGTCATCAGCGATTACGAAGATCAGCCGCTGCTGATCGGTTCGCACCTCGGCCCCTATGCCCTGGTCACCGTGGGCGTGGTGCGCAACATCGATGCGTTGGCGCGCAAGGCGTACCGGAAGCGCACAACGCATTTTTCCGAAATGCGCGGCGGGGAGATCAATCCCACCGAAATGATCGCCACAATCATCAATGCCGAGGCGACCTTCACCGAAGGCCTCCGCCGGGTGCAGGAGGAGATCGAGGGATCCTGCTCGCTGCTGCTGTTGACCCGGGAAGGCATCTACGCCGCGCGCGACCGTTGGGGCCGCACCCCGGTCATCCTGGGCGAAAAGGCCGGGGCGTTCGCGATGACCATGGAAAGCTGCGCATTCCCCAACTTGGACTACCGGCCGGTGCGCGATCTCGGGCCCGGCGAAATCGTGCGCGTCACTCCGGAGGGGGTCGAAGTCATGTCGCCGCCGAGGCCGGACATGAAGATGTGCTCCTTCCTGTGGATTTATTACGGCTATCCGGCGTCCAGCTATGAAGGGCAAAACGTGGAGATGGCCCGCAACCGGTGCGGTCAACGGCTGGCCTCCCGCGAGCACATGGATATCGACATGGTCGCCGGCGTTCCGGATTCAGGCGTCGCGCACGGGTTGGGCTACGCCGGCGCCGCCGGCATCCCCTACCGCCGCCCGTTCGTCAAGTACACCCCGACGTGGCCGCGCAGTTTCATGCCGCAGAACCCGGTCATGCGCGATCTGGTCGCGCGGATGAAGCTGATCCCGATCCGGGAGATGATTGACGGGGCGCGCATCCTGTTCTGCGACGACTCGATCGTCCGCGGCACCCAGTTGAAGGACACGATCCGCCGGTTGTTCGATTTCGGGGCGAAGGAAGTGCACATGCGCGCGGCCTGCCCGCCGCTGATGTACGCCTGCCCGTACCTGAATTTTTCCCGGACGAAATCCGAGATGGATCTCGCCGCGCGCCGCGCCATTCGGGAAATCGAGGGCCGCGATGACGTTCCGCTTGAACCGTACACCGATCCCGATTCGCCCCGGCACGCGGAGATGTGCCGGCGCATCTGCGAAAAGATCGGCCTGACCTCCCTGAAATATCAGCGCATCGAGGATATGAAGGAAGCGATCGGCCTTCCGCCCGAGCGGCTCTGCACTTATTGCTGGAACCGTCAGGGCTGAGGCGCCAGCCGCGCGCGCACCCACTGGAGTTCCCGGGCCGCGCAGTCCACCGGCGAACAGCGCAGGCCCCCGGGCAGCACGTCCAGCGTATAGGTTTCCGTTTCCAGGTGCGCGCAGGCGCCGTCACGCACCCGGGACCAGAACCGCTCGTCCATCGTGTCCGCCGTGCTGCGCAACGGGGGATCACCCGTCCAGAACAGCGGCACATGCACGTGGGCGCGCCATACGCCGTCCGCCGCCGCGTCGGAATGCGCCGGCGCCTCATCCACATCGGCCCATTCCCCCCGGACGCGCCCCGCCGCGTCCAGGGCCCGGACCTGGTGCAGATACACCGCGTTTCGGAATCGCTCCAGCGCGGCGCGTCCGTCCGGTCCGGCCGGAGCCTCGACGGCGGCGCTGATCTGAATCTTGACGAGCGGGATGCCCTCTCGCGCGCACCGGTCCATCCAATCGGCCGGCCGTTCGCCGGCGACCGCGGCGTGGCAGGTGTCGAGACACAGGCCGATATGCCGGGCCACGGCGGCGTCCGCGCCCGCGCGGGCGCCCGCGTCGCGCAACTCCCGCCAGCCCGGCGTGAGATCGTCCATGCGCTGCAACACGCAGCCGGGTTCGGGTTCGAGCGCGAGGCGGACGAGTCGGCCGGTTTCGCGCTCCAGCGCCGCGAGTTCGGCCGCGGTGTTCGCGAGTTCCGCGAAAGCCGCGCGGCGGTCCTCCGCGGTCCGCATCCACGCGGCGTACGACACGGGAACACTGCTGATGCTTCCGTCCACGCCCTCCGGCAGCCATTCCGCCAGCGCGCGGGCGAGCTGCATCGTGTAGCGCCGCCGCCGGGGATCGCGCCAGTCGGGCGCGTAGACCTGCTCCTTCACCCGCGCGCCATGAAACCGGCCGTAGGGAAATCCGTTGATCGTGAACGCATAGAGCCCGCGTTCGGTCATTCCCCGCTTCCACGCGCCCCGGAGTTCGGGCTGCGCGTCCAGCGTTTCCGCCGCGTCGGCGCCCAGCCGCAGGGCCAGTCCCATCGGCTCGCCGGGCGACACCTGTTCGCGCACCGCGCACGCCGGCCCGCACACCGCGGCCCAGGCCTCGGCGGCCGATTCGCCCGGGTGCATGTTCATGCCGTAGCCCAGATGCGGCCGCGGCGCCCGGCCGCGGTTCACGACCCGCTCCCGCCCAGCGATTCCGCGCACGCGCGCATGTTCGCGCGATCCACTTCGTGCACATCGAAACTCGCGCCCACGCCGCGCGGCATGCACAACGTCAACTGCCCGCCCAGATGTTCCCGGAACAGGTCCAGGCCGCGGAGCAGCTCGAGTTCCCCCGACGCATCGCGCCGCCGCAGGGCGGGATGTTTCAGGTCGAATCCGCAGTCCCTCAATCCGCGTTGCAGGCGATCGTTCTCCGCGTCCGGCAGCCAGCCCATGCGCCGGGCGTACTCGGCGTCGAGAGCCACGCCGAGGGCCACCGCCCGGCCGTGCGGAAGGGTGTACCCGCTCATCGCTTCCAACTGATGCGCCGCCCAGTGGCCGAAATCGAGCGGCCGCGCCGCGCCGCGTTCGAACGGATCGCCCGACGCGCGGATATGATCCAGATGCAGGCCGGCGCATCGAATCACCGCGCGCTCCTGCGCCGCGCGATCGCGCCGCCGCAGGGCGGGGGCGTCGGCGCACAGGACGTTGAAAAATTCCGCGTCGCGGATGAGCGCCACCTTGAACGCCTCCGCGTGCCCGCCGATCCAATCGGCGTCCGACAGCGTATCCAGCGCGTCGAGATCGTTCACCACCGCCCACGGCGGAGCGAAGACGCCCAGCGCATTTTTGACGCCGTTCAGGTTGACGCCGTTCTTCACCCCGAGCCCCGCGTCGTTCTGCGCCAGGGTGGTGGTGGGCGCGCGCACCAGACGCAGACCGCGATGCGCGATCGAGGCCGCGAAACCCACCGCATCCAGCACCGCGCCGCCGCCGATGGCCAGGACGTATGACTGGCGGTCGAGATGCGCGTCCAACATCTCCCGCGCCAGACGCAGCGCCGGTTCGGGGTCGCGCTTGATCGTCTCGCCGCCGGGCAGAAACCGGACCGGCGCGGCCAGCGCGGGGCCGTGCGCCGCAAAATACCGCTCGATCCGCGCGGCGCAATCCGGCCGGGCGGCGGCGTAGCCCTCGTCCACCAGCACCCACACGCGGGCGGCGGCGGATTCGGCGCGGAACACGCCGGCCAGCGCGGCTTGGTCCGGGTCCAGCATATCCCGCGTGAACACGACCGGATACTGGAAGGGCACCTCGAATTGCATGGGATACGACGAATTCATGACGCGGAATCCCATCGGCGCGCGAGGGCGCGCGCAAGATCCGCCACGGTGCGGACCCCGTCGAATCCCTCCGGATCCGAAACAGCCCACGCGATGTCCCGCCCCGCGCCACCGCGGCCATGGGTGCCGCCGACGCGCGCCAGATGGGTGGAGATGCGCCCCGGCGGCCATCCATGGAACAATTCTCCGGGGTCGTAGCCGGGCTTGGAATGGATGTCCACGTGGTCCGCGAAATCCGGCGCTTCCCGCGCCGAGTCCCACCACGGATACGCGCACCAGCCGCCGGGTTCCGCGAGGACGAGGAAGTCCGGCGTCTGATCCGACCAGGACGGCCGGCCGGCGGGCGGAGGACAGTCGGCGAAGGCTCCGAATCCCGGCATGCGTTCGAGCGCGGCGCGGGCCGCGCGCGCCGACTCCGGGTCGCGCGCATACACCGCCGCGAGTTCGTGGTCGCATAGCGCCACGGCGCGGCTGTGGAAGAAATCGGGATAGCTCCGGCCGCGCACCGTATGGGTCTGGAATAATCC
>JAGOHE010000063.1 GCA_017996315.1 Kiritimatiellia bacterium | reverse complement strand
CCCTCTTCGGCCATGCGCAGCAGCTCCGGCGCGTGTTCGCGCAAATGGTACAAAATTTGTTCCTGCGCCGCATCCCGCGCCATGTCCGTCAGCCATTCCGGGGCATCCTCATTCAGCCATTCGATGACCCCCCCCCAATCCTGCGCCCACGCCCCTCCCGCCGCCGAAACGACGGACAGCAGCCAGGCTCTGCGCGACCATACCCGGGGCGGCCGCGTCATCGGCGCGCTTGCCCGGCGGGTATTCGGAGGTGTTCTCATGAGATTAAAACGGATCAACGGCAGAGTTCTTGGACGTTTCCGGCCCGAATCTATTCTTTCGCCGCATCCAGAGCGTTCCGGCAATGGTGCACGCGAGAAGGGCGAGGATGAGGCTATACCAGCCCGCGCCGGGTTTCTTGGCGACTTTGCCGAGGGCGGCGTACATGACGGTCGAGGGAATCATGCCGAGAAACGATGCGCCAATGTAGGTCCGCCATGGAATTTTCAGTCCGCCGGCGAGAATGTTCGTGGCCACAAAGCTGGTGAGGGGAAACGCCCGCATGAAAAACAGCACGGCGAACGCCCGGTGGCCGGGCCATTCCACGGCGCGCGCCTGCGCACGGACGATCCATCGGCTGGACGGACGCTTCATCGCCCACCGCGCGGCGGCATAATGCAGCACGGCTCCGGCCGCGGATACGGTGTTCGCCAGCAGCGACCCCCACACCACGCCATACAACAGTCCGCACACCACCGCGATCGGCCATCGGGGAAGGAAGAGCAGGGGGCCCAACAGGCCGAACGCAACCAGCGCCCACAACCCCCACCCCCCCAGCGATTCAATGTATTGTTCCAAGCGCACCGGATCCAGCCACGCGCGCACCTCCGGATGCGCCCCCAACACCAGAAGCACGGCCACCGTGACGCAAAACGCCACAAGCTTCCCCATGCCGGAGCTTCGCTGTTCCCGGGGGTTTGTGGTTGGATCCATCATGAGCGCATCACAGGGAGTACGCGACTCCGACAGAATTGGGAATTCCATGGACGACGCGATGTCGTTTTGCTGTTCACAGCGCGCGCCATCCGGGCCAGCAGGCGCAGGGATCGGGCTCGAGCGATCCGTGCGCTCCGCCTGGTGAAACCCGGCTCAACGGACGGCCTCAGCCATGGAAGGCCCGATGCTCATGGTCCATTCTGCGGAATCTACAGCAAAGCTTTCGCCTTCTCCGCCACCTGCGTGGCGGTGAAACCGAAGTGCTCCTGCAATTTCTGGTAGGGCGCGGATTCACCGAAATGATTCAGGGTGATGTAGACGCCCTTGGCGCCCGCATACCGGTCCCAGCCCATGCGAATGCCCGCTTCAACCACCACGCGGCGTTTGCACGCGGGGGGCAGTACGGAGCGGCGATACTTCGCCGTCTGCGCTTCAAACAATTCCAGACTCGGCATGCTGACCACGCGAATGGAGGGCGCGCCTTCGCCGTCCGCCATCCTCCGGGCCGCGTCGAGCGCGATCGAGACTTCCGAACCGCTGGCGATGAACACCAGGTCCGGTTTCGGATTCTCCGGCCGGTTTTCCCAGAGCACGTAGCCGCCCTGTTCCAGACACTTCGCCGCCGGACCGGCGCTTCGGTCGATAATGGGCAGCGCATGCCGCGTCAACAGAAGCGCCGTCGGCCCGTCCGTGCGCTTCAGCGCGGCCACCCAGGCCGCCGCGGTTTCGGTGGCATCGGCCGGACGCAGCACCACCAGCCCCGGAATGGCGCGCAGCGAGGCCAGATGCTCGACGGGTTCGTGCGTCGGACCGTCTTCGCCGACGCAGAAGCTGTCGTGCGTGAACACATACGTCACCGGCAGCTTCATCAGCGCCGCCAGCCGGATGCTCGGGCGCGCGTAGTCCGCAAACACGAGGAATGTGCCGCCGAAAATTCGGAAGCCGCCGTGCAGCGCCACCCCGTTCATGATGGACGCCATGCCATGCTCCCGCACCCCGAAGCGGAAGTTGCGTCCGGCAAATGAGCCCGGCGCCACGTCGCCCATACCCTTCAGATAGGTATTGTTGCTGGGCGCGAGATCCGCCGATCCGCCGACGAGCTGCGGCATGGCTTTGGCAAGCGTTTGCAGCGTGGCTCCCGAAGCCGCGCGGGTGGCCAGCGGCTTGGCCGGATCGAACGTCGGCAGCGCCGACTCGAGATTTTCGGGCAGCGTGCCCCGGGCGGCGTCAGTCCATTGCTGCGCGAGTTCCGGATGTTGCGCGCGATAGCTCCGCCAGACGCCCTGCCATTGTTTGCGCAGGGCCGCGCCCTGTTCCGCCCGGCGCGCGAACAGCGCGCGCACTTCATCGGGAACCCAGAACTCCTGATCCACCGGCAGACCGAGGGCTGTTTTCGCGGCGCGGATTTCCTCGGCGCCGAGCGGAGCGCCGTGCGATTCCGAAGTGCCCGCCGCACGCGGCGCGCCCCGGGCGATGGTCGTGCGTCCGATGATCAGCGTCGGCCCATCCGCGGGCGCGGTCGCCGTCGCCAGCGCCTCGTCAATCTGCGCGAAATCGTGCGCGTCCACATCCAACACCCGCCAGCCGTAGCCTTCGAAGCGCTTGCGCACATCATCGCTGTACGCGAGATCGGTGCTGCCCTCGATGGTGATGCGGTTGAAATCGTAGAACAGCACGAGCCGGTTCAGCTTCAGGTGCCCGGCCAGCGAGAAGACTTCATGCGACAGGCCTTCCATCATGTCGCCGTCGCCGCACATGACGAACACGCGATGATTCACCAGCGGCCGGTCGCCGCGGTTGAAGCGCTCCGCGAGCATGCGCTCGGCGATCGCCATACCGACCGCGTTTCCGCAGCCCTGACCGAGAGGGCCGGTGGTGGTTTCGACTCCGGGCGTCAATCCGTGCTCCGGATGTCCCGGGGTACGGCTGCCGAACTGGCGGAAGTTTTTGAGTTCCTCCATCGGCAGGTCGTAACCGGCCAGATGCAGGAGGCTGTACAGCAGCATGGACCCGTGCCCGCCTGAGAGCACGAACCGGTCGCGGTCCGGCCACGCCGGGTCGGCGGGATCATAGTTCAGATATTTGAGGAACAGCACCGTCGCAAAATCGGCCGTGCCCATCGGCATGCCGGGATGGCCGGATTTGGCCCGTTCAACCCCGTCCATGGCCAGCCCGCGAATCGTATTGGCAACCAGCGTATAGTTCATGCGCGTATCCTTGCTAGGGTTCTCCATATCATCGGAACAACTGGGTCCACCGATCCGCATATCGGCCCAACCCGACAAACCGGTGGTCCGGCGACATCATATTTTTGTGATGTCCCGGACTGTAAAACCATCCCTGAGTGGCCTCGAGGGGCGAGGTGGATCCCATGAAGATATTTTCGCTGGATGCGGTGGTATCGAACCGCTGGGCGCGATCCGCCGGAGTTTTCTTCCCTGGCACGGGCGATTCGTGGGCGAAGAAGTTGAGCGTGGTCATATCCTTGGAATGATCCTCCGCCGTTTTGCAGAGCTGGACCTCGGTGCGCAGGGGAGTCAACCCCGCCAGCATGCGGATGCGGTTGAGATCTTCGATGCCTTCGGTCCAGTCCTTGGGGAGCGATCGCGCCTGCTCGCGATTCCACTGCTGTACATCCCGGGCCTGAGCCCGCAGATAGAGCCCGTCAAGATCGTCCGCTTTCGCTGGTGACACCGAGCCGCCGCCGGCGGCGGTCGGAGGCAGTACGCGCGCCGCCAGCCGCCGATAGGTTTCGAACTCCGCCGCCACGCCGCGCCCGGCCTCCCGCTCCGATCGGGCGATGGTTCGCAACAGCGAGCGAATCTGTTGCAGGGCGGGATCGGCCACCTGCGCAATCCGTTCCTTGGTCAGATCCTCCTCCCCCCGGAGCGATTGAATTTGCGCGCGCAGACGCTCAAGCTGCTTACGATCCGATCCCGTGTCGGGCCGGGTGCGCGCGGCAGAGGGACGCGCCGCGGAGTCCGAGGCCCGTTGCAGCCATTCATCCATGGTCTCCAGCAGGAGCTGGGCGCCGGATTCCCCGCCGGCCACAAGGGCTTTCGCCGCCTTTTCACGATCGACGCGACCGGAGGCGGACAGGAAGGATTCCTTCAACCGCAGCCGATCCACCTCGGACAACACCGGCGCCTCGGCGGCCGCCTTTCGACGGTCGAAAAACGTTTCCTGACCCCGGGCCGGGGTCAGGCCCAGAAGGGACAAAGCGATGAAAATCTGGATGCGCCCGATGAACATGACCGTCTTTGATACTCAATTCCCGACCATTTTTCCAGCGTATTGTTGGGACACGACGGCGCTCCGGGCGGAGCCCGCGCATCGGGATTCGACCCGCGGCGGTTTCGGCGGACGGCGCCGCGCATCGTCCGGGACGGCGGAGAAGCAGGCCGCGATCCCCGAACACTTTCCACTCCGGTTCCAATATGCGATAGTACCCCCATGAAAAGCCCAACCATCCCGCGGCGGTTTCTGGAGCGGATTCCGAAAACGGATCTGCATCTGCATTTGGACGGGTCGCTGCGCATCCCCACACTGATCGAACTCGCGCGAGCGGCCGGCGTGGCGCTTCCGTCGGAAACGACCGAGGGCCTGTTGGAGACCGTGTTCAAAGCCCGATACAGCGATCTGCCGGACTATCTCCAGGGCTTCGCGTACACCACCGCGGTCCTGCAGACGCCGGAGGCGCTCGAGCGGGTGGCGCAGGAGCTGGGGGAGGACAACATCGCCGAGGGCGTGCGCTACATTGAAGTGCGCTACGCGCCCCAGCTCCACCTCAATCAGGGCATGGAGATCAGGGATGTCATCGGGGCGGTGCATCGGGGTCTGGAGCGGGCGCAACGCGCGTTCAACAACCGGCCCGAAGTGCAATCCGGCGCTGAATTGCCGTTTCACTACGGCATCATCGTATGCGCCATGCGCGCGTTCCATCCCGAGCTGGGCAGTTATTATCGGAAATTGCTCGACGTGATGCCTCACGCTCCGCGCCATGAAATCGGATCGGCCGCATCGCTCGAAATGGCCCGGGCGGCCGTTCAGATCCGCGACGAAACCGGCTGGCCGATTGTCGGCTTCGATATCGCGGGCGAGGAAGCGGGATACCCCGCCGGCGAGCACGCGGACGCCTTCCACTACGCGCACAAGAACTTTCTCAAGAAGACGATTCACGCCGGCGAAGCCTTCGGCCCCGAATCCATCTTCCAAGCCATCACCGAGGGCCACGCCAACCGCATCGGTCACGGCACGTTCCTGTTTGCCGCCGATCGGGTGACGGACCCGACGATCGCCGATCCCCAGCGCTATGTCGAACTGCTGGCCGAATACATCGCCAGCCAGCGCATCACGATCGAGGTGTGCCTCACCAGCAATATCCAAACAACCCCGGAAATCCAGGACGTGCGCCGGCATCCCGTGGCGAACATGCTCGACCACGAGTTGTCCGTCTCCATCTGCACCGACAACCGGCTGGTTTCGCGGACGTCGGTGTCCGACGAACTGGAACGGCTGGTCAACGACGTTCCCTGTGATCCGCACCGGCTCCGGAATGTCGTGGTGGCGGGATTCAAGGGGAGCTTCTTCCCCGGGTCCTACCGGAACAAGCGGGCGTTCGTGCGTCAGGTCATCCGGCGCTATGACGAGCTGGCGGCTGAATACGGGCTGGCGAGCCCGCGCGGAGGGGGGGCCGCGGGGTGAAGGGGCTGGCGCTCATCACGAGAATTCTGCTGACGGCCCTGCTGGTCCTCGCGCTCGTGGGTATCGTGCTGCTGTTCACGCCCATGGTGAACAACTACCGCAGTCTGCGCCGCGAGGAGGCTGAATGGATGGAGCGTGTCCAGAAAACGGAGGAGGAGCTCAAGGCCCTCAAGCAGAAGCAGGAGCAATTCAAAACCGATCCTCGTTTTGTGGAAGTCATCGCGCACGATCTTGGGCTCGCGAAAACCAACGAGGTGCTGATCAAACTCGAAGCCGCGGAACCCGCGCCCGGAGCCGCATCCCCGCCCGAGACCTCGCCCCGCTGAACGCATGATGAACGAAGCCCAGTCAGCACGGCCAATCCGGGGCGTCCTCTTCGATCTCGACGGCACGCTGCTGGATACGCTGGAAGATATCGGATCCGCGCTCAACTATGTCCTCGCGGCCCGCCGTTGGCCGGTGCATCCGCTAAGCGACTACCGGCAGTTTGTGGGGGATGGCGTGCGGATGCTGGTGGAGCGCGCCATGCCGCATGCCTTCCGGCAGGAGGGCATCATCGAGGAGGTCCTGCGCGAATACGGCGGGGAATATGCGCGCCGGTGGAACGCCGTCACGCGCCCGTATCCCGGAATCCCCCCGTTGCTGGGCGCGCTGACCGCGGCGGGAATACCCCTGTCCATCCTGTCCAACAAGCCCCACGACCTGACGGTCCGTTGCGCCCGGCATTTCTTTCCTGAAACGCCATTTGTGGATGTGCGCGGCCAGCGTGAGGCCGATCCGCGAAAGCCGGATCCGTCGGTGGCGCTCGAGATGGCGCGCCACATGGGGCAGCCGGCGGACCGGATCGCGATGGTGGGCGATTCCGGCGTGGATATGCAAACCGCGCGGGCGGCCGGCATGAAACCCATCGGGGTGCTGTGGGGATTCCGGGGCGAACTGGAGCTGATGGGTCACGGCGCGGAAACCGTGGTGGCCTCGCCCGAGGATTTGCGGCATGTCCTTCTCGATTGAACCGGGCCGTGCGATTATGGCGGTTTCCGGTGCAGACGATCCCTTTCATCATCTGGCCCTCGAAGCGGCCCTGATGCGCATCGCGGCGGAGCGGCGGATCCCGTGCCTGTTGTTCTACTCCAATCGCCTGAGTGTCGTCTGGGGCAAGCACCAGAATCCCTGGCTGGAGTGCGACCTGGCGCGGGCGGCGGTGGAGGGCGCCGAAACCGTGCGGCGGTTCAGCGGCGGCGGGACTGTCGCGCACGATCCGGGCAACCTGAACTTCGCCATCGCCGCGCCGCGCGAAGCACACCAGCCGGAGCGCAATCAAACGATCCTCATCGGCGCGCTGCGCGCAATCGGTATCCCGGCGGAAAGCCATCTGCGCGTCGGACTGGCGGCCGGCGGATTCAAATTCAGCGGGCAGTCGTTCAGCCTGCGCGGCCGGTCCGCGCTGCACCACGGGACGCTGCTCGTATCGAGCGATCTCGATCGCTTCCGCCGGCTGCTGGCCGCGCCGCCGGCCGATGCGCAGACTCATGCCATCCGCTCCATTCCCTCGCCGATGCGCAATCTCGCGGACCTCCGCCCGGGGCTGGGCATGGACGAACTGCGCGACGCGGTGATTCGCGGATTCATGGTCGCATGGGGCGAGCCTGAACCGGAGCGATGGACATCGGACGATCTGCGCCTCCTCGACACCGGGAGCGATGAAGCCCGGTACCGCTCCTGGGAATGGCGGTTTGGGGAAACCCCGGAATTTCGCTGGACCTGGCGGGAACAGAATGCGACCTGGTGCGCGGACGTGACCGGGGGCGTCATCCAGCGCGTGGATTCCCAACCCCCGGGTCATGCGCATCCGCGATGGCGTCCCGGCGATCGCCTGCCCGGATCGGGACTTTCGCCGGACGCGGGCGTCAAATAGGCGGTGGAGCACGGCGAACCGGGTGTTCAGGTTTCCGAATCATATGTGTGTTTGTGAGGTTGACGCCGTCTGTGAGGTGGAGTCAGAATCACCTCATGAAACCATGGGTTCGTCGACTGGGCAGGGTATGCGCGGCGCTGGCGCTCGTCACCATCGCCGCTGAAGCGGCATCGCGCCGATGGGACACGAAGAAAGGGTGCCGGCTGACCGATGTGCCGTTCACCGATGCCGATTCTCTCAACGTCAAATGGGAGCGGGAAGAATTCGTCCTCCGATTGCATCATGTGGACGCCCCCTGTGCGGATGAGCGGCTTTCACAGCGCAACACCGCCCACCTCCGCTACTTTGGCATCACCGCCGCGGAATCTACCGAGGTGGGGAAAGAGGCCGTGAAGTTCGTCCGCAAGACGCTTCCTCGGGAATTTGTGGCCAGGGCGGTGGATCAAGACACGGTCGGGACATCGAATCAGCCCGTCCGGTACGGTACGATCACCACGGCGGATGGTCGGGATCTCGCGGAACTGCTGGTTCAGAACGGCTTCGCCATCATCCGCGGATTCAACGTGGCGGAAGAGGGGGCGGACAAAATTCAAAAGCTCAAGGAACTGGAATTGGAAGCCAAGACGGAGAAAAGGGGCGCTTGGAAATTGTCCCATCGGTAGGCGGCTCCCCCTGGCACCGATCGAGTCCACACTCGCCTCGCATCGCGCCGATCCTGCCGAGGAAGCTGTTAGCGTATAAACGGACCTGCCACGCCAACTGGGGATTGACTCTCGGACGCCCAGGATCAGTATTGCGAGCATCGGGAGAGTGGCAGATGAAATACAGGGCGATGGTCGGTCTGGCATATTGCATAATGGCGGTTGCGGCAACAACGCAGGCCGCTTCATTCATCACAGTGCCCAATACAGGGGAACGCCTGTACAAATGGGATGGGCAATTCTTGATGAAACCGAACACGGGTGAGCGCCTGTACAAATGGGATGGCACTCACATCATGATCCCCACCACCGGCCAGCGCCTGTACAAGTGGGATGGGCAATTCTTGATGAAACCGAACACGGGCGAGCGCCTGTACAAATGGGATGGCAACCACATCATAATCCCCACCACCGGCCAGCGCCTGTTCATGTGGGATGGGCAATATTTGATGAAGCCAAACACAGGAGCGCGTTTGCTGGAAATCAAGGGGAATGTTCCTATACCCATTCTCATTGGACTGGTGACAGGACTTCTATAGTTCCAAAAAATCCAGGCCGAACCAAAGAAGCCGAAGCGATGCCGACGGCAGCTGCAGGTTAGATTTTTCCGATCCGGAAGGTGCCGCGTTTTTTCTATGGTGCCGGAGGAGGGACTTGAACCCACACGCCCGTGAAGGCGGCAGATTTTGAGTCTGCTGCGTCTGCCATTTCGCCACTCCGGCGGGAAAATCGGTTCCAGTATACGGTTCCCGAGGGGGAATCGCCAGAAGTATCTGCGCCTCCCTGCGGTTTCGGGTCGAAATGGGTTATTCCACGAACAGGGAAACGGGCTGAAATGAGGAGGCGTCAAAGAGGCCGCGGTCGGTGATCTTGAGGGACGGGATGGGGGTGAGGGCGAGGAAGGAGAGGGTCATGAAAGGATTGTCGAGCGTGCCGCCCAGCGCGCGGGCGGCGTGAAGCAGGTTCTCCTGCGCCGAGACCACCCCGGCCAACGGCTGGTCGCTCATCAGGCCGGCGATGGGCAGCGGCATCACATACACGACCCGGCCGCCATCGGCGACGGCAAATCCTCCGCCCGCTTCCACAAGCGCCTGCGCCGCCGCGCGCATGTCGGTGTCGGTCGCGCCGGCCACAATCAGATTGTGCGCGTCATGCGCGACGGTGCCGGCGATGGCGCCCCGACGAAGCCCGAACCCGCGCACGAGGCCCACACCGATGCGGCCGGTGGCCTGGTGACGCTCGATAACGGCGATCTTAAGCAGATCGTGTTCCGGATCAGCGACCAGGCGTCCATCGCGTGTCGGCGCCTGAACGGTGGCGGCGCGGGTGACGATCTGTCCGGGCACCAGCTCGATCACGCGCGCGAGGGTTCCCCCGGCGGGCACATCGAAACTGGATTCGGTCAACGGCGCGACCCGCATCGCACCCGCGGGGGGCGGAGGGGGAGGGGGAATGTCTGCGAGGCATTGACCGTCCTTCGCGACGATGCGCCCGCGTTTGAAGCACAGGATGGGACGGCATTTCTCGAGTGATTCGGTGAGGAAGAAATCCGCCTGATATCCGGGCGCAATGGCGCCCATGCGGGGCATGCGGTAGAGCTTGGCGGTGTTCAGGGACGCCAGCGCGTACGCCTGCAGAGGATCCAGTCCGTGGGCGATCGCCAGACGCACGGAATGATCGAGATGTCCCTCGCGCATCAGGTCGTCCGGATGCCGGTCGTCGCTGGCGAACGAACATTGAGCCGCGTTGGCGGGGGTCACCAGAGGCGCCAGCTCGGCCAGATTGTGTTCCGCGCTGCCCTCACGAATATGCACGTGCAATCCGCGGCGGAGCTTTTCGCGCGCCTCGTCCGCCGACGTGCTCTCATGATCCGTGCGGGCGCCGGCGAGAATGTAGGCGTTGAGCGCGCGGCCGGAGAGACCGGGGCAATGTCCATCGGCGATTTTCGCGCCGGCGAGCTGCGCCCTCCGGAGCATCTCCGGATCGCCGTTCAGCAGCCCCGGAAAATTCATCAGCTCGCCGATGCCCGCGACGAGGGGATCGCCGATCAGCGTTTCCAGGTCCGCCGCGTTCAGCGCCGCCGCGGCGGATTCGAACGGTGTGGCGGGGACGCACGAGGGCAGCATCACGCGGACATCCAGCGGGGAATGCCGCGCGCATTCGAGCATGTAACGGATGCCATCGAGACCATGGACATTGGCAATTTCGTGCGGGTCCATCACGACGCCGACGGTTCCGTGCGGGAGAACGGCTCGCGCGAATTCGGGCAGGGTGAGCAGGGTGCTTTCGATATGGATATGCGCGTCGATAAATCCCGGCGCGAGAAACATGCCGCCGGCGTCCACCGTCTCCCGGCCGGTGTAGTCGCCGAGCCCCACCACCAGACCGTCCTGTACGGCCACGGACGTTTCCTCGATTTCCGCGCTGAGCACATTCACCACACGGGCGCCGGCGATGACGAGATCACAGGGAGTGTCTCCGCGCGCGGCGGCCAGCAGGTGCGGCAGGTTCATGGTGAGGTCGTCCTTTCTTCCCGGCCGCCCGGCGGAGCGGCTTGGAAGGTCATGCTACGCGCCCGGACCGGGGGTGGCAATCTCGCGCGGGCATTTATGCGATTGCCAACGGGCGGGAGGGCGCGTATCATCATGGCCCGAGTTTTGAGGCACAGGAGATTCCGGTCATGGCCAAAAATTTAGCCGCATTGAGAAACAAGAATCGCAGCCGCCCCCGCAAGGGCGCCGCGGGGCGTCGCGCCCGCATGAAGGCCCAGGTGAAGCGGCTGGAGAAGCTCGGTGTTCCCGCGGCAATGTCCCGGCAATTGAACGCCGATGACTTGCGCGCGCTGCTGAAGCGTCCGCTCAAGCTCAAGAAA
>JAGOHE010000062.1 GCA_017996315.1 Kiritimatiellia bacterium | reverse complement strand
ATCCGCAACGGCAAAGAATACACCCCGGCTGAAGCCGTGAATCACATGGTCAGGAAGCGCGACCATTTCAAAGATCAGATAACATCCGCGGAGGACTTCATTCGACTCGCCGCTACAAAGAGCGAAGTGAGTGGCAAGCCCTATCTGGTCAAGACAGCTGACGGGAAGACCGAGGAACTGGCCGCATGGCTGACACGAGAGCTGGAGCGATACCGCAAAGAACATGGGTGATTCTCATCCAACCCCCTCTTCCAGACTATCGCCGAACTGCGGTTCGCCCCGCGCGTGTTCCGATAACGATAACCGAACCCGATTTACCTCGATTCCATTCCATAAAAGGTGGTTGAGAATTGAGGGACAGAGAATAATGGCGGAGAAGGGCAGGGGCGGGGAGGTGTCATCCGGTCGAACGGCGCTGATTTCTCCGGTTCCGGGTCCGGGAACGCTGCTGGCGTCGGAGGCCGGATATGTGGGATCATCACATTGACGGAGCCTTGGGCGCGGTGATAGGTTCCTTTCAGGCATTCGTAGACATGATACCCGGTTTCAGGAGTGCGATATGTCAGATCCGCTAGGCGGCGCGGATCGCCTGTTGGTCTTGCGCCATGCCGGCCATGCATTGGTGCGGGTGGTTGGCCGGGGAACCTTCAAAATCAGCGGCGCACTCAAGGAGTTTGTCGGGCGGGCCTTGGATGATCGCGATGCCGGGGTGGTGGTGGATCTGGAAGCCTGCACGGGCATGGACAGCACATTCATGGGCGTGATTGCGGGATTGGCCATGCGATTAAAAAAAGCGTCCGGCGGAAGGGTAATCCTGGCGAACGTAAACAACCGTCTTTCGGAGCTGCTCTCCACGCTCGGACTGAGTTTATTGGTCGAGGTGCTCCCGCCCGGACAGGCCGAGGGGAAACTCGGCTCCTTGCTGGCTCAGGCCAACGGACTGGTTGCGGTGGGCGGCGCGTCGAAGGAAAACACCGCTTCAGTGATGCTGGAGGCGCACGAAAACCTGGTGCGCGCCTCGCCCGATAATCTGCCGAAGTTCAAGGATGTGCTGGAGTATCTTCGCGCGGATGTGGAGCGCAAAAAAACGCCGGCGGGAGGCAACCCGTCATGAACGTGCCCCATGAGATTTTGGAGGCCGCGGCGCTGTTAAGCATCGTGCTCATCCTGCTGCTGGTGGGTGTGGTGTATCGCTACCGCGGCGTGCGGGAAATGAACCAGGAGCTCGTGAAGCAGAAGGAGGTCATGTTCGCCTTCGTGCATGACGTGGGGGAGGTGTTCTCCGAGCGCGACAGTGTGGACGTGGAGCCGTTGCTCGGTCGAGCGTTGCAGTACGCGTTGCGGACAACGCAGGCGGGATCGGGGGCGATCTATATTTTTGAACCGGACGACAAAACGCTCCGAGCCCACGCGCTTTCCGGAGGCATGGTGCCGTCCGTGCTTGCGCCCATTCCGGAAACGGAAATCGATCTGGACCGCCCGTCGGAGTCCGTCCAGAAGCGCCTGTTGCGGGAGCGGGCCACGTCGCGGGACGCGCTGCCGGTCCAGGTGGCCACGTCGGAACGGGGACTGCTCATCGCGGATGCGGAGATTGATCCGCGCGTGCCCACGCATACCCATCCGGCCCTGCACATCCATTCGCTGATCGGGGTGCCGATGCGCTTTCGTCATATTCCCATGGGGGCGCTCTTTGTCTTCAACCCGGTGCATGGCGAGCCGTTTACCGAATCCGATCTCAACCTGGTGCAGGCGCTGGCCGACCAGGCTTCGGTGTCCGTGCATTTCGCCCTGTTGCGGGATGAGCTCGATGCCAAACGGCGGTTGGATCATGACCTGTCGATCGCCCGACGCATCCAAACCTCCCTGCTGCCCCGCAGTATTCCCAAGGTGCCCGGATTGGATATCGCCGCGTTCAACCTGCCCGCCAACGAAATCGGCGGCGACTATTATGACGTGCTGCCGGTGGATGAGGATCACTGGGGCATTGCCATCGCCGATGTGTCCGGCAAGGGAGTCAGCGGGGCGTTGATGATGACCGTATGCCGGAGTGTGCTGCGCGCGCAGGCGCCGGGCTGTGCGCATCCGGCGGAGATGCTCAAATCGCTCAGTCGCGTGCTCGCCCCCGATTTCGGCGAGGACATGTTCGTCACCCTGCTGTATCTCGTGTACAACCCCCGCACGCGCGAGTTGCGCATCGCCCGCGCCGGGCATGACCGCCCCCTGTGGGACCGGGCGGCAACGGGGGATCAGCAGGCGGTGGATTCCGCAGGTCCGGCTATCGGCATGGGCCCGCCCGAGCTTTTCGAGCACATGATCGGGGAAACAAGCATCACTCTCTCCCCGGGCGATCGGGTGACCCTGTTCACCGACGGCATTACCGAAGCGGCCGGCGAAAACGATGAGGACTTCGGGATGGACCGGCTCAAGGCGGCGCTCACGGGCGCGCGCGGGGCCGGCGCCGCGGAAACCCTTACACAAGTGCAACGGCAGGTGGTGCAATTCGCGGGCGGCCGGGGGCAGAAGGACGATATGACCATGCTCTGTCTCGTGGCGGAAACGCCCGCCTGAACCCTGCTTCCGCCGGCGGACCATGGGTGGTTCACGTTCCCTTCGCACGCCGCCGGAGAATGTGATAAAGTGTCGCCTTCGGGGATGGCCCCACGAAAAACCGGAGATTCCCATGAAGAATAAGAGCTTGGACTTTCTCACACGCCTGATCGAAACCATGAGCCCTTCGGGATATGAGGAAGAGGCCGCGCGCGCATGGCTGGCCGAGGCGAAAACCTTTGCCGATGAGGTGCGCATGGATGTGCACGGCAATTGCCATGCGATCATCCACAAGGGCGGATCCCCGCGCGTGATGCTGGCGGGTCATCTGGACGAAATTGGATTTCTCATTTCGCACATTGATGAAAAGGGATTTCTCTGGATTCAGCCGATCGGCGGATGGGATCCGCAGATTTCACAGGGCCAGCGCGTGGTCATCCGGGGTCGGAAAGGCAAGGTCAAGGGGGTGATCGGCAAGGCTCCGGTGCATGTGATTCCGCCCGACCAGCGCGACAAAGTGACCAAGCTCGATAACCAGTGGGTCGACATCGGCGCGTCCAGCCGGAAGGAAGCGGAGAAAATCGTAGGGGTTGGCGATCCGCTCGTGCTTGATCACGGATTTGAGCGTCTGCTGGGGGACACCGTGGTGGGGCGCGGATTTGACGATCGCGTGGGCGCGTTTGTCGTGCTGGAGGCGGGCCGGCTGCTCGCCGATCGGGAGATCGAAGCCGAAGTGCATATTGTCGGCACCGTTCAGGAGGAAATCGGGCTGCGCGGCGCCAGGACCTCGGCCTATGGGGTGGACCCGCAGATCGGCATCGCGGTGGACCTGTACTTCGCCACCGACCACCCCACCATGGAATCGGCAATCCGAAAACATGGCACGGTCAAGATTGACGGCGGCGCGGTGTTGACGCGGGGTCCGAACATTCATCCGAAGCTGTACGAACTGATGCAGGCGACCGCGGAAAAGAAGAAAATCAAATATCAGATTCAAGCCCAGGGCGGCAGCACAGGCACGGACGCCAATGCCATCCAGGTCAATCGTTCGGGGGTGATCACCGGATTGGTCAGCGTGCCGAACCGGTATATGCACAGCTCCTGCGAATTGTGCAGCTTGAAGGACATGGAGGCCGCCTTCACGCTGATTGCCGAAACCGTTTCGCGCATCGGCCCGACCACCCCATTCGGTCTCATGTAATTCGGACGGCTCCGGAAGATCGGACCCATGCACCTGTTCATCAGCGTCTGGCTGAAGTTTCTGTTCGTGCTGTCGCCGTTCTTCGTACTGCCGGTCTTTCTGTCGTTGACGGATGGATACGGGGAACCCCAGCAGCGAAAATTGGCGATTCGGGTGACGGTCGCCGTCGGCATCGTCTGCTTGGTGTTGTTTCTTTCGGGCAGCCGTATTTTTCACCTGCTCGGAATCACGCTGGATTCGTTCCGGATTGGCGCGGGAGCGCTGTTGTTCCTCAGCGCCATTCAACTCGCCCAATCCGGCAGCAGCGTGATGCGCACCCCGCAGGAGTCGGATCCCGCCGTGGTGCCGCTGGCGGTGCCCGTGATTGTCGGGCCTGCCGTCGCGGGAACCGTGATGGTCATGTCGGCGGAATGCACTCGATGGTGGGAGCGGGTGATCGTGCTGGGCGCGCTGGGTTGGGCAATCATCTGTGTCGGCGCCCTGCTGTATGTCGCCGCGGTGATCCAACGAAAACTAGGCCGGGACGGGCTGGCGGTGTTGGCCAAGCTTTCGGGTTTAATTCTCGCCGCGCTGGCGGCGCAGATCATCTTCACAGGAATCCGAAATTTGATGGCCACCGCCTGATCGGATCAAGCGGTCCGCACGAGCGCCGCATAGTAGGAACCGTTTTGCGGTCCGTCCCAGGGCCAGATCGATTCGGATGTGTCCCGGTGAAACTCCGGATGATTCCGAAGAAAATACGTCACTTGATCGTCGTTTTCCGGCCGGACCACGGAGCAGGTGGCATACACCAGACGCCCGCCCGGACGCACCGATTCCGATGCCCGGCTGAGGATGGCTTGTTGCCGGTGAACCAGCTCCTGCGCCTGCGCAAGGTCCATGCGCCACGGAGCGTCCGGGTTTCGCGCCCAGGTGCCGGAACCCGTACAGGGCGCGTCCACCAGGATCCCATCGAACGGCCCGCCGGATGGCGAGGCCGAAGCGGCGTCCAGCAGATCGAGGATCGGCGCGGGGAGTCGAAGCGCCGCGGCGCGCATCGCGAGTTGGCGCAGGCTGGCCGGGCGGATATCTGTCGCCCATACCGATCCGCCCGGGCCCACGGCGTCCAGCAAGCCGAGCGTTTTTCCTCCGCCGCCGGCGCAGGCATCCCACCAGCGCTGTCCGGGTTGCGCCCGGCAGGCGCTCACGATTCGCTGGGACGCCGGATCCTGGACATACGCGCGAATCCCCGCGGGGCGAAACAGGTTCTCATAGGGCGGGGCGCCCGCGACCTGAACAGCGCCCGGCAGATCCTCCCGCAGCCACGCTTCGTATCCATGAGCACGGAGCAGGGCCGCCGCGCGTTCCGCCGCTGAGCCCAGCACGCGAAGCCCCAGCGGCGGTCGAACGCGGGTGGATTCGATGAAACGGACCATCCATTCCGGGGGCGCGCCGTCCGGAGCGCCGGCTCCCAAGCTCCATTCAACAAACCAGTCGGGCAGCAGCGAACGGACCGGACAGGCGCGGCCCAGCGTCCGCTCGGCGCGATATTGCGCGGGCGCCAGCGGGGAGGGCGGAGAGGAGGGGGCGGATGGTTCACCGGCCTTAGGAGGATTGGGAGGCTCCCGTTCGGGAGCGAGGAGTTGCACGGCCGGAGGCAGGGGGACGTCCGATTCCACCCGGACGGCATCCGCCAGAATGCGCGGTCCGCAATCGCGCATCGAGCCAACCCACCCCCGCCACCGGAACGCCGCGAATACCGAGTTTGATATCACGCGCCGATCGCGCGAGCCCAAATGGCGGCGGGCGCGGAAGAACTCCGCCAACGCGGTATCGGCGGGTTGACCCTTCGCCACCGCGGCTTCAGCGACGGTCATGGCTTCTACCAGCGCGCGGGCCTGGGCCGGCGCGCCGCGCGGCAGACGCCGCGCATCCGGGAAGGGAAGGTCCAGAGACATCATTGATTGCCGATCGGGCTCGCGCTATACTACGCGCCATTGTAGTCCGGATTACCGCTTTTGAGGAGAACTCCTGTGGCCACGGAACTGGCGTTTGCGCTTATCAACCCGTACTCGATCGCGAAATCCCGCACCGGGGGAATCATGGGCCGGTTCATCAGCCGCACCGGCCTCGAGCTGGTGGCGGCGCGCATGTTCGGCCCCAGCCAGGAACTGGTCGAGACCTATGCTTCCCAGTTGCGCCAACATCTCCATCATGATGAGCGAACGCGCAACATCCTGGCCGATTATGTTCTCAAGAGCTACGCGCCCGACCCCGCCACCGGCCGCCGCCGCCGTGTGATGATGCTGTTGTTTGAAGGCGAGAACGCCATTGAGAAGATCTACCGCGTAGCCGGACCGCTCCGACCCAATATGGAGGCCGGGGAGACGGTGCGCGATACCTATGGCGATTTCATCATGTCCGAGTCGGGCGATGTGCGGTACGTGGAACCGGCCGTGCTGGTGGCCCCCGATGCCGAAGCGGCGCGGAATACGCTGACCTTGTGGTCGCGGTATTCCGAATCCGACGGCGGGCTGATTCAATCCGCGTCCGATGTGGAGATGCAGGATGTGGAGCAAACGCTTGTGCTGATCAAACCGGATAATTTCCGATTTCCCAGTTCCCGGCCGGGAAACATCATTGACCTGTTTTCGCGTTCCGGTCTTCGCATCGTGGCGGCCAAGGTGCATCGCATGAGCGTAGCTGAGGCGTTGAAGTTCTATGAGCCGGTGCGGGAGATTCTGCGTTCGAAGCTCAAAGGCACCGTGGCGGCGCGGGCGGAAAAGGCGCTGGCGCAGGAATTGGGCATTGAAATTCCCGAAGAGGTCCGGCAGCGGCTTGGGGAGGAGCTGGGACCCCGGTACGGTGAGCGCCAGTTCGCCGAAATCGTGCACTTTATGACCGGGCGGTGGCCGGTGGAAACGCAGGAGACCGCCAGAACGGTTCCCGGAAGCGAACGTTGTCTGGCTTTGGTCTACGCGGGGCTCGACGCCGTGAACAAGATTCGGTCCATTCTCGGGTCCACCGATCCCAGCCTGGCCGAGCCCGGATCGGTGCGCCGGGAATTTGGCCGCGACATCATGGTCAATGCCGCCCATGCCTCGGATTCGGCGGAAAATGCGCGGCGGGAAATGAACATCATTAACATGAAGTTCGACTCCGTCCGGGAATGGATCTCTCGCTACTACGGACCGTAATCCCTCACACGCTCGCTCTCCTTGGAAGGCAACACCATGTTTCGCACCTTGCCGATGGCTCCGGCGGATCCCATTCTCGGACTCACCGACGCGTTCCATGCCGATCCCGATCCCACGAAAGTCAACTTGGGCGTCGGAGTCTACCAGGACGAGCAGGGGGCGACACCCGCGTTGCCGTCCGTGAAGGCCGCCGAAACGGCGATAGTCGCTTCCGAAACCACCAAAGCCTACCTGCCGATTACGGGTCGTCCCGAATTCGCGCGAAAGGTGGAGGGTTTCGCGCTGGGCGAGCATCCCGCCCTCGCGGAAGGTCGCGTCCAGACGGCGTATGCGCCGGGCGGCACCGGCGCTCTCCGCATGGGCGCCGAATTGCTGCGGATGATGCGAGCGGATGGCGCTGTCTGGGTGTCCACGCCCACCTGGCCCAACCACAAGGGGATTTTCGCCGCCGCCGGAATGGAGGTCCGCGAATACCCCTACTTCGATCCTTCGCTCAACCGGGTGGACAGGGGACGCCTGCTGGATACGCTGGAACAGGTGCCCGCAGGAGACACGGTGGTGCTCCACGCATGCTGCCACAATCCGACCGGCACAGATCTCACGATGGACGACTGGTCGAAGATTGCGGACTGTGCCCGACGCCGGGGCTGGACGCCGTTCCTCGATGCCGCCTATCTGGGCTTCGGCGATGGAATCGAAGCGGACCGCCGCCCGCTCGCCCTCTGGCTCGACGCCGGGGTGGATGCGTTGATCGCGATCTCATTTTCCAAAAATATGGGGCTCTACCGGGAACGCGCCGGAGCGCTCACGCTGATCGCCGGGGACTCCGCGGAAGCCGCGCGGGCGACCTTCAGTCACTTGAAACGGGTGATCCGGGTGATTTTCTCAAACGCCGTGGGGCATGCCTCGCTCACGGTGGAGCGGGTGCTCACCGACGCGATGCTGCGCAGCCTGTGGTTGGGCGAACTGAACGCCATGTGTGAACGTATTCATCGGATACGCGGGGAATTCGCCGAGGGATTGCAACGGCGCGGGGCTGGTGATTTCGAATTTATCCGCCGCCAAAAAGGAATCTTCGGCTTCAGCGGGCTGACCCCCGCGCAGGTGGAGTATCTCCGGACTCGCAAGCACATTTACATGACGAGTGACGGGCGGATCAATGTCGCCGGGCTCTCAGCGCGCGTCATGGACCCGGTCTGCGACGCCATCGCGGAAGCGCTCCGAACCATCTGAAGTTTCCGCGTTGGTCGGCTTCCGCTCCAATACCACCAGCACCGGCAGGTGATCGGAGGCACGTTGGAGAAGGTCCCTCCACTTCGGATCCTCCGGAAACAGCTCATCGCCCGTTCGGACCTCCACCACCCGCCACGCATCGCCCGGATATGCGAGAATGGAATCAATGTTGACCTGCGGCTGTTTCGAAGACCAGGTGGGGCGGGGATGATCGCGTCGGGTGTCGAGCATTCCGCCGGATAATATTCGAAAAGGCGGCGATTTCGGCGAGCAATTGAAATCCCCTCCGAGCAGAAGGGGCAGACCGTCGCGTTGGACTTCTTTGAGGACGGCCCGGGCCTGGAGCACCCGGTTGGTGTCGCCGGAATTATGATCGAAATGCGTGCCCGCGAGCCGAAGGGGGCCGCCCTGCCGGTCCGGAATTTCCACGCGCGCGATGACCATGGATCGCCGCTCGCGGTCCGGGATGTCGGGGAGCGCGATGTGTTGCGCCTCGGTCAGGGGCCAGCGGGACAGCAGGGCATTCCCATACTCACCGCCCGATGTGCGGATGGCGGGGCTGAACACGGTATGTAAGCCCAATTGTTTACCGAGTTCCGCCGCCACATCCCGCTGCTCCGCGCGCCGGGTGCCGCGGTCTACCTCCTGCAACGCGGCCAGATCGGGCTGTATTCGTTGGAGCACTTCGGCGATCGCCGCGAGATCCTCGCCGATCATGTGCCCGCGTCCGCCATACAAATTGTAGCTCACGACGCGCAGCGACTCTCCTGCGGCGCCTAACGACAAAGCGGCCCAGAGCGCAAGGCTCCGGGCCGCCCATCGTGCGGAAGCAAACACGGATAATCCGAATCAGGCCGTCAACCGCGCGCGCAGCGCCGCGGCCTGGTCGCGCATTTCCTGGGGAACGCGATCGCCGAACTTGGCGATGAATTCCTCAAGGTCTTCCAGGTCGTTCAACGAAGCGGCCTTGTCCACTTTCATCAGTTCCGCCCAGTCGGCCGGATTCATCTTCAGACCGGTCATATCGATGCCGCCTTCTTCCGGCATGTAACCGATTGGCGTCTTGCGCGCGCCGACCTTTCCTTCGACGCGTTCGCACATCCACTTGAGCACGCGGCTGTTCTCGCCAAAGCCCGGCCACAGCCACTTGCCGTCGGCGTTCTTGCGGAACCAGTTGACGTAGAAGATATGCGGCGCGTGGTCGCCGAGCTTCTGGCCCATCGTGATCCAGTGGCGCCAGTAATCCGCCATGTTGTAGCCGCAGAACGGCAGCATGGCGAAGGGATCGTGTCGCAGCTTGGCTTTAACGTCGAGCGCGGCCGCCGTGGGTTCCGACGCGGCGCTGGCGCCGAGGAACACGCCGTGGTTCCAATCGAACGCCTCATGCACAAGCGGGACGACCGAGGTGCGGCGGCCGCCGAACACGAAGATATCAATCGGCACGCCCGCGGGGTCTTCCCAGTCCGGGCAGATCACCGGGCACTGGCTGGCGGGCGCGGTGAACCGCGCGTTCGGGTGAGCGCCCTTGCGGCCGCTCTCCGGGGTCCAATCCTTGCCTTGCCAATCGATACCGTGCGCGCAGGGAACGTCCATGTCTTCCCACCAGACGTCCTGCTCGTCGGTGACGACGCAGTTGGTGAAAATCGCGTTCTCGCGGATTGATTCCATCGCCATCGGATTGGACTTGCGGCTGGTGCCCGGGGCGACGCCGAAGAATCCCGCCTCGGGGTTGATCGCGCGCAACCGTCCGTCGGTGCCGATCTTCATCCAGGCGATGTCATCCCCGATGCACTCGCATTTCCATCCGGGGATCGTCGGCTGGAGCATGGCGAGGTTGGTCTTCCCGCAGGCGGAGGGGAACGCGGCGGCGATATGAAACTGCCGTCCTTCCGGATTGGTCAACCGCAGGATCAGCATGTGCTCGGCCATCCAGCCCTCGCGCCGCGCCATGGTGGACGCGATGCGCAGGGCGAGGCACTTCTTGCCAAGCAGCGCGTTTCCGCCGTAGCCGGAGCCGTACGACCAGATCAGGTTCTCTTCGGGGAAATGCGAAATGTACTTCTTCTCGATCGGCGCGCAGGGCCACGGCACATCCGCCTGGCCGGGTTCCAGCGGCGCGCCCACGGAATGCAGGCAGGGAATGAACTCGCCATCCGCGCCGAGGGTTTCGAGCACCCGCGTGCCCACGCGGGTCATGATGTGCATATTCACGACGACGTACGCCGAGTCGGTAATCTCGATGCCGATCTTGGAGATGGGGGAACCGATGGGGCCCATGCTGAAGGGGATCACGTACATGGTGCGCCCCTTCATGCACCCGGAATACAGCCCGCGCATCGTTTTCTTCAACGCGGCCGGGTCCATCCAGTTGTTGGTCGGTCCCGCCTCGTCCTTCGAGACGGAAGAAATGTAGGTGCGGTCCTCAACCCGGGCGACATCGGAGGGATCGCTGCGGAAATGGACGCTGTTGGGGCGTTTCGCGGGATTCAGCCGCGTGGCGGCGCCGGACTCAATCATCTGTTCGATCAGGCGGGTGTATTCCTTCTTCGACCCGTCGCACCAGACCACCTGGTCGGGTTGGCACATCTGCCGGATTTCTTCGACCCACGCCAGCAACTTTGCGTTCTTCGTCATATTCAGGCTCCTCTGTTTGGTCGTTTTTCCAATGCTTGCCCAGGGTTACCGGACTTGTTTCGCGCGAGACGCAAAGGGTAGCTATGTGGAGACTGGATGGCAAGTTGATTCTCGAGTATCCTCCTCTCTCTATTTTCCTCTCTATTTTTCAGGAGCACGGTATGAAACTGATCGTCATTGGCGGCGTGGCAGGGGGAATGTCGGCGGCAGCGCGCGCGCGCCGGCTGGATGAACATGCGGAGATTATCGTGTTCGAGCGCGGAGGGCATGTGTCGTTCGCGAACTGCGGGCTTCCGTACCATATCGGCGGCATTATCGCGGAGCGCGACCGGTTGCTGCTTCAGACCCCGAAAAGTTTGCGGGAAATGCTCAATTTGGACGTACGGGTCGGGCA
>JAGOHE010000240.1 GCA_017996315.1 Kiritimatiellia bacterium | reverse complement strand
CGCCATAGTCCACCAGCAGCGACAGCGTCATGGTCACCTGGTCATCCACGAGATCCACCTGTACCCCGCGATCGGCGGATTTGATGCCGATCTTGCCCGCCATATCGCCGACGAGGGACCCCACCACATCGGCCACGCCCGGTACGCCCATCGCCGCCGTCCGGGCAATCACCGCCATGACGCCGCTGTGAATCTGGATCGAACCGAGGTTGGTTTCTTCGTCGTTATGCTCCACAGGCGCCGGATACGTCGGCGGACGAGGTTGGGCCGGCTTGGCCGCTGACAAGGATTTGACTTCCGGGCTCATATTCCATTCCTCCTACTTCCGGTCGGTGATGAGAAAGCTGTCCTGCATGAAATGATCAAGGAAGGCGGTGTTGTACTGCCCCTTGGCAAAGCGGGCGTCGCCCATGAGCGCGTAGCCCAGCGGAGCGGTGGTGTGCACCCCGTCAATATGAAACTCGGACAAGGCGCGCGCCATCAGGGCGATCGCCTCGGTCCGGTCCTTCCCGCGACAGATAATTTTGGCGATCATGCTGTCGTAGTGCGGCGAGATCTCGTACCCGTTATACACATGCGATTCGATCCGCACCCCCCTCCCTCCGGGGAAATGCACGAAATTCACCAGCCCCGGCGAGGGCGTGAAATTACGATAGGGATCCTCGGCGTTCACGCGCACTTCAATCGCATGGCCGCGCATCTCGATGTCCTTCTGGCTGAACGACAGCTTCTCGCCGAACGCCACCCGGATCTGCTCTTTCACGAGATCGACGCCGCACACCTCCTCCGTCACCGGGTGCTCCACCTGAATGCGCGTGTTCATTTCCATGAAATAAAACTCGCGCGCGTTCCCGTCATAGAGGAACTCGATCGTTCCGGCATTGACATAGCCGACCGCGTCGGCGGCCATGACGGCCGTGCGGTGGAGCTTTTTGCGAACGTCCGCCGTCAAGGCGGGGCTGGGCGACTCTTCGAGCAGTTTCTGGTGGCGGCGCTGAATGCTGCAGTCGCGCTCGCCGAGGGCGACGATCGTTCCGTGGCTGTCGCCGATGATCTGAACCTCGATGTGCCGCGCATTTTCGACATACTTTTCGATATACACCGCCGCGTTGGCGAAAGCGCGCTCGGCTTCGGAACTGGCGGTCAGGAAGCTTTGCGCCAGGCTGACATCGTTGCGGGCCACGCGCATGCCCTTGCCGCCTCCGCCGGCGACGGCTTTGATGAGCACGGGATAGCCGATCCGCTTGGCGATTTCCAGCGCCTCCTCCTTCGTGCGGACAATACCCTCGCTGCCCGGTGTGATCGGAACGCCGGCCTTCTTCATCGTGTCCCGGGCAATCGCCTTGTCGCCCATGCGGCGGATGCTGTCCGAACTGGGTCCGATGAACTTGATGTTGCAGCTTTCGCAGATTTCCGCGAAATGCGCGTTCTCGGAGAGAAACCCGTAGCCGGGATGAATCGCGTCCACATCGGCCACCTCGGCGGCGCTGATAATGTTGGCGATCTTGAGATAGCTTTCGCGCGTCGGGGCCGGGCCGATGCAGATCGCCTCATCGGCCATCTGCACATGCAGCGAGCGCTCGTCGGGCTGCGAATACACCGCAACCGTGTGGATCCCCAGCTCTTTGCACGCCCGGATGGCCCGGACCGCAACCTCGCCGCGATTGGCGATCAAGACGCGTTCGAACATGGAAGGTTCCTCGCGATTAGAGCGGCTCAATTTTGAACAACGGCTGGCCGAATTGCACCGGCGCCGCATTTTCCACCAGAATCTTCCGGATGACGCCGCGTACCTCGGCCTTGATCTCGTTCATCACTTTCATGGCTTCGACGATGCACACCACCGTATCGGGTTCGACCGTGCTGCCGACGGACACAAAGGGATCGGCATCCGGCGACGCGGCGCGATAGAAGGTGCCCACGATCGGCGATTTGATCGCCTCCAGGTCCGCGTCATCCTCCACCGCGGGCGGGGAGGCCGGAGCCCCCGCCGGTGCGGTCGCCGGAATCATCGCGGGCGCCGCCACCATCGGCGCGGGGGCGGCTTGGACCACGATCGGTTCCGCGCCGGAGCGGCGTTTTACGCCCAGCCGGAAACCCTGGTCCTCCATCTCAAATTCCGTGAGGTCGTTTTCCTTCATCATTTCGACGATTTTTTTGATCTCGCGGATGTCCATGGGGCCTCTCCTTGGTATGCTGCGTTCGATCCTGAATGACACTCAATGGCCGGCGGCGGACGAAGATGAACCGGCTCTCCGTTGGAGATACCCGACCAGCCCTTCCAATGCAAGCCGATAACTGGCCGCGCCGAAACCGGCGACCACCCCGACACACGCCGGCGCGGTGAGCGAACGGTGCCGGAATTCCTCCCGCGCTGCCGGATTGCTCAAGTGCGTTTCCACACAGGGCAGGCCGGCGGCCAGCAGCGCGTCGCGCAACGCGACACTGGTGTGCGTATACGCGGCGGGGTTGAAGACGATTCCATCATACGTTCCGGGCGCCTCCCCGA
>JAGOHE010000239.1 GCA_017996315.1 Kiritimatiellia bacterium | reverse complement strand
TGCCCATGCCGCGCACGATTTTCGCGCATGGCTGGTGGCTGATCGGCCAGACCAAAATGAGCAAGTCGCTGGGCAACGTGATCAATCCGATGGACATGATGGATCGCTATGGCGTGGACGCGTTCCGATATTTTCTCATGGCGGAAATGACGCTCGGGCAGGACGCGAATTTCAGCGAGGACGCGTTTGTGCGCCGCATCAACGCGGACCTCGCGAACGATCTCGGCAATCTGCTCAGCCGCGTGGTGTCCATGATTCATCGCTACCTGGGGGGACGCGTACCCGAGCCATCGGCGAACGCGGGCGAACAGCCGGAAATCGCCGCGCTGCGCTCCGCGATTACCACGGCAGCCGACCGTCTGGAAGAGGGGCTGCCGTCGTTCCATCTCGATGCCGGACTCGCGGCGGTGATCGCCGCCGTACGCGAAGGAAACCGTTTTCTCGAAGTGCGCGCGCCGTGGACGCAGGCGAAGCAGGCCGACCGGCAGCCGCTTTGCGATACGCTCTATGCCGCGGCGGACGGTCTGCGCGCCGTGTCCGCGCTGCTGGCGCCCGTGATGCCGAATAAAATGAACGAACTGCGCGCCGCGCTGGGAATCGAAAAGACGCCGGTCATGAAGGAGGCTCGGATCGTGAATGGCGTGACCCCCGGAGCCGAACTGCCCCCGCCGGGCGCTCCACTTTTTCCGCGCATCCAATCCCTGGATGAAACCGTCTCCGCGCCATCCAAGGTTCGGACGGAACCGCCGCCGGCCGTGCCCGTTGCGCCCGCGGCTCCGGCTGAGCCGGCAAAACCAGCAAAATCGGCGAAATCCGCGCGCACTCCCGTCGCGCCGCCGGCGGAACTGGCCTATGACGAGTTCGCCAAGCTGGATTTGCGTACCGCGCGGGTGCTATCCGCCGAACGCGTGGATGGCGCGGACCGGCTCCTGCGATTGCAGGTGGACGCCGGGGACGGCCCCCGCCAGATTGTCGCGGGCATTGCGAAGCATTACACGCCGGAATCGTTGGTGGGCCGCACCATTGTGGTCGTCGCCAACCTCGCGCCGGCCCGAATCCGGGGGGTCGAATCGCGCGGCATGCTGCTGGCCGCCTCGTCGGAAGAGACCGTTCGCGTGTTGATGGTGGACGGCGGCGAACTTCCTCCGGGCGTTCGAGTGAAGTAGCGCTAACCGCCCCGGCGGCCCGCGCGCCGACCGATGCCCTCCGCCCACTCCAAGGGGATATTCCATGGCCGGTGAATATGTGTTTGAGCTCGAACGTGTGTCCAAATTCGCGGGCAAGACCGCGATCCTGGACGACGTCACGCTGTCGTTCTTCTTTGGAGCGAAGATCGGCGTCATCGGTCCGAACGGATCGGGAAAATCGTCGCTCTTGCGGGTGCTCGCCGGCGAAGACACCGACATCAGCGGGACCGCCCGCCGCGCGCCGCGCGCGAGGATTGGCCACTTGGAGCAGGAGCCGAGGCTGGATCCCGAGCACACGGTCGCGCAGGCGGTGGAGGAGGGTGCGGCGGCGGCGCGCGCGGTGCTGGATCGCTATGACCAACTGTGCGCGAAACTCGGAGAAACGCTTTCGCCCGAAGAAACCTCCGCGGTAAACGAGGAATACGACCGGATTCAGAATCTCATTGACGCCAACGATCTGTGGAATCTGGACGGACAGATTCAGCAGGCGATGGACGCCCTGCGGCTGCCGCCCGACGACGCGAAAATCCGCGTGCTTTCCGGCGGCGAACGCCGCCGCGTGGCCTTGTGCCGGCTACTCCTGTCCAACCCCGATGTGTTGTTGCTCGACGAGCCGACGAACCATCTGGACGCGGAGTCGGTGGACTGGCTGGAGCAGTATCTCCAGAAATTTCCCGGCACGATCATCTGCGTCACGCATGACCGGTATTTTCTCAGCCGCGTGACCGAATGGATTCTCGAGCTCGACCAGGGCCGCGCGTTGCCGTTCAAGGGCAACTATGAATCCTGGCTCGAGCAGCGGCAGGCGATGTTCGCGCGGGAACAGAAACAGCAGGCCTCCCGCCGCCGGCTGCTGGAACGCGAGCTGGAGTGGGTCCGCATGAGCGCGGGCGCGCGCCATTCGCGCAATCTCGCCCGGCTCAAGCGCTATGAGGAGCTGGCCGCGCAGGAGGTGGATACCCGCGAGGAAGAGGTGCAGATTCAGATCCCCGCCGGTCCGCGCCTTGGCGACCTCGTGGTCCGCGCGGAGAATCTCTCCTTCGGTTACGGCGATCGCCTGCTGATGGAACATGTGAACTTCGACCTGCCGCGCGGCGGCATTGTGGGAGTGATCGGCGGCAACGGGGCGGGCAAGACGACATTATTTCGGATGATCCTCGGGCAGGAGCTGCCGCTATCCGGAGCCTTGCGCGTGGGCGAGTCGGTGGTTCCCGCGCATGTGGATCAGATGCGCGATGCCCTCAATCCGGAGGCGACGGTGTACGAGGAGGTCTGCCTCGGACGGGATACCGTGGATCTCGGCGGACATACCATGAACGGACGGGCCTACTG
>JAGOHE010000061.1 GCA_017996315.1 Kiritimatiellia bacterium | reverse complement strand
GGACATTGCCCACACGCTCCACACTGGCCTCCGCGGACGCGTCCCGGCAGAGCACAATGGCCCGCCAGCCATATTTCGGCAGATGCTTGGCAAATTGCGCCGGCCGCTGCGCGCCAATAGTGGACTCCACGCGATGAAACGGTGCGCACTCGTGGGCGAATATCAAAACTGTTCTCATCTGATCTCACCGGACGGGGCCGCACTTCTCTTGCGCAGATAGAAGGCGGCCTGGTCGCCCTGCTGCATAGCATTCAGCTTTGCTGCTCGCTTGCGATATTCTCGAATATCAGCGCGGCTGAAACCAGCGGCTTGGGGATTTATCCGATAGGATCGCTCCGATTTCAGGGGTATGCCCCGGCGATACTGCTCGCTGGCCAGAAACTGGGCTTCGGACGAATCGTAGATCACATCGCTCACCTCAAACCCCGTTGCTTCAGCGAGGTGGCGCATGCTCTCGATGGAATGAATGAAGTTATGTCGGGGCGCGTCAATCTGGAACCAATCCGGACCGTAATGCTTCCAGGCATATGACGATACTGTGGGGGTACGAATCAGCAGCATGCCGCCGGGCTTTAACAAGGCGGCTGCCGCATGGAGGGCGGCTTGGGGATCTGGCATGTGCTCCAGGGAGTGATGCATCATGACCATATCCCATGCGCCCATATGCTTATGAAAACCAGACAGGCTGGTCTTTTCGATTCGCACCTTCCCATCCAATAGTTCCGCATCGTCCGCAATATGGGGATCAATGCCCGAAAGATTTTGGAATCCCAAATGAGCCAGAATAAATAAGAGCCCGCCCGATCCGCACCCGACATCCAAAATGCGCATCGTTCCGTGAAGTTGAACCTTGGACAGCGCGGCCAGCGCCTCATTCGGCATGCGCGCATACACAATGCGGCCCAACCAGCCTCGGCCGAAAACCGCATAATGGTCTCTGGCCAACCGCAATTTGCGCTTCATGGAATTGCGCGGTAACCGCGGACGCGCCGCAAGGCTGTAGTAATCCCTGGGGTAATATTTTCCGGGATCGTCGGGAGGGTTAACCAGTTGCAGGCAATGACATGAGGCGCATTCCATATACAAAAACACGTCGCCCGAGCCAAACATCATCTCCTTGACCCGATGCAGCGTGTTTCCGTTTTCGTTATGACAAATGAGGCAGAAAACGGAAGTATTCATATGACATCGCCGCGGATTACACCCGTGTATATACTCATCGCCTGCCGGGCATATCTTGCGGATTGTTTTTATGCCCGTATAGGGGCTCTCCCTCGGCAATGTATCATCTGGAGTCTTCAACTAACGTTTTGAGCAGCTCAGCCAGCGATACCGTGAATCTAACGGCATCGTCTGCATTCAAATGCGATCCGTCCGGACACTGGAACCCACGCAATGACGGATAGTCATCCGGATGGATGGTAGTAGCGCCCGTCAATGGAGCAATGCGATCCCAATACAGTGCCCGAGGATAGCAGGCAACATCGGGATGGCGATCGGGCATGGGCATGTGGAGGAACACGATCTCGGCGCCATGCTCACGGAGTCGCTTCACAAGTGGCGCGATCTTGGAGAAAACCGTTTCTTCAAACTGCTGGCTGGAAAAGGCAGCTGACGGGATTGCCTTGTCTGGCGGGATCAACCGCCCCGATCGCCGTCGCAACCTTTCACTTGCCGACATTCTCGTGTCATACCACCCCTGCCGAGAACGGTCCTCACGGGTCACGACATGATCCAGCGGAATTTGGAAGAGGTAGCCGATCTGCCGGCGAATGTTAACCCAGAAGGTTGTGATCACCAACCGTTTCTGCAGAAAGACTCGAATGGCCATGCTCACCCGTTCATCAGCGGAGGCCGCCGTCAGATATTCCCCGTGGTAATACGATAACCATGCATCCACTTCGGGTGTCGCCATTACTGGTGGCGTCGCCTCATAGACAACGATGCCTCGGAACTTCTCGTCTGCGGCAAGATCTTCCAGAAATGAAAATGGGCTGTGCCCGTCCACGGCCAGACACACGGGCCTCGTCCCCGGCAGTTCACGCGCCAAGACATTGGGGACCACGCCCAGCTGCAGCCGCGATGCGCCGAGCAGCGCAATCGCACGACGTCCATCAGACGGGTACAATCGACTGCGCTCATGCGCCCAGAGCACCTTGTCGTCGGTCACCGAAGGCACGTGGCCTTGATGGCGGAAGAATAATTCTGCGCCCGCGAGCAGCAAAACGAACAGACCGAACGCCAGGCCCCACGTGCGGCCGTACCGCAAGACGGGTATGATCCGCTGAACCTCAGAATTGGAAATAGATGAAGGCACGGTCTTCCCCGGCAAAGGAACACAGAATGGCATAGAGCATGAACGACAAGGCCATGCCCAGCACCCACCATCGGACGCCTGCGACTGCCGACTCAACGTTGCGTGAACGCATGAACCCATGCACCGCAAGGACACAACCCGTAATACCGAAGACGGTCAGCACGTCGTTCACAGCCAGCCCGTTGAGTTCAAAGCCGCGTTGAGGCAATAACATCGAGGTGACGATGGCCCATGCGAAAGAGAAGCTATCGGCGCGAAAGAATGGCCAAGTCAAGCAGACGAGAAAGAAAGTTAATGCCCCGAGCAGCACCCTGCCCACCGGACGATGCCACACGATCCACCGACCGATGCTGCGCTTGCTCAACTCGCGTTCGAGCACAAGATAGATCCCATGCAGCCCTCCCCACACCACAAACCGCCATGCCGCGCCATGCCACAATCCACCGAGAAGCATGGTCAGCATCAGGTTGATGTGCGTTCTGAGCCTGCCTTGCCGGTTGCCCCCCAGGGATATATAGAGGCAATCTCGTAGCCATGTAGAAAGACTGATGTGCCACCGCCGCCAGAAATCAGAGAATCCGATGGCGGCGTATGGGAAGCGGAAGTTGGTCGGCAGCGAGAAGCCGAGTGTCATGGCTATCCCGATGGCGCACGAGGAGTAACCCGCGAAATCACATAAGATCTGGACGGCGAAGGCCAGGGTTCCCGTCCATGCACTCAGGAAACTGGGGGCGATCTTGGATTCAAACACCTGCTCCACTACCGATGACATGAACAGGTCTGCCACCACCATCTTCTGGAAAAGGCCCCCGACAAATAACATCATACCCCAAGCAAGATTCTTGGCAGTTGTTCGCTTGGGCTCGACGCATTGGTGAAGAAACTCTCCGGCGCGCACGATCGGACCGGCCACCAACTGGGGGAAGAATGTTACGTAAAGCGCATAGTCTAAAAATGACCGGGACGGCTTTGACTGACCCCGGTAGATATCTATGGTATAAGACATCGTTTGAAATGTGTAGAACGATATTCCTATGGGAAGAATTATACTGGGAACAGCAAGATGGACATCAAATCCGAGTGCGGTTGCCGCCGATAAGAAGTTCTGCAGGAAAAAACCGCCGTACTTGAAATAGCCTAGAATGCCGAGGTTTGCCGATAAACTCACAATCAGCCACGCTCGACGCCTGCCGCTTGAACGCGCGGAAGCAATTCCCCTTGCCGCGATCCAATCAATCAATGTGGAGATCAACAACAGGATTACAAAGGGAGGATTCCATGCGGCATAAAACAGGTAACTGGCTGCCAGAAGGATTAACTTCCGCACGCGCCACGAGAGAGGCGCATTGTGCAAGAGAAGAACAACGGCGAAAAACAGCAGAAAAGCGTATGAGTTGAAAAGCATCTAGAATGTCATTTTTGACGAATAAATGAAATCAGACATAGCCAGACCAGCCCAACATTCGATATAAAGTTGTTGTCAGCCATTCTATTCCAGCGATGAAATTCAGCAATGGGGGGCCAATTCCTCATACCGCAACAGCGCCGCCAACGCGTCACGCAACCCCGTTGAGGGCGCCCAGTCCAGCAGACCCCTCAGCAGGGCCATATCCGCCACTTGAATCTGCTTGTCGGCTTTGCGAACCCTAGCCATATCTAGTTCGATGGCGATCGGATCGCCCAGGAGTTCCGACAGAAGATTGACCAGGTCTTGAACGGACGCTCCATGCCCGGTTGCGATATTCACGACGCGAATCGGAGACGGACACATGGGCGCCAATCGGATCAATGCCCGTGCGGTGTCAGCGGTCGTGATGTAGTCCCGGACTGTCGTCAATGTGCCGAGTTTCAGCGCCCGTCCCGTTCGAAGTTGAAACAGAATTTCCGGTACGATGTGCAGATTGGTTTCACGAGGACCTATATTATTAAAGAACCTGCAGACGGTGATCGGAAGGCCGCGGCTTGCGGCATGCCAGCGACACAGATCTTCGCCCATACTCTTGCTCCAACCGTAGATATCCACCGGTTGCACAGGCGATGTCTCCGTCAATGGATCGGGAGAGTCCGCATAGACCGCGCCACTGGACGCGAATAGAACATGCTCCACCCCGGCTTGGCCCGCTTCATCCAAAATCGTCTGGGTTCCTTCCACGTTGACCCGCAGCGTCCTTCCGGGATTGGCGTTGCATTCCGGAATGAAGTGAATCGCGGCCAGATGGAACACGCGATGCGGCTTTACCTCCGCCATGACCGCCCGCACCGCCGCCCGATCGGTGATGTCCGCTTCGTACAGCGGCACGTCGGCAATGTCTTCGATATCCGGCGCGACCCGATTGCGGTTGTCGAGAATGGCCACGGGCTGCCCCGTGGACTTGAGTTGCCGTACCAGTTCATTGCCAATAAAGCCGAGTCCGCCAGTGACTAAGTTCATCTTGGAATCCAAAGGTTGCTCACCGTGTCTGATGCGCGCCGATTTCCCAGGAGGCTACGGCTTCTCTGTACAGCTGGCCAAGGATCGCGTTGCATGCGCGCACGCCGAATACTCGTTCCATAAAATCACGGGCGGAGCGGCCCATGGCAAGCCGGCGATTGCGATCGAGCATCTGTCGCAATGCTATAACGAGGGCTTCATGATCGCGCTCAACCACCAGCACGCCGGTTTCACCATCGCGGATGGATTCGGGTATGCCCGCATGGAATGTGGATATGGCGGGCAGACCGGTGCATGCCGCCTCCAGGGTGGAGATGGGAAGCCCTTCCTGAGTGCCATGGGAATCCGTCCGGCAGTTCAGCACAAAGACATCCGCCGCCGCCCGGGCCTCGGCCAAATCCGCGATTGAAAGCTTGCCCCGGAGAGTGACCGGGTTCGACGGTTGGCATTCCTGAATTGCGGCCTCCACCTGTGCTCTCTCTTCTCCCTCTCCCACGATGTCCAGCATCGCCGTTCCCGACTCCGGAAATGCCTTCGAAAACGCGCGCACCAGATCGGGAACCCCTTTCTTCTCGGCCAGCCGTCCCGCATGAAGAAACCGGACGGGACCCCGCCGGTCCCCGCGTTGTATGAAGGGGAATTCATCCAGAGGGACGCCCAGATACGAAACTCGAATGCGATCCCGCGGACAGCCGAGCGACTCAAGCCGCCGCCCCATTTCCTGCGAAATGACGACAAAGAAAGGACACTCGTGAAACAGCCGCCGCATCAGTTCGGCGTACGCCGGCCAACGCCGCCACGATGATGTGATGTCGTGCCCGTGAATGGTCTGGATCAGCGGAATGCCCATCTCGCGGCACAGCGCGGCATATTGCGCTCCCACAGTACCGAAATGGGCATGCACCAGTTCAATGCGGTGCGCCATCAACGCCCGGCGGTAGGTATAACGTCGGGATCGCGACAACCGGGGAGGCGCATGCCGGAATACCTTCCACAGCTTGCCCCGCACTTTGCGGAACAGCCGTGGGGGCCGGTCGGGGCAGCAGATCACCGGGTCGAAGGGAAACTCCCGCTCACCTTCCCGATGGCCGCAGAGCACCAGGCTGGCCCGGGACGGCTCGCCGGTAACTTGCCGATAAATCCACGCATTGGTGTAGCCCAAAAACGAGCCGACTGCTACGGCCACCCGGGGTGATTTTATCTCGCTTGCAATCATCCTGGTTCCAAGGATTGCCTCCCGCAGCGGCGGCCGATTCGATGGAATTGGCGGCGTGCATATCCGCCCCAACCCGGCCAGCGGCGGTCGTCACCTGCGAGCCCCGGATGGACGGGCGGCAACTTCAACCGATGTGGAATACGGATGGGGCGACGGCCAGCCGGCGGCACTCGTAGGCTCTCGATCAAATCCCGCCATTGCCGCGCCACGACGGGCATCGAATACCGGGCTTCGATGCGCTGGCGCGCGGCTGCGGACAGCCGCTCCCATAGCGCTCGATCCGTTCTCAGGCGGCGGATGGCCTCGACAAAACTCTCCCCGCGATCCTGTACGAGCAATCCCGTCTGTTCATGCTCGACCAGCTCCGGAATACCGCTCCGGATGCTCAGGCATACCGGGACCGCTCCGCACGCCATGCCCTCGAGCAGCGCCATCGGCAGCCCCTCGAAGTCGGAGAGCAGTACAATGACGTGGCAATCCAGCAGGCGCTCCTGGATGCCTGAGCTATCCATCCGGCCGGTTAATGTCACGCGGCCGCCGCAACCGTGGCTCTGGATGATCTGTTCGACCTCCATCCGTTGCGGCCCATCCCCAATCAAAATGGCTTCCGTCCCGGGGACGGCGAGTACCGCCCGGCAGAAGGCGTCCGCCAGCAATCCTATTCGCTTGGCCTTGTCCACCAGCCGCCCGACATACGCGATGCGCAAGGGACCGTTACCCGGCCATTCCGTTCTCCGGGAAGGCACGGGTGTGCCGCAGGGGATGTGTTCAATCCGGCCCGATCCCCGCGCTTGCAGCGACTGCTCCAGCATGCGCGACACGCATACTACAACTTCAAAACGGTAGGGTCCCGGTTGACCCAGGAATTCTTCCGCCATCGCGGTATAGAACGGATCATCGGAATGTACCACCGGGGCCGATGGGATGCCGGCCTCCCGCGCCCAGCGCGCCGCGAAACAGGCGGGTACGGAAAGATTAGCCAGGAATAAATCGGGGGGATTTCTCCGCAGTTGCCGAAGAATCCAGCGCACCCGGGGTTCGGTGTAATCGCGGAGCTGACTCAAGCTGTGCCGGGGTAATGCCCGACAATTGAATCCCGCGTCTTTCAGATACCGATACGTGCCGCACTCTGCCGGCGGATGGTCGGTGATGAACAGGAAACGCGTTTCGATCCCGACTTCGCGCAACGCGGGAGCCAGGCGTTTGTACCATTCCAGCGGGCCGCCGAAATAGCCCCGCCCGTCGTAGGCACAGATGGTCAAGGACAGTTGGCTGCCGGCCATGACCGCCTCAGATCGCCCGCGATTCGCCGCCCGCCAGCGCGCGTCCGCGCAGCGACGCCACGGTTCTTTTCATAATCCGTCCGCCGGGGAAGGAGTAGAGCGAATGTCCCATGGCAGAGCGGGCCTCACGATTCATCCGAAGCAGCATGGCGGCATGAAAGGCGGAGCCCATGGCCCGGACTGGCCGCCGCTGCTCGCAGCGCTGATGGGTTAACCCCACATACAAGTTGCCCAAATACGTCCGACGAAACGCTCGTCGCGTAGCTGCCCGAATGGCCGGCTGGGAGAACAAATCTCTCATGCACTCGATCTGCGGGGTCATATAATCCGCATACTGGCATTTGGTATTCCATCCATCACAAAACCACACGGATGTCACCTCGTCGAAATAGAGGATCGGCGTTCCCGATGCCGCGAGTTGCGCGAACAGCCGTACATCCTCGTTGATATGGAAGCGAACATCGAAAGCCGGATTCGGAAGCCGACCGCGCGGCACGGCGACCGTGTTGATAGGAATGTGATGGGCTATGACCTGCTCCGTCGAAGTGAGAGACGAATCGGTGCGGCTCGCGGATAGAATATCCACGGACCGATCCGCAAACTTACGACGAACCGACAGACTGATGATCGCATCCTCGCGCCCGCACGATCGGATTCGCTCCCGCAGGGTGGCAAGGTGCTGGGGCAGATAATAATCGTCGCTGTCCAGAAAGCAGATATACGAACCGAGCGCTTCTCCGATGCCGCGATTTCGTGATGCGCTGCGCTCGAGGTTGCGCGCATTCCGAAGGATGCGAATTCTGGGATCCTCAAACTGGCCCAGAACTTCCGGCGTCTCGTCGGTCGAGGCGTCATCCACCACCAGCAATTCCCAATCCGCCTCCGTCTGATCCAGCACGCTCTTCACGGCTCGGCCGACCAGCGCCGCGCGATTGTAGACCGGCAGGACCACGGAGAAAAATGGCGGGGAACTATGCGGCATGGAGATTCAGTGATTTGCACAGTTCCCGGCGCATTCGCGGAGCGGCTTCGCCGGGATAGGACAGAATTATTTCTGTGACTTTTGCCACCTCTGAAGCCGGAAATTCGCGCTCCGCACGATCGAGATCCGCAGCAAGATTTTCCGGAGAGGACAAACGCGGCAGGATTCGCGCAAGGTGTTCGAACGGTCCGCCCGGAAGGTGGACGGTATCCGGGTGTTGGAAAAAGAGAATCGGCTTCCCCAGCAGGCTATAGGTCAGAGTCAGCGAGGTGTGATCGGTCACCGCCAGGTCGCTGGCGATCATGGCCGGGACCCAATCCTCGCCGGCATGAAGAATCCGGACCCCCGGCTTCCCCTCCTGCGATAGAAGGATATCACGCCACGTGGAATCCGGCCCCGCCCAATGCTTGGGATGCGACTGCAGGATGCATTTCAGGCCGCCCGTGGATGCCAATCGCACCAAGGCCTCAATGACTCCGCGGCCATAGGTCTCCATCAGGGATGAGGGGCCAAAAGTGGACTGGAACAACACCACCCGCTCATTGGGGATATACCCCATTTCAGAGCGCAGGCGCTCTCTCTCCGACCGCAGCGCCAGCAGACGATCCGCCGCCAGATCGCCCACCGCAACGACCCGGCCCTTCAAGGCTGGATTATACGCCATGGCCCAATGGGCCGCGTCCTCGCTGGCCTCGAACATGCGGGAAAAGAACACCCGGCCACGATGCATGCACCATTGGGGCGCATAACGATATGGGACACCCCCCACCATTTTGCTTCGGGATATTCCATGTCCCACCCTAAGCTTTGTAATCGTCGGGGGAAAGACATCCATCTTGTCATGATCTGAAAAAACCATGAGATGCCAAAATTGCCGCAAAGCCCCATCCCGGGGCCAAAAATCAACATGGTTCTCGCGCGCCCACTGACGGATCTCTTCATCGGTCAGCGCGGTGCGCGGAGATGGCATGACCGAGAAGCGCACCTGCAACCCGCGAAAAAGCGGCAGCATGGTTTCAAACAACCTCAATCCCAGCGCGTTGACAGCGACAAATATTACCTCACGCGGATGACGGTGTCGCAACAGAATACAAAGCACCCGACCTTGAATCATCCGCCATCCGTAACCGACATCCGCCTGGAAGGATTTCCATCGGTTACTGCCATGGCGGAAAAACTTGGATGGCGTGATTCGATTAGGCAAGGGTCGCTTATGGATCAATGCCGCACTCGCGCAAAAATTCCGCAAAAGAGGCGAACTTGGGCCGATGCATGGCTTTGAATACATCGTAGTGCTGCTCCGTTGTCTGGCGCCGCACATCCAGGCCCGCGGCTTCCGCTTCATCGGCCGTGGCAAATAGATAGAAAAATTCCTTGAAATCAGAGAGTTGGGGCTTGCGTCCACGCGCCGCAACAATGGATCGAGCGTACGCCTTCGCTTCGTCCACCTGGCGCGCGACCGTGCGCTCATACAGGGCTTGGATGGACATGAGCACTCTAGCCGGATTGCCGGCCGCGACGGAATTGGAGGGGATATCCCGGGTCACCACACTGCCTGCCCCGATTACACAATTCGCGCCAATATGCACATTCTTCGTAATGATACTGCCCATTCCGAAAAATACATTATCGTCAATGGTCACCGCTCCCGCGGAACCGAAGATTTCCCCCGGATGCAGCTCTCGAAGAACGCACCATTCAAACCCATGCGTTAAAATAATACAGCCCTTGGTGATCATTACCTTATTGCCCAACACGACGAGCTCCGGCTGCGTGACATCGATCGTTACGCTGGAAGGCGAATAGACCCGGCAACCTTCCCCGATGCGAACCCCCAACGACCGCAGGCGGGAGATATACCGGTCCGAGGCCTCCTCAACGGATAGAGGACGCGCGGGTCGGACAAGGCGGACGATTTTTCTAATCCAAGACATGGCGGTGATCCGTCAACAAAAGAACACAGCGTGATGACGACCATCGAATCGCAGACTGGCTTCCGCCCCAAGAGACGACCTGCGGCGGCGGCAACCGATAGTGTTCCAAGGCTCGCCAGATGGCTCGCCCTGTACGCCCGCCCAGCGCGCCCGCGCATGTTTCGATGATCCGGCGAAGCTTATGGCTCATGGCAACCGTCGTCTGGGCATGTCTTTCAAGTATCCATCACGCTGTCGCATAGCCGCCACCGGGCAACCTGCCGGACCAGCCCCAAACAAAAAGAACGCCCTTGAGCGGACGAATCCACCCTGAACGCCAGGCAATCTTCTAGTCTGTCGTGCCGAAAGCGATGCCCATCCCCCGCCCAAAGGGTTATATAGTATTGCCCGTCATTCAGGATCAGCGACGGAATTTCGATTTCCACAGTGGATGGGGAATCGTTCAGGGTTTCCAACCCACCGGGGTCCGTGCTAACCAAGTGAAAGATCCGTTGTCCCTGTGCGTTGGCGATGGAGACGGCAAGCATGCAGGATTTCTTCCGCATACTTTCGGGAACATCCAGCCCCATGACGATCCGCAACGGCTCTCCGGCGGCAAATTGCGAACAGACCTGCCCCTGGCTGTTGAGCGTCCGGGCAAAAGTAAACCGCAGGGGGCCGTCGCCGAGACGAGCGCCCGACCAGTGAGTCAAATCCACGGTTCCCGCATCCGCATGCGCCGACAGATACCGTTTGATCATCTGGTCGGTATCGCCCTCGTCCGCGATGCTGCCTTCTCGAACGATGAGCGCGCGCGAACACAGGTCGGCCACCGCGCCCATGTTGTGGCTGACAAACAGCACCGTCCGCCCATGCCCGGCGACATCCTGCATTTTACCGACGCATTTTTTCTGGAACTCGGCGTCACCGACGGCGAGCACTTCGTCCACAATGAGGATATCCGGCTCGAGATGCGCGGCGACGGCGAAGCCCAGCCGGACCATCATCCCGCTGGAATAGCGTTTGACGGGGGTGTCGATATAGCGGGCGCAGCCTGAGAACTCGACGATCTCGTCCATCTTGGCGCTCGTCTCGGCCCGGGTCATTCCGTGGATCGCCCCATTGAGATATACGT